>LADO01000030.1 GCA_000961595.1 Peptococcaceae bacterium BRH_c4b
TGCCTGTAACCTTGGACAAAAGATAAATAGGGTTTACCATTGCTCATACTTTTCTTTAGATACATAAATTCACCTCTAACCCTATTATATTTATATACACGACAATACACAACATAAAAATGCATAAAGATTGACAAAAGAAAAGCCCGAATTCTCGGGCTTTAAAGCGGCTTTTAATATTTAGTTATTGTAAAACAACGGTGGCCTCTGTCTCATCCACGCCTATTTTATCCAGCAGGTCCGGCATGAGGTCGTCGGCAAAAAAATGGCGCATCTGCATATCGTATATTTCCGTCAGTATTTTAATCAGTCTTTTCTCCATCAAGTCGTAGCTTTCTGCTGACATTGGCAACACCTCTTATTGTTGTTATCTTATCATAACCTTTTCCATTATGGCAATTTTCCATACGATAAAAAATGAAATGAATTTTTATAAAATTTTTAATTGCAGCTAATACTCTGGGTCTATTGTAATGTCCGGACTGTATAACTATAATAATTCTAAGCAGCTAATATGATGGGTAAACTGCTTTTTTAATGGTCAGGCGGTTACCAATAGAAGAAGGTGATGACCAACATGCTTCAGGATGTCATGGAACTACAAACTCCCAGGGGCAATGTCGTCATTGAGGGCCCGGCTCCAGGAGATTATCTTGAGACACTCAGCATGAACGGTAATTTAAATAATTTCAGGCCTGCCCGGAAACAAAAACAGGCTCTGAGCAGCATTGCCCGAATGCCAAAAGGCCTAATTTATATCGCCAGACACCAGAAAGAAATAGTAGGCTATGTAACCTTTCATCCGCCTGACGAATACACCCGCTGGAGTAAGCATCCCAGGATACTGGAAATGGGCGGCATAGAAACAAGCACAGACTGGCGCAACTGTAAAATTGGTATAAACCTGTTGAAAGTAGGATTTGCAGCCAGGTTCCTGGAGGACTTCATAGCTATCACCATGGAGTATGCCTGGCACTGGGATCTCAGAAACAGCGGCCTGGATGTCTGGCAGTACCAGAAGATGCTTACAGGTATGTTCACCGAGGCCGGATTGAAAACAATATCTACTGACGATCCTGATATATTGGAGCACCCCGCCAATGTCCTGATGGCCAAAATAGGGCCAGGAGTATCCAAGCAGGACATACAGCTTTTTGACTCCATGCGTTTTACACATGAATTCGGCAAGGCCGTACAATTTTAGCGCATAATATAAGTGAGCCTTGGGTTCGGAAGGGATTATTCCCCTACCGAACCCTTAGATTGAACATAAAGGTATGGGGACACACCTCTCTTTGGAGCCTGGATCTAGGGTCAGAGGAATGTCCCCAACTAAACGAGCTTTACAGACCGTTGATCCCCGACATTCGAGGACGAGGTCTTACAGGCTGTTAGCGAGATAAAAGGGTTATCACCCCGGGGGGGTGAAGCCCTTTCATTATTTAATGCCCCTTATACACCTATAGCCTTGCCCCGGGAATATAATCCAGCTTTTCTATTTACCCGGTCGGGGCAATATTTCTTTTGGAACAATTATCCACCAAATACCGTCTTAATATATATAGAAGTATCACAGGGGGCTGATGACTAAAAAACTATTTTTTCTCGCCATATTTTACATATCACTGACAGCTTTCCCTTGCATGGCCCCGGCATATGAAGCCTTTAACGACGTGTCTTCGAACCACTGGGCCGCCGGCACCATTCAGTTAATGGTGGAAAGGGACATAATTTCAGGTTATTCAGACGGGAAATTCAGGCCTGATAATTCGGTTACCCGGGCGGAATTTACCGCCATGCTGGTTAATGCCGCTGGTCTGAAGGTTGCCGGGGTAAGCGACCCAACCTTTACGGATGTACCGCTAAGCCACTGGTGCTTACCCCAGGCAGAGAAAGCCAAAGATTTTTTCAACTCCACTAAAACCAATGAAGGCCTGTTTTTCCGGCCGGACGTGCCAATTCTGCGAGAAGAAGCCGTAGCCGCGCTGGCCAGGGCAAAAAAACTGAAGAAGCAGGCGGACTGGCAGGATAGACTGAAGAAATTTAAAGACTACGAAGAATTTGCGGCTGAATACGGGCCGGACATCGCCCCCGCCCTTCAGGAGGGACTTATCCGGGGATACGGTGACGGCAACTTCAGGCCCACCGGCCAATTGACCAGAGCCGAGGCGGCTGCTTTGATCTACCGCGCCTTTTTATACACGGAATCTATCAACTCCTGGATTAAAAACGGCATGGTTAAACCATTTACCGAGACCCAGGATAACTATGCGGATCTGACGGACACATTAAACAGCAGGTTCGGCAGCATTGCCATAAACCTTAGCCCGGTGAATGTGACTTACTACGCCAGGGAGATACGTATTAGCGATGAGGAAGAAAGCATATTGTATGTATTTGCCAGGATTGATCCTCTTAAATATTTTTCCTTCTCCGACGCCGACTACAGTACTAAACCTGAAGAAATTAAGGAATTTACATGCGACAAGGCCCTCTGGATAGCCAATGCCAACCCCGGCAAAAAGGTTTTGTTCATGCTGGGCTATGCCAATATGATTTATTACAACCCCAAATCAATTTTTGATAGCAAGTACGTAACATACCTACCCGGGCTGGAGGGCTGGCACATCAACAGGTTTTACTCCGGGGCCATAGCCGTGAACAACAGTATGATCGATTCCTGGCGTGAAGACATATAGCTTTCCATCTTGAAAAAGTAATGCATTACGTTACTTACATGCGCACACAAAAATTATAGCGCCCGGATTTCCGGGCGCTTGCAAAACCTAGTAGATGGTCCAGTTGAATCCGTTGTTGTTGTCCCAGTTATTGGCTGAATCCTTAAAACAAATAATGGCCTGATTATCCGCCAGTCTGATAGCTTTCTCCCAGCCCTTGGGAGTACGCTCCATCCTCTGGGTGCTGGTATTGCTCCAGTGCCTGGGGTCGCCGAAACCGCAGTGCAGGTATACCTGGTCGGCACCTGACTTTGCCAGCAGACCATTATAACAAACCATGGCCTCATTGGCGTAGGCAGCAGGTTTGACTTCCACACCTTTCTGAGAGTCATTCCATGCTTTAATCATCCACATACCTCCTAATTAAAATATTAGGAACCCATGTGTTATAATCCCTCAAAATAAAACTCTTATGTCAGCCCTTTATTACCATTTTAATAGAAAAACATCAAATTACCCACAAACTGTAGGCCACGAATTATTTATCCCTTGTTTCCTTTCAGAAACAATAAAAACCTGCCATTATTCCCGGGATGCGGCAAAATATTTAACAATCCCTGCATATACGCTAAAAGCCACTTTTGTCTGGTATCCCGGGTCTTGCAACAGTTTTTCTTCCTCCGGGTTAGAAACAAAACCAATCTCCACGATAACTGAAGGTATTTGGGATTCTCTACCGGTAAAGTAATCTACCTCCTTAGGCTTGCGTTTGGTATTTTTCAGCAGGCGGATTACTTCCGCCTGAATGGATTTGCTTAACTCCTTGCTTTCTTCGGACCCGGGCTGGGAAAAGGTCTGGGCCCCGTGCTGCCGGCTGTCGGACTTATAGCTGTTTACATGTATGCTTACAAAAGCGTCGGCCTTATTTTCATTGGCCATGTTTACCCGCCTGGAAAGATCCTGCCTTTTTTTAGCCAGCAGCCCACTGGTATCGGGATCGCATAACATGGTATCCGTCTCCCTGGTAAGAATCACCCTAGCCCCTGACTGTCGTAAAAAATCAGCCAGTTTATTGGCTACAGCCAGGGTAATTTCCTTTTCCACTGCCCCACCGGAGCCCTTGGCTCCAGGATCAATACCCCCGTGCCCGGGGTCTACAACCACGACCCTGTTTACCATAACCCGGGAAAGAGCTTCGATTGACCTTCTTTCCAGCGACCCGGATATGAGTCCGGCAACTAAAAAGCCCAGGACAGCGATAAAGGCTCCCACCAGCCAATAAGACCTCTTCGGGAGCCTGGTAAAAACAGGCAACAAAAATCCCTCCTTTTTCATTGGCCAAATAAACTGTCAAAAGTCGAATGTCAAAAGTCAACGAGAACTGGGAAACTGAGACCTTCGACTTTAGACTTTAGACTTTCGACCTTGGACTGAACAGTTACAATAATTTTATGAAAAAGAGAGGGAATATATGAAAAAAGGAAGGTTGCCCTTCCTTTAACGTTTCGAAAATTGTGAAGCCTTGCGAGCCTTTTTGAGACCGTATTTCCTTCTTTCCTTCATCCTCGGGTCGCGGGTTAAAAAGCCAGCTTTCTTTAATGCCGGCCGCAGGTTGGGATCCGACTGCACCAGCGCCCGGGCCAACCCCATCCGTGCAGCCCCGGCCTGGCCGCTAACGCCACCGCCAAGGGTCTTGACATAAACATCGAAGCGGCCCGCAGTACCTGTAAGCTCCAGGGGCTGACGTACCACCATTTCCAGCACCCTGCGCCCAAGATAAGCCAGTACCTCTTTATTGTTAATGGTTATTTTTCCTTCGCCTGGATAAATATACACCCTTGCCACCGCGTTCTTGCGGCGGCCTGTGCCGTAAAATTTGACCTGAGCCAAAGATTTTCCTCCTTCCATTACGTTGCAGCAGCTGCTTTCATTATTCCCTGGTCATCTACCTTGACCAGGCTTCGACCTTTTGAGCCTGATGTGGATGTTCTGGTCCGCGGTACACCTTCAATTTTTTAGCCATGGCCGCTCCCAGGCGGTTGTGGGGAAGCATACCTTCAATAGCTTTTCTAATTGCCAGCTCGGGCCTATCCCTCATCACAATGGCGTAGCTGGTTCTTTTCAATCCGCCGGGATAACCGCTGTGGCGAATATATTCCTTCTTCTGTAGCTTGTTTCCGGTAAGTACCGCCTTGCCAGCGTTAATAATTATGACATGATCACCGGCATCAACATTTGGGGTATAGGTGGGGCGGTGTTTTCCCCTGAGTATGCTGGCGACTTCCGCTGCCATGCGTCCCAAGACCTTGCCTTCGGCGTCTATAACATACCATTTGCGCTCCAGTTCGCCCGGCTTGGCCATGTATGTTGTTTTCATTATTCTCTATTCCCTCCTGAAAAAGCTTGCAAAAAAGCCTGTGCTACATCCACCATTTTAGTGGTTGGCGATTGGGGTTGGCGATTGGGATAGAAGGAATTCACTAAAGCGAATTCCGACAAGTAATAATTAGATATCTCTTTGCCAGCTCAACCGGGGCTCGTGGCTGAGCGTGGCACATATAAACATTTTAATACTTTAAATTTCCAGTGTCAAGAAACTTTATATTGAATATTCTACCTTCATCAGGCAAAGGCCCTGGGGTGGTACCGTTGGCCCCGCCAGTTCCCTCTTTCTGCCCTCAAGGATAAGCCGCACATGTTCCGGAGGGTATTTTTTTAGTCCCACTTTCAGCAGGGTTCCGGTCATTATACGCACCATATTATATAAAAAACCGTCTCCCCTGAAGAAAAGTTCCACTATTTTGCTGGTGTCCTGAACGTCCAGGCTAAACAAATGGCGTACTGTGGACTTAACGGGACTGCCTTCAGCCTTAAAGGCCGCGAAATCATGCCTGCCTGTCAGCAGCGCCGCTGCTTCCCTGACAGCTTTAAAATCTATCGCTTTGGGAACAAAATAACTGTAGCGACTGAACATGGGATCGGGTATACGGGAATTATAAATTGCATACCGGTAGGTTTTAGACACCGCCGAAAAACGGGCATGAAAATCCTCGGGCACATCTTCAGAATTTACTACCGCTATATCCGGAGGCAGGCAGCCGTTCATGGCCAGAGGTATTCTCTCCGTAGGTATATTCCACCCGCCAGCGTTGAAATTTATAACCTGGCCCCGGGCATGAACCCCGGCATCAGTCCTGCCGGCCCCTATTACCCTTACAGTGGTGCCGCTAAGACGGTGCAGACACCTTTCCAGTTCCCCCTGGATGGTGAGAAGTCCCGTTCCCCTCTGTTCCTGAAAACCGCAGTAGCTGGTACCGTCATAAGCGACGGTTAATTTAATATTCCGCATGGCTCCCAATTTTTCTGGTCTAAAGTCCAAGGTCTAAAGTCCAAGGTCTAAGATCCAAGGCCTCAGGTTTCCAGCTTTCTTTTGACATTTGACATTCGACATTTGACATTCGACTTTTTATCTGAGCAATACCGCTGCCACCAGGGTAGCTCCGGAAAAGACGAACACACAATAATCCCTGGAGTTGTAATGCAACTGCCTCATTTTTGTGCGCCCGGCACCACCCCGATAACAGCGGGCTTCCATAGCCGTGGAAAGTTCCTCTGCCCGCCGGAAGGCCCCCGAGAACACAGGAACCATCAGAGATATCAGAGCATAAAACTTTTTCTCCAGCCTGGCACCGCTGAATCCCGCACCCCTGGCCTGCTGAGCCCTGATCACGGTAAAAGCCTCCTCTAGTAGTGCCGGTACAAAGCGGAGGGCAATGGTCATCATCATGGCCATCTCATGCACGGGTATCCCTAACCGCCGTAACGGATGGGCCAACTGTTCTATGCCGGCTGTAAGGTTCACCGGGGTAGTGGTCATGATCAGTAAGATACTGGCCAGTATCAGCAACGTTAGCCGTAGCAGCATCTGCCCCCCCAGCAGCAAACCTTCCCTGGTGACAGTAAGAAAGGCCAGGGTATAAACCGGCTCCCCGGGAGTAAATAATGCCTGCAAGATAAAAGTAAAAAGCAAAACAAACCAAAGAGCTTTAAGGCCGCGCCATATAAAAACGGGTGAAATACCTGACAGCAGCACTGACAGCAGTAGTACCCCGGTTACCGGCACAAAGCCAGCACCCTTGGCTAGGGTAGTGCCAATAATCATAAAAACCATTGACAATATTTTAGTTCGTGGGTCCAGGTTATGCACAAGCGAATTCCCGGGTATATACTGCCCCACAGTTAATCCATCAAACAAGGGAAAAACCTCATTATTCAGTAGTCAGTAGTCAGAATTCTTTAATGCCCCGAGAATATGCTTCCAGCAATTTACTAACCTTTTGCAAAAGAAGTTTTGTTTCGGAAATATTTATTCAGGTATTCGGAATTCAGTAGTCAGACATTCATGCCGCTAACACGGCACCATCAGACGATGAAAATTGTATTTTCAGGGCAGGATTCAGAATACTTCGAGACGAAAAACCGTTCTCTCATTCTAACTACTGACTACTGACTACTGACTACTGATTTTTTGCTACGTAGGTAGCTGTTTATTTCTTTCTCCACCCCATCAATGGTCAATCCGTCTGTCTGTAGCGGCACCCCGTTGGTGTTGAGCCTGTGTTTAAGTTCCGCTGCAAAGGGTACATCCAGTCCAATGGAGCGCAGCCCCGGAGGATCTGCAAAAACCTCCGCCGGCGTCCCCATAAAAAATGGTTTCCCCCTCTCCAGCACCAGCACACGGTCTGCCATTGAGGCTATATCATCCATATTGTGGGTTATCAGTATCACCGTAATGCTTTCGTCTTGCTTCAGTTTTTTTATCGTTTTGAAAATCTGTCGCTTGCCGGCGGGATCTATACCGGCCGTGGGTTCATCCAGTACCAGTACACGGGGTCTATTAGCAAGGATTGAGGCCAGTGCCACCCTGCGCCTCTGACCGCCGCTTAAAGACCAGGGGGAGCGCTCTCTAACCACTTCAGGATCCAGTCCTACATTTTTGAGAGCATGAGTGACCCTTTGCTCAATTTCTGCAGGCGTGAGATCCATATTTGAAGGACCAAAAGCAACTTCCTTAAAAACATTTTCCTCAAAAAATTGATATTCCGGGTACTGAAAAACCAGTCCTACCTGCCGCCACAATTCCCGGCGGTATTTTTTTTGCCTTGTATCCAGCCCGTTGATCAATACCCGGCCCCTGGTAGGAACCAGTAGCCCGTTAAGCAGCATGGCCAGGGTAGATTTTCCGGAGCCGGTGGGTCCGGCTAAAGCCAGTATTTCCCCTTCGGACACTTCCAGGTTAATATTCTGCAGGGCATGGGTTTCCAGAGAGGTTCCTTTCAAATAAGCGTGGTGTACATCTTCCATTGTTATAACCGGCATATGCTGTTCACCAATTCATCCAGGGTAAGAATATGTTCCGGAACGTCCCACCCGGCCCTTCTCAGCCTGGCTGCCAGCATTACTGCGGGGGCAGGCTCAAGGCCGGCCTCCGCCAGCAGCTCCAAATGGCGGAAAACCTGGCGCGGGGAATCATCTGCAACAAGAGCACCGCCGGACATCACCCATACCCGGTCGGCCAGCAGCGTCTCTTCCATAAGATGGGTTATCAATACCAGTGCCATGCCGTATTCCTTTTTTAAACAACCAAGCAGCGACAAAACTTCTTTCCTGCCACCGGGGTCCAGCATAGCCGTGGGCTCATCCAGAACCAGGTAGTCCGGCCGCATGGCCAGAGCCCCGGCAATGGCCAGACGCTGTTTTTGTCCCCCTGAAAGCAAGTGGGGCGGCTTGTTCCTAAACTCCGACAGGCCAACCGCCGTTAAGGCTGAATCAACGCGGAGGACTATTTCATCCGGGTCTAGCCCCAGGTTTTCCGGACCAAAGGCTACGTCCTCCTCCACCAAAGCTGCTACCAACTGGTTATCCGGGTTTTGAAAAACCATGCCCACATGTTTGCGTATATCCACTGTTTTTTCGGCATCCCGGGTATCGGCGCCGTTTACTAGAACCTTGCCCCGGGATGGCAACAACAGGGCGTTCATATGCCTTGCCAGGGTGGACTTGCCCGATCCGTTGGCGCCCACAACAGCTATGAATTCGCCCCGTCGTATTACAGCGTTAATATTATTTATAGCCGGACTGTCACCCTCATTATAATAATGAGAGACACCGGCAAAGGATATAAAGTTTGTTGCTTCCTTCACTTACACCAGTTCCAGTATTACCATGGGTGCGGCATCGCCCCGCCTGTGGCCTACCTTGACGATCCTGGTGTATCCACCTGGCCTGTCAGCATATATGGGGCCAACCTTGTCAAAAAGATCACGCACAACTTCTTCGTCATACATATAAGCCAGCGCCTGCCGACGGGCGGCCAGATCTCCCCGCTTGGCCAAGGTGACCATTTTTTCAGCTATGCTTTTTACTTCTTTAGCCCGGGTTTCGGTGGTCTGAATACGCTTTTCCTTGATCAGCGATGTAACCAAATTTCGCAGCATGGCATTTCGGTGACCGGTATTCAATCCTAATTTTTGATAGCCCACCGTTTTTCCCCCCTTAATCGTCGTCTTTTCTAAGAGAAAGTCCTAATTCGTTAAGTTTTTGTATTACCTCTTCCAGGGATTTTTTACCCAGGTTACGTACTTTCATCATATCTTCCTCGTTACGCTGGGTCAGTTCTTCCACGCTGTTTATGCCGGCTCGTTTCAGGCAGTTATAGGAGCGTACGGACAAATCCAGTTCCTCAATGGTCATTTCCATTATTTTGTCCTTTTGCTCTTCTTCTTTTTCCACCATTATTTCCACATCGTTAATTGTTTCAGTTAAACCGATAAATAAACGCAGATGCTCACCCATTATCTTGGCGGAAAGACTCACGGCCTCATCAGGATTGATACTGCCGTCCGTCCACACCTCCAGCGTAAGCTTATCGTAATCGGTACGCTGGCCCACCCGGGTATTCTCCACTGTATAATTCACCCTGCGTACAGGGGTGTACACAGAGTCTACGGGTATGACACCAATAATGTGCTCACCCTTTTTATTGCGCTCCGCCGTCACGTAACCCCTTCCCTTGGAAATGGCCATTTCCATAAAAAGACGGCCATTGGAAGCAAGGGTGGCGATATGCAAATCGGGGTTTAATATATCCACGTCCGCATCACCGATGATATCCCCAGCTGTTACCGCACCCTCGCCCTTGGCTTCAATACGCAGTAACTTTTCCTCATCGGAATACATTTTCAGACATAATCCCTTGAGGTTCAGGATAATATCAGTAACATCCTCCTGTACTCCGGGAACAGTTGAAAATTCGTGTAATACCCCTTCAATTTTCACCGAAGTCACGGCAGCGCCGGGAAGAGAAGAAAGCAGAATCCTCCGGAGGGAATTCCCCAGGGTTATGCCGTATCCCCTTTCCAGCGGTTCCACTACAAACTTGGCGTAGGTATTGTCCTCATTGGTTTCAATGCACTCTATCTTGGGTTTCTCGATTTCCAACATACTAATGGTACCCTCCCAGAATAGTCGTCGGTCCTAAGACTTCAGACATGAGAATCTCGGGGCTCCGGGCAACAAAAAAGCCCCTCGCCGCCCCATTTCCAGCACCGGCGCCGCCACGTCAAGTTGTTCGGGAACGAAACTGCATGATTTTGCAATATAACACGTGGTGCCATAGCAGCGCCTTGCAGATCCGCCGCCATTCCATCAAAAAGGGGACTACCTTGAATACAGCTCCACAATTAGGTGTTCCTGTACAGGGACATCAATCTGCTCCCTGGCCGGAAGCGCTACCATACGCCCCCTGGTCTGGGCCGGTTCATATTCAAGCCATGCCGGGGATGTCCTGTCAGCCGCCCGTTCGGTCAATTCTTTGATCCGGGGGGATTCTTTGCTTTTTTCCCGGACTTCGATTACATCACCAACACTTACCAAAAATGATGGTATGTTAACCTTGCGGCCATTTACAGCAAAGTGGCCATGTCTCACCAATTGCCGGGCTTCAACCCTGGAAGCGCCCAACCCCAGGCGGTAAACAACATTATCCAGCCTTCTCTCCAGCATTCGGAGCAGGTTTTCACCTGTTATGCCCTGCTGACGCTCGGCCTTTGTAAAATAACCACGAAACTGGTTTTCCAGAACGCCGTAAATACGGCGAGTTTTCTGCTTTTCCCTCAACTGTATGCCATACTCGCTAACTTTTTTGCCGCGTGCTTGCCCGTGCGCACCGGGAGCGTAACTTTTACGATCCACCGCGCATTTTCCGGAATAGCACCTGTCCCCTTTGAGGTAAAGCTTTATGCCTTCCCGGCGGCAGAGCCTGCACTGTGGTCCGGTATACCTGGCCATTAAGCTATCAATCCTCCTTATACTCTCCGGCGCTTGGGCGGCCGGCAGCCATTATGCGGAATAGGTGTCACATCTTTAATCAGGTTTACTTCCAGGCCTGCAGCCTGCAATGAACGGATGGCAGCCTCCCGGCCGGCCCCCGGTCCCTTGACCATTACCTCTACTTCTTTCATGCCGTGTTCCATGGCCTCTTTAGCAGCCTGTTCAGCAGCCATCTGGGCTGCGAAAGGTGTACTCTTTCTGGAACCTTTAAATCCCACCTGTCCGGCGCTGGCCCAGGATATAGCGTTACCCTTGACATCAGTAATGGTAACGATGGTATTGTTAAAGGTGGATTTGATATGGGCCACCCCACGGTCAATATTTTTTCTTTCACGCCTTTTGGTACGGACGGCGCGACGTGCCATTCTCTAACCTCCCTACATCCGGGTTTTTCAACCCCAATAGTTTTTTTAATACCCCCCGGCACCGCATATTTATCGGCAATACCGGTCTTTTGGGAACAATAACTATTTCTTGCGACGCACGCCCACTGTCTTCTTGGGACCTTTACGGGTACGCGCATTGGTTTTGGTGCGCTGGCCCCGGACGGGAAGTCCCCGGCGGTGCCTTAAGCCCCTATAGCAACCGATTTCAATCAACCGTTTAATATTCAGGGCTATCTCCCGGCGCAAATCACCTTCAACTTTGTGATTCTTTTCAATGGCATCCCTGAGCCTGTTTATTTCTTCCTCTGTCAGGTTGCGCATTCTGGTGTCGGGATTGATTCCTGTCTGTTCCAGTATCTTTTTTGATGTGGACCTGCCAATGCCATAAATATACGTCAGAGCAATTTCCACCCGCTTATCCCGGGGCAGATCAGCCCCTGCGATACGTGCCATGTATCAGATTACACCTCCCATATTTCTCTTTGTTGCACTTCCGTTTAAGCATCCACGGATACCAAGGGTGGTACTTTCAATTATCCCTGTCTTTGCTTATGTTTGGGATTCTCGCAAATTACCATGACCTTGCCTTCGCGTTTGATAATCTTACATTTCTCACAAATTGGTTTTACCGAAGACCGTACTTTCATTATTTAAGCCCCCTTTTAGGCTAAAAACCTGATTACAATAAAGAGTTTTACTACTTAGGTGTTTTATTTGTAACGGTATACTATTCTGCCCCGGGTCAAATCATAAGGCGATAACTCCACCATAACCCTGTCCCCGGATAATATGCGAATAAAGTTCATCCGAATTTTCCCGGAAACATGGGCCAGCACTTTATGCCCGTTTTGAAGTTCAACCCGAAACATGGCGTTTGGCAACGGCTCAATTACGGTACCCTCTACTTCTATAACATCCTGCTTTGACATTAGGAATAAGCCAACCTCCTTATTACGGGGTACTATTATCCTT
Organism: Peptococcaceae bacterium BRH_c4b; assembly: GCA_000961595.1. Taxonomy (GTDB): domain Bacteria; phylum Bacillota; class Desulfotomaculia; order Desulfotomaculales; family Desulfocucumaceae; genus Desulfocucumis. The sequence goes on from LADO01000030.1 coordinate 12,428, forward strand.
CAACATTGAGCATCCCTTTTAAAGCCTTCCGGACATCCAGGTCGGTAATCTTGCGACCGGATTTGATTTTTTCCGAAAACTCAGCATCGATTTGCGGCAACGGACTAAGATGTTTGATATTTTTTTTCTTAGGACCGGCTACTTTGCGGTATTCACCGTCTGCCACCAGATACATATTATTAACCGTCTTATCCAGAACCAGATAATATTTCCCCCGGTCACGTCCGGACACCGACACTACCAGTTGACCGGGTACTAAATGTTCTTCCAAACCGGACACCTCCCGCGGCGGGGAACTTTGCCTGATCCCCAGCAAGCAGATTCGGATACCCCGTTCCTTGCTTTGGCTAAAGCCTGGTCAGTATTTCCGGCTCATGCGCGGTGATGGCAATGGTATGTTCAAAGTGAGCCGATAATTTCAAATCCCTGGTTACTACAGTCCAGTTATCCGGAAGAGTTCTTACCTCATGAGTGCCCATATTAACCATTGGCTCGATGGCTAATGTCATCCCAGCCTTTAGTCTGGGTCCCCGACCGGGCCGGCCGAAGTTGGGTACCTGTGGTTCTTCGTGCATGCTGCTGCCAATGCCGTGCCCCACATAATCACGTACGACGGAGAAACCACTGGACTCAACGTATTTTTGAACGGTATGGGAAATATCCGAAAGCCTGTTTCCGTCCACGGCCTTTTCAATACCTGTGTACAGTGCACTTTCGGTAACCTCCAGCAGTTTCGCTGCCCCGGCAGTAATCTCACCTACAGGCAGCGTTACAGCACTATCACCAAAATAACCATTTATTTCCGACCCTATATCAATACTAATAATATCACCATTTTCCAGAACCCTTAAACCGGGAATCCCGTGAACCACCTGCTCGTTGGGCGATACGCAAATGGTGGCCGGAAAGCCGTACAAACCTTTAAAAGCCGGCCTGGCACCCTTGGCCAAAATAAAATCTTCTGCCAGGCGATCCAGTTCGGCAGTAGTAATGCCGGGTTTAACCGCTTTGGCAAGTTCCTGGTGAGCCCCGGCCACCACTCTTCCGGCATCCCGCATATAGACCAGTTCTTTTTCAGATTTCAAGGTTATCATGAGCATTACCCGCCCTATTTAATGAAGCCCTGATAGCTCCGCATAAGCATATGGGATTCCACCTGTTTCATGGTATCCAGTGCGACACCCACTGCTATAAGCAGGGCAGTGCCACCGAAAGATATATTGGGAATTTTGGTGGCAGCCATTACAAAGTTCGGCAAAATGGCAATCAGCGCCAGAAAAACCGCACCAGCCAGGGTAATCCTGCCCAACACACGGCTGATATATTCAGCCGTAGGCCTGCCGGGTCTTATGCCAGGTATGAAGCCGCCATATTTTTTAATGTTGTCTGATACATCCACCGGGTTCATGATTATCGCCGTGTAGAAATAGGTAAAGCCTATAATCAGCAGCGCGTAGAAAAGCGCGTTCAGCGGTTGTCCCCAGCTGAAAACAGCTAGATACCATTCAGCCACCATGTTGCCGGTAAACCAACGTGCGATTTGCTCCGGGAACATTAATATGGATGATGCAAAAATAATTGGTATAACTCCAGCCTGATTCACCCTTAAGGGCAGGTGCGTGGACTGTCCGCCATACACCCTGCGACCCACCACCCGTTTGGCGTATTGCACCGGGATTCGTCGCTGTCCCTGCTGTACGATGACTATGGCTGCTATTACGATGGCTGCAATAACTAACAGTAAAATTACACTGAATACGTTAATGGTACCTGCCTTCAAATATTCGATTATGCTGAAGGAGGCACTGGGCAGCCTGGAAACGATACCGGCAAATATGATCAATGAAATCCCGTTGCCAATACCCTTTTCCGTGATCTGCTCACCAATCCACATCAGTAGTGTGGTACCGGCGGTAATGGTCATGGCGACCATCAGGTAGTTCCAAACAGATGGTGCATATAGCGCACTCTTAAGTGCCACACTGGTACCCAAACCCTGAATAAAGGCCAGCACTACTGTAAGGTAACGGGTATACTGGGTAATTTGTTTGCGGCCTTCTTCACCTTCCTTAGCCAGTCTCTCCAGTTTGGGTATAACCACCGTAAGTAGCTGCATAATGATGGAGGCGTTAATATACGGGGTAATACTCATGGCAAAAATGGAAAACCTTTTAAACGAACCACCGGATATTACATCGAAAAAACCAAATAGTGCGTTGCTGTTAACTAAATCAGCAAACACATCACTGTTTACGCCGGGTGTCGGGATATGAGCCCCCAGCCTGAATATGAAAATCATGGCCAGGGTGAAGGTTATTTTGCGCCTGAGTTCGTCTATTTTCAGGGCATTTTTTAAAGTATCCAGCATGTTAAATCACCTCAGTTTTACCACCGGCAGACGCAATCTTTTCCGCCGCCGATTTACTGAAGGCGTTGGCCTGTACCGTCAGGGCCCTGGTCAGTTCGCCGTTGCCTAGTATTTTGACACCGTCCCCAACTTTTTTGATTAAACCTGCTTCCAGCATGGTTTCCGGCGTTACCACCGCGCCGGCTTCAAAACGGTTTAATGCGTCTAGATTTACGGCAATTATTTCTTTTTTAAACATGGCATTGGTGAAACCACGTTTGGGCATCCGCCTTTGCAGGGGCATTTGCCCGCCTTCAAATCCGGGGCGCACACCCCCGCCTGAGCGGGCATTCTGTCCTTTATGTCCCTTACCCGCGGTCTTCCCCAGGCCCGATCCTATGCCCTGCCCTTTCCGGGTGGGTTTCTTACGGGCGCCCCGGTTAGGCTGCAAATCATTCAACTGGACCACTGGCTGCACCTCCTTATACTTCCTCCACCCTTAACAGGTGGGACACCTTGTTAACCATTCCTCTTATCTGAGGGTTATCCTCCTGCACCACGGAGCTGTTTAACTTTCTCAACCCCAGCGTACGGACCGTTACCCTTTGATTCTCGGGTTTTCCGATCAAGCTCCTGACCAGGGTAATTTTTAATTTTGCCACATTATCACCCCTAACCAAGTAGTTCTTCCAAGGTCTTGCCCCTGAGGCGAGCCACTTCCTGCGGGGTTTTTAAATTCTTCAAAGCAGTCATGGTGGCATTAACCATGTTATTGGCATTGTTTGAGCCCAGGGATTTTGTGAGTATGTCCCGGACTCCAGACAGTTCCAGTATCGCCCGCACCGGACCTCCGGCAATAACACCGGTACCAGGGGCGGCCGGCTTCATCAGCACCTTGCCAGCTCCGAAAACACCGGTAATCTCATGGGGAATAGTGGTACCCGAAAGAGGAACATCGATCATATTTTTTTTGGCGTCTTCAATTCCTTTGCGAATAGCTTCCGGCACCTCGCCCGCCTTGCCTAGACCTGAGCCCACGTGACCGTTGCCGTCGCCCACTACAACCAGAGCGGAAAAGCTAAACCTCCGGCCGCCTTTGACCACTTTTGCCACCCGGTTGATATAAACAACTTTTTCAGTTAATTCCAATTTCCCTGAATCAATCCTGGACACCAGCTTCCCTCCTTACTGCCCGCATTTATTTAAAATTCCAGTCCGCCTTCTCTGGCGGCTTCGGCCAGTTCTTTGACCCTGCCATGATAGATATAACCAGCCCGGTCAAAAACCACCCGGTTAACCCCTTTATCCAGGGCGTTTTTGGCAATCAGACCGCCTACTGCCTTAGCTGCCTCCTTGTTGCCGCCGGACAGTTTACCCTTCAGTTCCGGAGAAAGAGTTGAAGCCGAGGCCAGGGTAACGCCATTTTCGTCATCAATAAGCTGCGCATAAATATTGTTCAAACTGCGAAAGATATTCAGTCTGGGGCGCTGGGACGTGCCGCTAATTTTATTGCGCACCCGCCCCTGACGCTTGGCACGCAGTTTGTTGCGGTCAGGTTTGTTAATCACCAGTAATTCAACTCCTTCGCCCTACTTCTTGCCTTTACCGCCGGCCTTACCCACCTTGCGGCGGATCCGTTCACCTTCGTATTTAATGCCTTTGCCCTTATACGGCTCCGGCTCCCGGACAGCCCTTATGTTAGCGGCTAAGGCGCCTACCTTTTCCTTATCCATACCTTTAACCACAACTTTAGTTGCAGCGGGTACATCAATCTCTAATCCTTCCGGGGGCGTAATCTCCACCGGGTGCGAGTATCCGACGGCCAGCACCAGTTTATTACCCTGCTTGGATGCCTTATATCCTACACCGGTCAATTCCAGGTTCTTTTCAAAACCCTTGGTTACACCGGTTACCATATTATTCAACAAGGTACGGGTCAAACCGTGCAGTGATTTGTGCAATCCGATTTCGGACGGTCTTTCCACCAGCAGTATGCCATCTTCAACATGAACAATCATATCCCGGTGCAATTCCCTCTCCAGCACCCCTTTGGGCCCATTTACCCGCACGTTGTTGCCTTCGATTATCACTTCCACACCCTGGGGCAGCGGGATGGGCTGTTTACCAATCCTGGACATGCCTGCACCTCCTGTGTATCAGGCGCCGGACTATTGAACGCCGGACGCCGGAAATTCTTATGCGTTCTTCGCTTATTATATAGTAAGTGCTGCTACCAAACATAGCATATAACTTCTCCGCCCAGGCCAAGCTTCCTGGCCTGCTTATCCGACATAATCCCCCTGGAGGTGGAAATGACGGCCAACCCTAGACCCCCCAGCACCTTGGGAACAGCATCTTTGCGGGCGTAAACCCTGAGCCCCGGCTTGCTGATTCTTTTAATGCCGGTGATAACCCGCTCCTTGCTGGTGCCGTATTTTAAATAAACCCTTATTATACCCTGCTTGCCGTCCGCTACAAACTCGCATTCCTTAATAAAGCCCTCTTCCTTTAGAATATCGGCAATAGCCCTCTTCGTTTTGGAGGCCGGGGCTTCCACTTTATCATGATAAACCGTGTTAGCATTACGAATGCGTGTCAAGAAGTCGGCCACGGGATCAGTCATGACCATGCAATACTACCTCCTTCCAGATTACCAACTAGCTTTGCGTACGCCCGGGATTTCACCGCGGTAAGAAAGTTCCCTGAAGCATATTCTGCATATCCCGAATTTACGCATATATGCGTGGGGGCGCCCACACAGCTTGCATCTATTGTATTTGCGCACAGTGAATTTGGGCTGGCGCAGACATTTGTTGATGATAGATTTTTTGGCCACCGTCTCCCCTCCTTTTTCGGATTTAATACCAACGGATTTGCCGGTAACGTGCATTTTTTTAGTTCTGCCGGTGCATTTTTCACTCGCAACCCTTCTTTAGCCTGTGGGTCTTTACGGTTACGAGACAGTCTTAGACCTGCAGCATCAATATTAAGCCGCCCGGAAAGGCATTCCCATAAGCTTTAACAATTCCCTGGCTTCCTCGTCGGTACGGGCGGTGGTTACAAAAATAATATCCATTCCGCGGACTTTGTCGATTTTATCGTATTCAATTTCCGGAAAAATGAGCTGCTCTTTAACTCCCAGGCTATAGTTCCCCCTGCCGTCAAAGGATTTAGGGGAAACGCCGCGGAAGTCACGCACCCTGGGCAGGGCGATACTGAAAATTTTATCTGCAAAATGGTACATGCGGTCTCCCCTCAGGGTTACCTTACAGCCAATTTTCATCCCCTGGCGCAACTTAAAGGCGGCAATGGATTTTTTCGCCTTGGTTACCACCGGACGCTGACCGGTAATGGTAGTAAGATCGCCAACTGCAGCATCCATTATTTTGCTGTTTTGAATAGCTTCGCCTACACCCATGTTTACCACTATTTTTTCAAGCCTGGGCACCTGCATGATATTTTCATAGCCAAATTTTTTCATCATGGCATCGACTACCTGGGTCCTATACTTTTCCTTGAGCCTTGACACCAAAATTCCCTCCTTCCGAACGGGACAGCTACTGATGTTAAAATTGTCCCCTTTGTACTAATTTGTATTTTGGAAGGTTTGTGTCCCCATTCCTAATCACGGGTTAACCCAGCACCTCTCCGCACTGCTTGCATACCCGCACCTTTTTCCCGTCTTCCAAAAACTTTTTGCTAATTCTGGTGGTTTTGTTGCACTTATTGCAGTACAACAACACGTTTGAGCTATGAATGGGCGCTTCCTTTTCTACAATGCCGCCTTGGGGCATCTTTTGCGTTGGTTTAGTATGGCGCTTGACCACGTTGATATCTTCAACAATTACCCGGCTCTTATCAGGCTGAACGGATACCACTTTGCCCTTTTTGCCTTTGTTTTTGCCGGATATGACCATAACAGTGTCGCCTGTTCTGACTTGGATCTTGGGCATTTATTTCGCACCTCCCTTTACGGACGCCGGGTGCCAGACACCGGTCATCGGGTAGGAATTTTAAACTTTTGGAACCAGTTATGCCAACCTTTTGGCATCAGGGTCTGGTCTTCGTATGCGTTAAAGCACCTCGGGCGCCAGTGAAACTATTTTCATAAAATCACGGTCGCGCAATTCCCGTGCAACAGGCCCGAAAATACGAGTACCCCTTGGACTTTTATCGTCCTTTATTACTACTGCGGCATTCTCGTCAAATTTAATGTAGGATCCGTCCGGTCGCGGCACTTCCTTTACGGTGCGCACTACCACACACTTCACCACATCACCTTTCTTAACAACGCCGCCTGGCGTGGCTTCTTTCACGGAGCAAACAATAATATCCCCCACGCTGGCGTAACGGCGCAGAGACCCGCCCAGTACCTTTATACACATGAGCTTGCGGGCTCCGGTATTGTCAGCTACTTTTAGAACCGTTTGTACCTGAATCAAGCTTCTTTAACCTCCCTTCGGCTGGCTCTGTCCGGGGACTAAGGTCGCGCTTTATGCGCTTAAAGGCATCCCCCTGATTAGCCTCACGCTGAAATAATGCTTGGGATTATATCTGTTCGGCCCGTTCCAGAATTTCAATTATTCTCCAGCGCTTTTCCTTGGAGAGAGGCCTGGTTTCCATAATCCTGACCTTATCGCCAATGCGGCAGGAATTCTCCTCGTCATGGGCTTTGAGTCTTTTGGTGCGCCTGATGGTACGCTGGTACAGTGCATGCCGAACCAGTGTTTCTACGGCCACTACCACGGTTTTATCCATTTTATCGCTGACCACCAGGCCAGTACGGGTTTTACGCAAATTGCGGCCTTCCACTAAACTACCTCCTTTGCCGGCCTAAGCCTGCCGAATGTCTAATTCCCGCTGGCGTTGAATTGTCTTCACCCGGGCAATGTTACGGCGGACTTCTTTTATTCTCATGGGATTATCCAGTTGCCCGGTTGCCAGCCGGAACCTCAGCTTAAAAAGTTCGTCCTTGGAATCGTCTATTTTTTTCTTCAATTCCTCGTCGGTCATCTCTACTAGCTCTTTAACTTTCATTTGCCTCACCCACTTCCCCGCGTTTAACAAACTTCGTCTTGATGGGCAACTTGTGAGACGCTAAACGCATCGCTTCCCTGGCAATCTCTTCACTAACCCCTGCCAGTTCAAATAGTATCCGGCCCGGTTTTACCACGGCCACCCAGTATTCAGGAGCACCCTTACCGCTACCCATCCTGGTTTCAGCGGGCTTCTGGGTAATGGGCCTATCTGGAAAAATTCTAATCCATACTTTCCCGCCACGTTTGATATAACGTGTCATGGCAATACGGGCTGCCTCAATCTGCCTGCTGGTAATCCAGGCTGCTTCCAGCGCCTGCAAGCCGAATTCACCAAATCCTATATCCGTGCCGCCCTTCGCCTTGCCGGCGAGACCGGGGCGGTGCTGTTTGCGATATTTAACCCTCTTAGGTATAAGCATTTGAGCCTATTCGCCTCCTTGACCGGCAGCCGGCCTGACCTTTGCTGCTGGCAGTACTTCTCCTTTGTATATCCAGACTTTTATGCCAATTTTACCGTAGGTGGTGTTGGCTTCCGCAGTGCCGTAATCAACATCCGCACGCAGTGTGTGCAGGGGAACCTTGCCCTCACTGTACCACTCTCTGCGGGCGATTTCTGCGCCTGCCAACCTGCCGCCGCAAGCGATTTTTATGCCCTTGGCCCCGGATTTCATAGAACGGGAAACAGCCTGTTTCATGGCCCTGCGGAAGGCTGTCCTTTTTTCAATCTGAGCGGCCACATTCTCTGCCACAAGCTGTGCATCCAATTCCGGCACCTTGATTTCAGCAATATTCACGTGCACCTGTTTGCCGGTCATTTTTTCCAGCGTTTTACGGAGGTTTTCCACTTCGGTTCCGCCACGGCCGATTACTATGCCAGGTTTGGCTGTGTGTATAGTAATTTTAAGCCTGTTGGCTGCTCTTTCAATTTGGATACGGGAAATGCCGGATTGGTAAAGCCTTTTTTTAATATACTTACGGATTTTTACATCCTCCTGAAGGAGAGAAGCAAAATCTTTCTTCGAAGCAAACCATTTCCCATCCCAGTCCTTGATAATGCCTATGCGCAATCCTTTCGGATGTACCTTTTGCCCCACGCTAACCCTCCTTTATTTTGCGTTCTTCTCCCTTACCACCACTGTTATGTGGCTGGTGCGCTTACGCAGTACATCTGCCCGCCCCATGGCTCTGGGCTGGGAACGCTTGATGGTCGGTCCTTGATCTACATAGCACTCAGCAACGTACAGGCTATCCTTATCCATTTCATAATTATGCTCGGCATTGGCGGCGGCGGATTTGACAACCTTTGCTATCGGTGTCGAAGATCTTTTAGGCATGTATTTCAGTATGGCCAAAGCTTCACGAACATCCTTACCCCGGATCAGGTCCACCACCTGGCGCACCTTGCGCGGGGAGATACGGATGTATCTGGCTATAGCTTTGGCTTCGGCATTGTCTGCCATTTGTATACCCCCTTCGTCAAGCGCTTACTTTAATGAAGAAGACCTCTCGGTATGGTGCCCATGGCCCCTGAACATCCTGGTAGGAGCAAACTCCCCTAGCTTATGGCCCACCATATCTTCGGTAACATATACCGGAATATGCTTGCGGCCGTCGTGCACGGCCATGGTATGGCCAATCATCTCGGGAAATATGGTGGATCGGCGGGACCATGTTTTAATCACCCTTTTGTCCCCTGAGGCGTTCATTACCTGTATCTTATTCAATAGCTTTTCATCGCAATATGGTCCTTTTTTGAGGGAACGGCCCATTTATTAGCCTCCTTTCGTTCCTTAATCAAAAAAAACATATTATAAGGTTGATTATTCCAGTCTCCGGCATCAGGCAACAGCCCCGGCCGCCTTACTTGGTCCGCCTTTTCACGATCAACTTGTCACTGGGTTTTTTCTTCCTGGTTCTGGCGCCAAGAGCTGGTTTGCCCCATGGTGTAACGGGGTTCCGGCCTATGGGAGAGCGGCCCTCGCCACCGCCGTGGGGGTGATCCACAGGGTTCATGACTACGCCTCTTACTGTGGGCCTAATACCCATCCAGCGTTTTCGCCCTGCTGTACCAATGGTTATATTTTCGTGCTCCACATTGCCTACCTGGCCGATGGTGGCCCTGCAGTCTTGTAAAAGCAATCTCATTTCCCCCGAAGGCATTCGGATATTAGCATGCTTGCCTTCTTTGGCCATCAACTGCGCCGAGGTACCGGCTGAGCGGACCAGTTGACCACCGCCCTTGGGGTACATTTCTATATTATGAATCATGGTACCCACCGGGATATTCCTCAAGGGGAGTGCATTCCCCACCTTGATATCTGCATCCTGACCGGAAACTACCGTCATGCCCACCTTCAAACCAACGGGCGCCAGGATGTAGCGTTTTTCACCGTCGGCATAGTTTAGCAGCGCTATACGTGCCGAACGGTTGGGATCATATTCAATGGTAGCTACTTTGGCCGGGATGCCATCCTTATTTCTTTTAAAATCAATAATACGGTACTGCCTTTTATGCCCGCCACCACGGTGTCTTACCGTAAGCCTGCCCTGTTTATTGCGGCCACCTGATTTCTTCAGTGGCTCCAACAGGGATTTTTCAGGTTTAGCGGTGGTAAGTTCATCAAAAGCCGAAACGGTGACGAACCGGCGGCCCGGTGAAGTAGGCTTGAACTTCTTGATAGCCACCTTCTATTACCTCCTTATATTCCTGCCCTACAACTCATCCGCGGCTATCAGCCGGGATAAACTCTTCAATCCCGTCTACTGACGCCCGACGACTGACTTTTCGAAAAGGGGCAGGCCGGTTCTATACTCCTTCAAACAATTCTATCTTGTCCCCTTCTTTAAGGGTGACGATGGCCTTTTTATAATCCGGTGTCCTGCCCAGAACATTTCTGACCCGACGCAGTTTGCCCTTGTACCGCATGGTGTGTACTTTCTTGACCTTTACCTTGAAAAGTTCTTCCACGGCTTTTTTGATTTCAACCTTGTTGGCCTTCAGGTCCACGATAAAGGTGAATTTGTTTTCAGCCTGAAGGGCCATACTTTTCTCAGTTACCACAGGTCTTTTCAGTATATCCCTCGGATCTTTCATTGTGCCAGCACCTCCTCTACCCTGGTTACTGCTTCCTTAGTTATGACCAGAGTATTGTGCGCCAGGATATCATATACATTCAGCCAGCTGGCTGCCACCGGTTTTACCCCGGGAATATTGCGGGCGGATTTTACTACATTATCATCGGTGCTGTCAATAACTACCAGGGCCTTGTTGTTTACTTTGAGATTGTTTAATATGCGGGCCATTTCCCTGGTTTTGGGGTGCTCCATTTTTAATTCATCCAGCACTACGATTTTGCCTTCCTCAACCTTAGAGGAAAGTGCTGACCTCATAGCCAGCCGTCTTACTTTCTTGGGCAGCCTGATGCTGTAGTCCCTGGGATGGGGACCAAATACAGTACCACCGCCGCGCCAGATAGGTGAGCGTATGCTACCGTGCCTGGCCCTGCCGGTACCCTTCTGGCGCCAGGGCTTTTTGCCGCCGCCGGAAACCTCAGACCTGGTTTTGGTGTCATGTGTGCCCCTTCTTTGACCGGCCAGGTACGCCACCACGGCATCATGCATAACGGTCCGGTGCACGGAAACACCGAAAACACTGTCATTTAAATCTATTTCCCCCACCTGGTCTCCGTTTATGTTGTATAAAGCAACTTTAGGCATATAAGTTCCTCCTTCAAAGGTATGGGGACACACCTTCTTAGCTCGGACAGATCCCCTACTTTTGAACAAATTCATGAAGGAATGTCCCCAATTGATGTATGGGCACACACCTTCTTAGCTTGGACAGGTCCCCTACTTTTGAACAAATTCACGAAGGAATGTCCCCAATCGATGTATGGGCACACACCTTCTTAACTTGGACAGATCCCCTACATTTGAACAAATTCACGAAGAAATGTCCCCAACTTAAGCACCACCGCTATTGCATGGCTTTGATGCTGTCCTTGATAATTACCAGGCTCCCCTTGGGGCCCGGGACAGCACCTTTTATCGCCAGCAAGTTGCGCTCCGGATCCACCCTTACCACTTCCAGGTTCTGCACGGTGACCCTTGCAGAACCATGATGACCCGGCAATTTACGTCCCTTAAAAACCCTGGCCGGACCTTTTGCTCCGAGGGAACCCGGACGCCGGTGGTATTTCGAGCCGTGAGCCATGGGTCCGCGGTGGAAGTTGTGACGCTTGATGCCTCCGGAAAAACCCTTCCCTTTAGAAGTACCTACCACGTCAACCTTTTCACCGGGGGTGAACACGTCGGCCTTAATTTCCTGACCTACCTGGTAGTTCTCAAAATCGTCCAGCTTAAACTCTTTCAAAATCCTTAGCGGGCGAACAGCAGCCTTGCTAAAATGACCCTTAATGGGTTTATTAAATAATCTCTCACGCTTTTCCCCGAAACCCACCTGCACGGCGCCGTAGCCATCACGTTCAGGGGTTTTCTTTTGCACTACGTAACAAGGGCCGGCCTCAATTACAGTAACCGGTACAGACAGCCCAGTATCGGTAAACAATTGGGTCATGCCAATCTTTTTGCCGAGAATTCCTTTTTTCATATCCTGCACCTCCAGTGCCGGCCGAAAGAAAGCGGTTCACTTTTTAGCAGTGTGAACATTACTTTCGGAAACACAATCTTTACGTTTAGATCATAGTTTTTTTAACATAAACCGGTTTACGATTATGCCGCAACTATCCACAATTAAAGTTTAATTTCGATATCCACACCGGCTGGTAGATCCAGACGCATTAAGGCGTCCACGGTTTTTGGAGTGGGCTCAAGGATGTCGATAAGGCGCTTATGTGTCCTCATTTCGAACTGCTCCCGGGAGTCCTTATTTACGTGGGGTGAACGCAATATAGTGTAAATATTCTTTTCAGTAGGCAGTGGTATAGGCCCGGCTACTGAAGCCCCGGTCCTTTTTGCCGTATCCACTATTTTTTGTGCCGACTGGTCCAGCATATTGTGATCATACGCTTTCAGTCGAATTCTTATTTTTTGACTCTTCAATCCTCATTAACCTCCCTTCGCCGTCAAACAAATCTCAGAGGCAAGCGATCATACTGAGGCGGGAGGCGAAAATGTTCCGCTCCCGCTGGTATTTACCCTTGTAAAACCCGCAGGCCCCCTTCAGTTGGAAGGTCCCCTGACGACGGGTCTCTCACTTGCTGATAGTTTACAACCAGACAAGCGCATCTTTAAATTGCTAAGCAATAATAATCGATGTAACCACACCGGCGCCCACAGTACGGCCGCCCTCGCGGATGGCGAAGCGCAGTCCTTCTTCTATGGCGATGGGGGTTATGAGTTTTACGTTGATGCGGATGTTATCTCCGGGCATCACCATTTCCACTCCCTCGGGCAGTTCGGCTACGCCGGTAACGTCGGTGGTCCTGAAGTAGAACTGCGGGCGGTAGCCGTTAAAGAACGGTGTGTGCCGGCCACCCTCTTCCTTGGTCAGTACGTATATTTCAGCGTTGAAATGGGTGTGCGGTTTGATGCTGCCGGGTTTCGCCAATACTTGACCGCGCTCAATTTCTTTACGGTCTACGCCCCTTAAGAGGCAGCCCACGTTGTCTCCCGCTTCGCCGCGGTCCAGCAGTTTACGGAACATTTCTACTCCGGTTACCACGGTCTTACGCGGTTTCTCCTGCAGACCTACTATTTCTATTTCTTCGCCCACTTTGACGGCGCCCCGCTCGATTCTGCCGGTGGCTACTGTGCCGCGCCCGGTGATGCTGAATACGTCTTCTACGGGCATAAGGAAGGGTTTGTCTAAGGCGCGCACCGGTGTGGGTACGTAGCTGTCTACTGCGTCCATCAGTTCCCAGATGCTCTTGCACCATTCGCATTCCTTTTTGCCACAGCCGCATTCCAGCGCTTTTAAGGCTGAGCCGGTGATGATGGGTATGTCGTCGCCGGGAAATTCGTATATGGACAGTAGTTCTCTTACTTCCATGTCTACCAGTTCCAATAGTTCGGGGTCGTCTACCATATCAGCTTTGTTCAGGTATACTACGATGTAGGGTACGCCTACCTGACGGGCCAGCAGAATGTGCTCACGAGTCTGGGGCATGGGGCCGTCTGCCGCCGATACCACCAGTATAGCTCCGTCCATCTGGGCTGCGCCGGTGATCATGTTCTTTACGTAGTCCGCGTGGCCGGGGCAGTCCACGTGGGCATAGTGCCTGTTGTTCGTTTCGTATTCCACGTGGGCGGTGTTGATGGTTATGCCGCGCTCACGTTCTTCCGGGGCGTTGTCGATTTCATCGTATTTTTTTACCGATGCTTGACCCACGGTGGACAGCACTACGGTTATGGCCGCCGTAAGGGTTGTCTTGCCATGGTCTACGTGCCCAATGGTCCCAATGTTTACGTGCGGTTTGTTGCGCTCAAACTTTGCCTTTCCCATTTGTAATTTCTCCTGCCTTTCTAATTTAAAAATAAGGTCCAAGGTCTAATGTCTAATGTCTAAGGTCCCTGTTCTCATTGACTTTTGACTTTTGACTTTCGACTTAGTCTTTAACCGTGGCGGCGGGCAATAATGCCTTCGGCGATATTTTGGGGCACCTCAACATAATGGCTGAACTGCATGGTATAAGTACCCCGCCCCTGAGTCCGCGAACGAAGGTCGGTGGCATAACCGAACATTTCCGCCAGTGGTACAATAGAGTGTATAATCTGGGTATTGCCCCTGGGTTCCATTTCCTCAATACGCCCCCGGCGGGAGTTTAAATCCCCGATAACGTCACCCATGTACTCATCAAGAACAACAACTTCCACCTTCACTACCGGCTCCAGCAGCACCGTCCCGGACTTTGCGGCGGCACTTTTAAAGCCAATGGAACCGGCTATCTTAAAGGCCATTTCAGAGGAGTCAACCTCGTGGTAGGAACCGTCAAGCAGGGTTACCTTAATATCTATCATGGGATAACCGGCCAGCACCCCGTTTTCCATAGCTTCCTTAATACCCGAGTCCACCGCCGGGATATATTCCCTGGGAATAACCCCGCCCACAATTTTATTTAAAAATTCATACCCTGCCCCATGTTCCGCAGGCTCCACTTCCAGCACCACGTGCCCGTACTGGCCGCGGCCCCCAGACTGGCGCACAAATTTTCCTTCAGCTTTGGCCTTGCCCCGGATGGTCTCCCTGTAGGCTACCTGAGGACGTCCCACATTGGCCTCCACCTTAAATTCTCTTAATAGTCTGTCTACAATTATTTCCAAATGCAGCTCGCCCATACCCGAAATAATGGTTTGCCCTGTCTCAGTGTCGGTATGCATCTTAAAAGTGGGATCTTCATCACTTAACTTAGCCAGCGCAATGCCCATTTTATCCTGATCGGCCTTGGTTATTGGCTCGATGGCCACGGAAATAACCGGGTCGGGAAATTCCATAGACTCCAAAATAATAGGTAACTTTTCATCGCACAAGGTATCTCCGGTGCTTGTATCCCGCAGCCCCACTGCGGAAGCAATATCCCCGGTATAAACCTGGCCTATTTCTTCACGGTGATTGGCATGCATTTTCAATATCCGGCCTACCCTCTCCCGCTTGCTTTTAGTGGAATTGTACACATATGAGCCGGAAGAAAGGGTACCTGAATACACCCTGAAAAATGTAAGTTTACCCACATAAGGGTCAGCCATAATCTTAAAAGCCAGAGCAGAAAAAGGCTGATCGTCGCCTGCCGGGCGGATATCTTCGGTGCCGGTAGCCGGGTTGATCCCCTTGATGGGGGGAACGTCAGTAGGCGCCGGAAGGAAATTCACTATAGCGTCAAGTAACGGCTGCACTCCTTTGTTTTTAAAGGAGGAGCCGCACAGCACCGGTATCATTTTGACCGACAGGGTAGCCGCGCGAAGGCCTCTTTTTATTTCCTCCACGGTCAGCTCTTCGCCTTCGAGGTATTTAAGCATCAATTCCTCATCAGCTTCGGCAGCAGCTTCAATAAGTTTTTCCCTGTGCTCCGCCACCAGTTTCAGCATGTCTTCGGGTATGTCGGCAACATCGCTCTTGGTACCCAAATCGTCGGTGTACATGACGGATTTTTCCATGATCAGATCAATAATGCCCTTAAATTTTTCTTCACTGCCAACGGGTAGTTGCAGTGCCACGGGATTGGCGCCCAAACGTTCCCGGATCATATTCATGCCCCTGAAAAAGTCTGCGCCAACCCGGTCCATTTTATTTATATAGGCTATTCTTGGTACACCATATTTATCTGCCTGCCGCCAGACCGTTTCGGACTGGGGCTCTACTCCTCCTACAGAGCAAAAGACTGCAACTGCGCCGTCAAGTACCCTAAGAGAGCGCTCTACTTCCACTGTGAAGTCCACGTGCCCTGGCGTGTCGATGATGTTTATGCAATGGTCACCCCACTGACAGGTGGTAGCAGCAGAGGTTATGGTAATTCCCCGCTCCTGCTCCTGCACCATCCAGTCCATGGTGGCCGCACCGTCGTGGACCTCTCCTATCTTATGAACCCTTCCTGTGTAAAACAGTATACGTTCGGTGGTGGTGGTCTTGCCGGCGTCTATGTGAGCCATGATGCCTATATTGCGTGTTTTCTCTAACGGAAATTGCCGCGCCATCAAGACTTCCCCCTTTACCACCTGTAATGCGCGAACGCCTTGTTTGCCTCAGCCATCTTATGGGTGTCTTCCCGTTTTTTGACTGTTGCGCCGGTACTATTGGCAGCATCCATAATTTCGGCGGCAAGTTTCTCCTGCATGCTCTTGCCACCCCGGGCCCTGGCATAATTGGTCAGCCATCTGATACCAAGTGTCTGCCGCCTTTCATGGCGGACTTCAATGGGAACCTGGTAGTTGGCGCCACCAACCCGGCGGGCCTTTACTTCCAGCACGGGCATAACATTTTTCATGGCCTGCTCGAATACCTCAACGGGGCTTTTACCCGTTTTGTCCTGGATAATGTCAAATGCGCCGTAAAAAATTTTTTCCGCTGTTCCTTTTTTACCGTCCAGCATAATCTGATTGATCATTTTAGTGATCACTTTGTTGTTATATACGGGATCCGGCAAAATTTCTGTTTTGGGCCGCGAACCTCTTCTGGGCACATATATCCCCCCTTTGCATCAGTAATAGCCCTTATACAGGGCGTTTAAGCGTACTATTTTAATTTATACCAGATACACACAGGTAAATATTGCGGTAATAGGTATTTTCCCCGGAACGGCATGTTTTCATCCTTTACCGTCAGTGTGCCCGGTTAAAAATTTGATAGCCGTTTATTTTTTGGGACGTTTGGTGCCGTACTTGGAACGGCTGCGGTTTCTATTCTGGACTCCGGCTGAATCAAGAGCCCCTCTTACAATATGATACCTTACACCAGGTAGATCCTTTACCCTGCCACCACGAACCAGAACCACCGAGTGCTCTTGCAAGTTATGTCCTATACCTGGAATATAGGAGGTAACCTCGATGCCGTTGGTAAGCCTGACCCTCGCAACCTTACGCAGGGCGGAGTTTGGTTTTTTTGGTGTAGTAGTGTAAACCCTGGTACAAACACCTCTTTTTTGCGGACACTCTTTGAGTGCGGGTGCTGAAGATTTTTTCAGCAATTCCTCTCTGCCCTTGCGGATTAATTGGTTTATCGTGGGCATTTGCATACACCTCCTTCCTGAAAAATACCTGCAAATTAAATTTCCGCTCCGGCGGCTTAAAAAAGCCGGAGCGGTTAACATCAGTCCTCCAATACCGCCGCTGAGGCACAACCAACCTCAATGCCACAGGCTTTACCTAAAATCAGCATGGTTTCTACCTCTATTACTTCCACGCCTTTAGTTTTGCAACTCCTGATGATCGGGTCTATAACGTGTCGCTCGGCGTTACCGGCTATAAAAACTGCCTTTGCCTGCCCCCGCTCAATCGACTTTATCGTCTGTTTAGACCCAATAGTTTTCTTGCGGGCCTTCAACAGCCGCTCATAAGGCATCCTGCAGACACCTCCGTAAAACCAGACACTTTTGTATATTAGCACCAACAACACCAAATGTCAACATAGTATCCCCGTATTATTTACGGACAACAGTTTCATCACTATACAGGTACTCTTCCCCGGTATAATCGGTGTCGTCCATATTATAGTCACTTGCAGCATGCCCTGCTATATCACCGGTGTTATCTATGTTATCCATCAGTTCTATATTGCGGTAGCGGCTCATGCCCGTTCCTGCCGGCACCAATTTACCAATGATCACGTTTTCTTTGAGGCCCAGCAAGGGATCCATTTTGCCCTTAATGGCTGCCTCAGTCAACACCCGTGTGGTTTCCTGGAACGATGCCGCCGACAGGAAGGAGTCAGTGGCCAGAGATGCCTTAGTTATCCCCAGGAGAACGGATTTCTCTTCGGCCGGTTGTCCCCCGGCGGCCTGCGCAGCCTGGTTCTCGGCTTCCAGCTCGAATATATCCACCAGGCTTCCCGGCAATAAATTGGTATCACCAGCGTCCTCTATTTTAACTTTACGCAGCATCTGTCTGATCATTACCTCGATATGCTTATCGTTGATATCTACACCCTGTAACCGGTAAACCCGCTGCACCTCCTGCAAAAGGTAAATCTGGACTCCCCGGGGCCCCTTTATTTTCAAGAGATCGTGGGGGTTAACCGAACCCTCGGTGAGTTCGTCACCGGCCTCCACCCGGGCTTTGTCCTTTATCTTGACGCGGGCGCCATAGGGAACCTGATACAAAGTTTTTTCACCATCATCACTGGTAGTTTCTATCTCACGCCGTCCTTTTACTTCCCTGACTTCCGCCACACCATAATTTTCTGCGATAACCGCCTGTCCTTTGGGCCTGCGGGCCTCAAAGAGTTCTTCCACCCTGGGCAGACCCTGGGTGATATCATCCCCGGCCACACCCCCGGTGTGGAATGTACGCATGGTAAGCTGGGTGCCGGGTTCGCCGATGGACTGGGCAGCGATTATACCCACAGCCTCGCCGATATCCACCGTTCCTCCGGTAGCCAGATTTCTTCCGTAACAGTTCCGGCAGACTCCGTAGCGACTTTTGCAGGTCAGTACCGAACGAATTCTTATTTTTTTGATACCAGCTTCTATAATTCTGCTGGCCTCATATCCCGAAGCCCTGTCATTAGTAATTATCTTGCCTTTTGGCACTATAACTTCCCCGGTTTCCGGGTGTACAATATCTTCCAGGGCCGCACGGCCAATAATTCTATCTATCAGCTTTTCAATTACTTCGGTGCCGTCCTTTATTTCCTCGACTTCTATGCCCTCTTCGGTACCACAATCTATTTCCCTGACGATCACATCCTGGGCTACATCCACCAGGCGGCGGGTAAGATAACCCGAGTCGGCGGTGCGGAGAGCGGTGTCGGCCAGACCCTTGCGGGCACCGTGAGTGGAAATAAAGTATTCCAGAACGGTCAGGCCTTCCCGGAAGTTGGCCTTGATGGGTAAGTCAATAATCCGGCCGGAGGGGTCAGCCATTAATCCCCTCATCCCCGCCAACTGGCGAATCTGCTGCTTATTACCCCGGGCACCCGAGTTGGCCATCATATATACCGGATTAAACTTATCCAGAGTTTCCATCAACGCTTCAGTTACCTGCTCCGTGGCATCGTTCCAAAGAGCTATGACCTTGCGGTAGCGCTCATCTTCGGTAGTTAAGCCACGGCGGTAATTCTGCTCGACCTTTTCTACCTCTAGTTCTGTACGGGCCAGTATATCTTTTTTCTGGGGAGGAATTATTATATCCGTCAGGCCGATGGTCACTCCGGCTCTGCTGGCGTAATGAAAGCCTAATTTTTTGAAGCCGTCCAGCAGTGCTCCGGTGGCAGAAAGCCCCAGTTCGTTGTAACACTCATCTACGATTTTGCTTAAAGCCTTTTTATCCGCCACCAGGTTTTTATAACCCAGCCTGGAGGGCATGACTTCATTGAATATAATCCTGCCCACGGTGGTTTCCAGTCGCTCACCGTTATATCTGACTTTTATCCTGGCGTGCAGGCTAATAGCCTTATTTTCATAGGCTACGATGGCATCTTCTTGATCACTGAATAACTTGCCTTCGCCGAGTTCCCCTTCCTTTTCCATGGTCAGATAGTAACAACCCAGCACCATATCCTGGGTAGGCACGGCCACCGGCCGGCCATCCTTGGGGTTCAAAATGTTATGCGACGAAAGCATTAACAACCTCGCCTCGGATTGAGCCTCGGTGGAAAGGGGCACGTGCACCGCCATCTGGTCACCGTCAAAATCGGCGTTATAGGCTGTACAAACCATGGGGTGAATCTGAATGGCCTTTCCGTCCACCAGCACCGGCTCAAAAGCCTGAATACCCAGCCTATGCAGGGTTGGCGCCCGGTTCAGCAATACAGGGTGCTGGCTGATTACATCTTCCAGAACATCCCACACCTCCGGCCTGACCCTTTCCACCATCCGCTTGGCGCTTTTGATGTTATGGGCATAACCGTCGTTTACCAGTCTCTTCATCACAAAGGGTTTGAATAGTTCCAGGGCCATTTCTTTGGGCAGGCCGCACTGGTGCATCTGCAGCGTTGGGCCGACCACAATAACCGATCTGCCGGAATAGTCCACCCTTTTACCCAGCAGGTTCTGACGAAAGCGTCCTTGTTTTCCTTTAAGCATGTCGCTTAAAGATTTTAAGGGTCTGTTGCCGGGACCGGTTACCGGTCTTCCCCGGCGTCCGTTGTCAATCAGGGCGTCCACGGCTTCCTGCAACATTCTCTTTTCATTGCGCACAATAATATCCGGAGCTCCAAGATCAAGAAGCCTTTTCAGCCTATTGTTACGGTTGATTACCCGCCTGTAGAGATCGTTCAGATCTGAAGTGGCAAACCTGCCGCCGTCCAGTTGTACCATGGGTCGCAGTTCCGGCGGTATTACAGGAATGACATCCATAATCATCCATTTCGGCCGGTTGCCCGAGGTACGAAAAGCCTCAACCACTTCCAGCCGCCGGATAGCCCTGATTTTGCGCTGGCCGGTGACCTCCCGGAGTTCCTGACGCAAATCCCTGTTTAGCTCTTCAAGATCTATTTCTTCTAAAAGTTTTTTTATAGACTCGGCGCCCATGCCGGCCTTAAAGGCATTGCCGTATTTCTCCCGGTATTCCCTGTACTCGTTTTCGGTAAGCAGCTGTTTTTTAATTAATCCGGTATCGCCACCGTCGGTCACTATATAGGAAACAAAATATAAAACCTTTTCCAGGGCTCTGGGGGACATATCCAGCAGAAGTCCCATACGGCTAGGTATTCCTTTAAAGTACCATATATGCGACACGGGGGCCGCCAGTACAATATTTCCCAGTCGTTCCCGGCGAACTTTGGAGCGAGTAACCTCCACGCCGCAACGGTCACAGATAACACCCTTATAACGAACTCTTTTATATTTCCCGCAGTGACATTCCCAGTCCCTGGTGGGTCCGAAAATCCTTTCACAAAACAGGCCGTCCCGCTCGGGTTTAAGGGTCCGGTAATTGATGGTTTCAGGCTTCTTAACCTCTCCGCTTGACCATTCCAGTATTTGCTCAGGGGATGCCAGGCCAATACGAATACGGTCAAAATTGTTGAGATCCAGCAAAGAACCACACTCCCTTAGGATTTATAGACTCTCTTCTTTGGGCAGTATGAAATTACCCCTCAATCAGCCCGTTTCCTCCTCGTTCAGGTCAAACTCCTCTTCTATTAACTCCTCGGTAATTTCTTCCTCATCCTCGACCTCGTCGGAGTCATAATCATCTCCCCCGGGAGGCACGCTCTCCTCATGCAAATCCAGTCCTAAATCCTTAGCGGTTTCGTTGATATCTTCCTCAACCTCTTTGATTTCTATTTCCTGGTCGTCCTCGGATAGAACCTTTACGTCCAGACCCAGACTTTGCAGTTCCTTGATCAGCACCTTGAATGATTCCGGCACGCCGGGCTCGGGTACATTCTCTCCTTTTACTATGGCCTCGTATGTTTTCACCCGGCCAACCACATCATCTGATTTGACCGTAAGTATTTCCTGCAGAGTATAAGCGGCACCGTACGCCTCCAGGGCCCACACTTCCATTTCTCCGAAGCGCTGCCCGCCGAACTGTGCCTTGCCGCCCAGGGGCTGCTGGGTAACCAGTGAATAGGGGCCGGTAGAACGGGCATGTATTTTATCATCCACCAGGTGAGCCAGCTTAAGCATATAAACATAACCCACTGTAATGGGATTGTCGTAGGGCTCTCCGGTCCTCCCGTCATAAAGCTCAATTTTACCATTCCCCGGCAGGCCGGCCTCTTTTAATGAATTGAGTATATCCTCCTCCAGAGCACCGTTAAAAACCGGGGTGGCCACATGGTAGCCCATGGCATGGGCTGCCCAACCAAGATGGGATTCCAGCACCTGGCCTATATTCATCCTTGAGGGAACTCCCAGCGGATTAAGTACTATTTCTATTGGGGTTCCATCCGGCAGGAAAGGCATATCCTCCTCGGGCAGTATGCGGGCTATCACACCCTTGTTACCGTGACGCCCGGCCATTTTATCGCCCTCGGAGATTTTTCTCTTCTGAGCAATATATACCCGAACCAGTTGGTTTACCCCAGGGGGCAATTCATCTCCGTTTTCTCTGGAGAACACTTTAACATCAACGATTTTCCCCGATTCCCCGTGAGGAACCCTCAGGGAGGTATCCCGAACCTCCCTGGCCTTTTCACCAAAAATAGCCCGGAGTAAGCGCTCTTCCGCAGTCAATTCGGTTTCACCCTTGGGAGTAACCTTACCCACCAGTATGTCTCCGGGCCGAACCTCCGCACCAACCCGGATTATTCCCCGGTCATCCAAATCCTTTAAAATTTCTTCCCCTACGTTGGGAATATCTCTGGTAATTTCCTCGGGACCAAGCTTGGTGTCCCTGGCATCACACTCGTATTCCTCAATATGAATGGAAGTGAAAAAGTCTTCTTTTACCGCCTTCGCACTTACCAGTATAGCGTCTTCGTAATTATAGCCCTCCCAGGGCATGAATGCCACCAGTATGTTGCGTCCCAGGGCTAGTTCGCCCTGATCGGTGGACGGACCGTCGGCTATAATCTGCCCGGCCTCAACCCTTTCACCTCTATTTACGATGGGTTTCTGATTGATACAAGTGCCCTGGTTGGAGCGGGTAAATTTTAAAAGTTTATACGTCTCCAGGTTTCCTTCATCGCTGCGGATGCTGATATCATTAGCGGTAACCCTTTCCACCGTGCCGTTACTTTTGGAGAGCACCACAACCCCAGAGTCCTTGGCTGCTTTATACTCAATTCCTGTTCCAACCAGTGGAGCCTGAGCCTTTAGCAGGGGGACAGCCTGACGCTGCATGTTAGCGCCCATAAGGGCACGGTTGGCATCGTCATGCTCCAGGAAGGGTATAAGTGAGGTGGCCACGCTGAATACCTGCTTGGGCGACACATCCATATATTCCACCCGATCCGCCGGCACCACCACTATCTCCGGGGAACGGGCATTTACCTTGCTTTCCAGAAAAGCGCCTTCCTCATCCAGCGGAGCGTTAGCCTGAGCAATGATAATCCCTTCCTCTTCATCCGCCGTCAGATAGACTATCTCGTCAGTAACCTTCCTGGTCTCTTTATTAACCTTGCGATATGGAGTTTCAATAAAGCCAAAGGAATTTATCCTGGCGTAAGTACTAAGTGAACCGATAAGTCCGATGTTCGGACCTTCAGGGGTCTCAATGGGACACATACGACCGTAGTGTGAGTGGTGCACGTCCCTGACTTCAAAACCGGCCCGTTCCCGGCTTAAGCCGCCTGGTCCCAGGGCAGACAGTCTGCGTTTATGGGTCAGTTCAGCCAGCGGGTTGGTTTGGTCCATAAACTGTGAGAGCTGACTGGAACCAAAAAATTCCTTGATGGCGGCCACAACCGGCCTGATATTAATCAGCACCTGAGGTGTAATCACATCCACGTCCTGAATGGTCATGCGTTCCCTGACCACCCTCTCCATCCTGGACAGGCCTATCCTAAATTGGTTTTGCAGGAGTTCACCCACTGAGCGCAGGCGGCGATTCCCCAGGTGATCGATATCATCCACGGTTCCCTTTAAATCCATTAGTCCGAGCAGGTATTTAACAGTTTCGATGATGTCCATGGGAGTCAGGGATCTTATAAATTCCCGGCTTTTCGGGACATATTTGCGTAAATATGGATCATACTCGGTAATGCCGGCGGCAACTCCCGCCTCACCTGCCGAAGCGGCCATATCTAAAGTTACCACAGTGCCCCGGCGGGTTACAATTTCCCCTGTTTCCGGAAGTACTACATCATTTTCCAGGGGCTCGTCGGAATATTTGTATAGTACGCCGTGTTTTATTTTCTTCTGTATTTTGTAGCGGCCTACATTGGCCAGGTCATATCTCTTGGGATCAAAAAATAAAGTTTCCAATAAGGATCTGGCGCTCTCTACCGTAGGAGGCTCACCGGGGCGAAGCTTTTTGTAAATCTCTACCAGTGCCTCTTCTTCCGAATCGGTATTATCCCGGGTAAGAGTTTCCTGGATATGCTTGTTCTCATCCAACAAATCAATAATCATGCCGTTGGAACCGTAACCCAGCGCTCTGATCAATACTGTAACCGGTATTTTACGGGTGCGGTCTATGCGCACGAAAATGTGGTCGTTGACATCAGTTTCAAATTCCAGCCAGGCGCCACGGTTGGGAATGATGGTGGCGGTATACAGCTTTTTACCGCTGGGGTCTATCTGCTCCGCGAAATACACCCCTGGCGAGCGGACTAACTGGGAGACTATAACCCTTTCAGCCCCGTTAATAATAAAAGTTCCCTTATCAGTCATCAGGGGGAAATCACCCATGAAGACTTCCTGCTCCTTAACTTCTCCTGTCTCCTTGTTAATCAGCCGCACCTTCACCCGCAGCGGCGCAGCATAAGTCACATCACGCTCTTTGCATTCTTCTACCTTGTATTTGGGCTCACCCAACGTATAATCCAGAAATTCAAGTACAAGGTTACCGGTAAAATCCTGGATGGGGGAAATATCATGAAATACCTCCCTCAGACCCTCCCGCAAAAACCACTGGTAGGAATTGCGTTGTACTTCAATCAGGTTAGGCAGCTCCAGTACCTCTCCGAGTTTCGCGAAATTCTTCCTTACTCTGGAACCTACCTTTTCGGCATACATTTATGGCACCACACCCCTCATGAAAGTCAAACAGTTCAATATAACAAACAACGAAAAGCAAGGTGCTGGTAATACCAAGACCTCGCTTTCTAACAAAGGAATATTATACCCAGAATATTATTCCCCAAAATGAATCATCGGATACATATAATTTTCCTTCATGAATAATATTTTGGCTAATATAGTAAATATAGAATAGACATTTTTTAATGTTAGCAAAAGGATTACATTTTGTCAAGAGATTATTTAAAATTGATGTTGAAAGTGAAAACAGGGCCGTCCCTACGGACCGGCCCTGTTGCTCTGGCGGGATTAATTACTTAACCTCAACAGTAGCGCCCTGTTCTTCCAATTTGGCCTTGATAGCAGCAGCTTCATCCTTGCTGGTCTTCTCCTTGACGGGCTTCGGAGCGCTGTCAACCAGATCCTTGGCTTCTTTTAGGCCGAGGCCGGTGATTTCGCGTACTACCTTGATGACGTTGACTTTTTTATCGCCCACTGCAGACAAAATTACGTCAAACTCAGTCTGTTCTTCCTCCACTGCTGCGGGAGCTGCTGCTGCGGGCATGGCTGCCATGGCCATAGGTGCAGCGGCAGTTACGCCGAATTCTTCTTCAAAGGCCTTCACCAGTTCGGCCAGTTCCAGTACAGTCAAGCCCTTAACGGCTTCTAAAATTTCATTTACTTTAGACATCATTTAAACCTCCTAATTATTAACTTTAATTTTTACCGTAAGTACCTATGTTGCCACTGGTTCGTTATGCGGTTTCGCCAGTCTTTTGCTTGCGTACTGCTTCCAGCACATAAACAAAATTACGCAGCACGCCCTGCAGCGCACCGGCAAAGCCATACATGGGGGTTTGCATACCGCCCAGCACCCTGGTCAGCAGCACTTCCCGGGAAGGCAAATCCGCCAGGCTTTTAACTGCATTGGCGTCCATAGCCTTACCTTCCAGCAAACCGCCTTTGATCTCAAATATTTTGTACTCCTTGGCGAAATCCGTAAATACTTTGGCCGGGGCTACTAGATCCTCGTTACAAAAAGCTATGGCGGTGGGTCCTTCCAGATATGATTCAAGACCATCAAAGCCCAGTTCTCTGGCGGCTTTCAGGGTCAGGGTGTTCTTAACCACTTTCAGTTCGCTGCCCTTTTCCCGCAACCTGCGACGCAGCTTAGTCATAGCGGCTACATTCAGTCCCCTGTAATCGGCCATGATGGCAACCTTGCATGCACTCAGTCTCTTACTTACTTCCTGGAGCATCAACTCTTTTTCCTGTCTGGTAGGCAAAAAATACACCTCCTTTCTAAGGTCTAAAGTCTAAAGTCTAAGGTCCAAGGTCTAAAGACTAAGATTCTCAATCCCTCTTTTGACTTCTGACATTTGACTTTCGACATTTGACTTTTGACTTCTAAAAATAAAACAGGCCTGTAGACATAGACTATAGGCCTGTCAGTTTCATGATGGACAGGTGAAGTCCCGGGCCTCGGCTGGCGGCTTGCGCCTTTAAGTATAAAACACCAACTGTCTACAGTCAGGATAAACAACCGGGTATTAAACCGGCGCTACCGTTATTCAATTTGTAAGCGGCAGTTATGCTGTGATTTTCTGGGAATTAATTTTGATTCCCGGTCCCATGGTAGAAGAAACAAAAATTCCTTTAATGTACTGGCCCTTGGCAGCGGCAGGCTTAACTCTTATTAACTGCTCCACCAGGATGCGCAGGTTTTCCGCCAGTTTTTCCACCGGAAAAGATACCTTGCCGATAGGTGCATGAATTACTCCTGCTTTATCAACCCGATACTCAATTTTACCAGCCTTAACTTCTTCCACAGCCCTGGTTACATCAAAGGTAACTGTACCGGTTTTAGGGTTGGGCATGAGTCCACGGGGGCCAAGTATTTTACCCAGCCTGCCCACCAAGCCCATCATATCCGGAGTGGCAATGGCCACATCGAAGGAAAGCCAGCCCTCTTTCTGAATTTTTTCCACCATATCCTCGGCACCCACAAAATCCGCGCCAGCATCTTCCGCTTCCTTGACCTTGTCCCCTTTTGCGAAAACCAGAACCGTTCTGGTTTTGCCGGTACCATGGGGCAGTACCACTGCACCCCGCACCTGCTGATCAGCGTGTCTGGGGTCAACACCCAGTTTCACCACAGCCTCTACAGTTTCGTCAAATTTGGCCGGGGCCAATTTCTTCACCATATCCAGTGCATCGACAGGCTCATACAATACAGTTTTGTCCACTTGCTTTAACGCATCGGCAAGTTTTTTGCCAAGCTTAGGCATATACAATTCCTCCTCGTGGTATTAACGGAAAAATTCCTCCCACTATTATTAGCCCTCAACTATTTCTATACCCATACTGCGCGCAGTTCCCTGCACCATACTCATGGCCGCTTCTACAGATGCGGCATTGAGGTCTTTCATTTTTAGTTCGGCAATTTCCTTAACCTTGGACTGAGGTACTTTGCCTACTATTTTCTTGTTCGGTTCTCCTGATGCAGTTTCTATACCGGCTGCTTTTTTTAACAGCACGGAAGCCGGCGGGGTTTTGGTGACAAATGTAAATGAACGATCTTCGTAAACGGTAATTTCCACCGGAATAATCAAGCCCGCTTGTTTTGCAGTGACTTCATTATATTGCTTTACGAAAGCCATAATGTTTACACCATGCTGACCCAGCGCAGGACCCACAGGAGGAGCCGGGGTGGCCTTACCTGCCTCACACTGTAATTTAATTATTGCGGCAACCCTCTTTGCCATTCTTTCCACACCTCCTTAAACTTATCTTGTTCAGCCCGGATTTTTTCCCGGAGGCCGCTCCCAAAACTGCGCCTGGCAGTTTGACTCGCCGTCCAGTGCTCACGTACCACCAGTACGCTCCGCGCTGTCCGTCTTCGCCTTCCGTACCATGCTTGTTTTTGACCTGTCTTAGACTAACCTTTCCACCTGCGAAAAATCCAATTCTACCGGGGTGTCCCGGCCAAACATAGAGATCCTTACCTTAACCTTTGTTTTTTCGGGATAAATCTCTTCTATGATACCCTCAAAACTCTCAAAAGGTCCGGATATAACCCGTACGTGCTCGTCGATGTTAAAGGCAACTTTTGTCCGGGCTTCTTCAACACCCATAGTTTTTATGATTTGCAAAGCCTCGGCTTCGGTCAGTGGTATAGGCTTTGCGCCCGTACCCACAAAGCCGGTAACCCCGGGGGTGTTGCGCACCACATACCAGGAATCGTCTGTCATGATCATTTCCACCAGCACATACCCCGGAAAGACCTTTCTCTTATTAATCTTGCGCTTGCCATTCTTGATCTCTATCTCATCTTCCATGGGCACAAGGATACGAAAGATCTTTTCCTCCATGTTCATGGATTCGATCCTTTTTTCCAGGTTTGCCTTGACCTTGTTTTCATATCCTGAATAGGTATGAATTACATACCACTGTTTATTCATAATACAAGGGACCCGTTAAACAGATCCCCCACCTCCCCGGCTATTGGTAGCTATCTAATAATCAGTTGTAGAATCCTGCTCAGCAGCGAGTCAAAAACCCAGATAACAGCCGCAACCACCAAAACAGCCACTACAACCACCGAGGTGTATACGATAACTTCGCGACGGTTTGGCCAGTGAACCTTTTTTAACTCGTTTAAAACACCCCGAAAATATTTTTTGGTCTGCTCCAGGCGATTAACCCTTTCTTTCTTTGCGGGTACCGTCTTCTTGTCAGGCTTTACAATAATTTTTTTCGGGGCACTTTCTTTGTTTTGCTTGGCCTCCAACTCTTTCCCCCCGGAATTGTCTTTCTTACCTTGCCCTTTCGTCACAGCCACTTCACACCCATCCTTAAAAAATACCTCTCAAGCCGTAACTTCTTGAATTACCGGGTTTCTTTGTGCATGGTATGGATATGACAAAAACGGCAGTATTTCTTCATTTCTATCCTGCCCGGATCGTTCTTTTTATTTTTGGTAGTTGTATAGTTACGGCGCTTGCACTCTGTACAGGCCATTGTAACACCCACCCTCATCAATAACACCTCCCAAACTAAAAAAAGACCAAAAATGTAATAAATAGATGACCCAAATAATTTATCACAATTAATTTTCGCTGTCAATACTTAGGAAACTGCTTCAATTATACAACAGTATAACTTTTTTCTGAATGATTATACAAGACCCGCGTCTCGGCTGCCTGTATAAACATGCTGAGCAATTATCAAAATTAAAATAAGACTTTCAACGGCGTCAAAGAATTGGCCTCCCGGGCCAATTCTTTGACGCCGGTATGAACAAACTATTCAATAACTGATGTAACCACACCGGCGCCCACAGTACGGCCGCCCTCGCGGATGGCGAAGCGCAGTCCTTCTTCTATGGCGATGGGGGTTATGAGTTTTACGTTGATGCGGATGTTATCTCCGGGCATCACCATTTCCACTCCCTCGGGCAGTTCGGCTACGCCGGTAACGTCGGTGGTCCTGAAGTAGAACTGCGGGCGGTAGCCGTTAAAGAACGGTGTGTGCCGGCCACCCTCTTCCTTGGTCAATACGTATATTTCAGCGTTGAAATGGGTGTGCGGTTTGATGCTGCCGGGTTTCGCCAATACTTGACCGCGCTCAATTTCTTTACGGTCTACGCCCCTTAAGAGGCAGCCCACGTTGTCTCCCGCTTCGCCGCGGTCCAGCAGTTTACGGAACATTTCTACTCCGGTTACCACGGTCTTACGCGGTTTCTCCTGCAGACCTACTATTTCTATTTCTTCGCCCACTTTGACGGCGCCCCGCTCGATTCTGCCGGTGGCTACTGTGCCGCGCCCGGTGATGCTGAATACGTCTTCTACGGGCATAAGGAAGGGTTTGTCTAAGGCGCGCACCGGTGTGGGTACGTAGCTGTCTACTGCGTCCATCAGTTCCCAGATGCTCTTGCACCATTCGCATTCCTTTTTGCCACAGCCGCATTCCAGCGCTTTTAAGGCTGAGCCGGTGATGATGGGTATGTCGTCGCCGGGAAATTCGTATATGGACAGTAGTTCTCTTACTTCCATGTCTACCAGTTCCAATAGTTCGGGGTCGTCTACCATATCAGCTTTGTTCAGGTATACTACGATGTAGGGTACGCCTACCTGACGGGCCAGCAGAATGTGCT
>LADO01000053.1 GCA_000961595.1 Peptococcaceae bacterium BRH_c4b
GGGTGATGGTTCGATAACCCCATGTGGGGTGAGCCGTATGAATCTCATCAATCCGACGCATTACAAATAAATCCTCATCAGAGATAGGCTTCTGCCCAGGGGGCTTGCGGTAAACGCTAGTGCGATTTATGCTTAATAATTCGGCCTGACGTTTGACGCTGATGTGAGGATTGTTTCGGTCAACGAAATCTTTTCTTCCAGTCTGGTCCGATAATTTCTTCAGATTTTTTTTTGAGCCAGTCCACCTCGCAGGTGAGCTGACCGACTTTACGCTCTAACTGGGCCACTCTCTCGTTCTTTTCTTCCAGTTCCTTTTCGGCTGAGGAGGGGCCTTTTTTAAACACCTCGGCAGCTCGTTCCAGAAACTCGCTTTTCCAGCGGCCGATAACCACAGGGCTTATACCATACTTAGCGGCGATTTCATTGACAGTGGAGGCTTCCTGCAACACCTCCAGGACCACCTTGCTTTTAAATTCGGCTGAATAATGGTTTCGCTTTTTCATGTTTCCAGTATAACTTACATTTTAAATTTTGTGTCTCACTCTATGGGAGCATTATAAAGTGCTGTCAATTAACCTAAAAGATGCTGGCAATGGCATGCAAAAAATCGGTCAAGTTGTTGCTGAAGAATACCTTAGCGATGGCAATTTAAAACCCCTGGCTCAAACGCTTCAATGTGGTTACTGCGCAACTTCCTTTGGATAAATATATTTACCATAACCAAACTGGCCGTATTTAAATTTCCTTTCTTCTTCCTCCAGGGGCAGGCTGGAACTCGGGAAGACCTCCAACAGCCTCTTTTTAGCCCTGGCGGTGAACCGGTGGCTGATTAGCTCGAAGGTGATATTGCTTTTAGCAGCATCACCAAGGGCTTTTTTTAGGTTATGGACAAGCACGGTGTAATCTTCCTGCCACCCCGGATAGTGGATGATGGGAGCTATTAAAAAACCCCAAAATGAGTGGCAAATTTGGATAATTGCGACAATAAAAATATTTTTAATAGCAAAGCTGCGATATTTCTTGCGGCTATGTGCTTTCAGACATATCCATTTTTTTTGGTGGCCAAGATATACCTGAAGCAGTATGGGCTTAGGCTGCGCAAAAGGCCGGTTCTTTGCTCCGGCAAAGCTGCGGTGGTTGAATTGTCCGTTTAGTTATTCTTTAAATATATCAATATGTCTCCTATACCTTTGGGGGATATTTATATCAACATTATAATGTAGCTTATCAAGCGCTTTTCTTATTGCTTTAATTCCATCAGCATAAAATCTTTCAATTCTTTTAACCCTATCTGTAATTTTCTTGTATTCAGCAGGGCAAACAAATGTCCAATCTGCACCATCATTGTTTACTATAATACGAAAATATTTATCAATATCATTTTCGTGAATATTTAATTTTCGCAAAAGAATATGATGTTCCCCCGCATCATCTATATTACAAATCAATATTTCATTCAAATCATGTTTAATTAAAACCAATAAAGGATCATCAACTTGCATTGCTTCATTTACTGTTTGTTGATCAGGATAATATACTATTTTCATTGTTAATCTCCTAACATAATTTTAAATTATGCCAGGGCATCGGCCCCGCAAGGATGCCAGCTATCGGAGTGTATATAATCTTATCTTTTGTGGCATCGATCTTTCTTTGCATTCTTAATTGTTCATCTTCAGCAAGCTTGTTTTTCTGCAATCAGTAACTTAGATTGTAATTTAATGCGGGCTTCCATGCGGCGAAATGCCTCATGACAACCAAATCTGCTTCCCCGTTACGCGTAATCATTACTGGCTCGTCAAGCTCGTAGCAGTATTTTAGAAAGCCATTATAGTCTTGGCGAATTGTTGTGGAGGGCTTAATATTCATTTCGCGGGACATCCTTTTAAATAACATTATTATGACGATATACTATCGCATTAATGGCATGAACGCAAGGTTGGAATAGAAACATCTACACCAAGTACTCCACCCGTGAACCAGGAAAATTTCTTTCCAGTTCCCTGCTGAATAGTGAATTCATTTCCTGAAGCTTCTCCTTTGGATAAACATGTTTGCCGTAACCAAACTGGCCGTATTTAAATTTTCTTTCCTCTTCCTCCAGGGGCAGGCTGGAGTCCGGAAAGACTTCCAGCAGCCTTTTTTTCGCCCTGGCGGTAAAGCGGTGGCTGATGAGCTCAAAGGTAATATTGCTTTTAGCGGCATCACCAAGGGCTTTTTTTAGGTTATGAACAAGTTCGGTGTAATCCTCCTGCCAGCCAGGATAGAGAATGATGGGAGCTATTAAAAAACCAAGGGGATATCCTGCTTCCGCCACCTTACGGGCGGCTTCGATGCGCTCTGCCGCCGGGCGGGGTGTCATGCTCATATTTTCTGATTACATGGGGAGTGTTGATGCTGAAGCGGAACCGTGTATGCCCGTTATGCCGGGCGTCCAAAAGGCTGTCCACCTCGGTAAATTTGGTGACGAAGCGGAACCTGCCCAGCTTGCTGGCCCCGAAATATTCAATTGCTTTTTTAAGGGAGCCGGTATACCTTTCCACCGGCAGAGGGTCGGAAGTGGCAGCCCCTTCAAAAACGGTTATTTCCGGGGCACTCTCACGTATGTAATGTTCCGCTGCAGACAGTATTTCATCAGTGTTTACATATACCCTCACATAGGGTTTATTGCCCAGGGTAGTGTTCAAGTAGCAGTATTCGCATTTTCCTTTTGTTGGCGGTAAACATAAAAAACCCGCAGTCCCTTGTATATCAAGGACTGTGGGTGTTATTATATGGGTGAGCTACTTTGCATAATGTTATAAATGCGAAGTTGTTCCTATATTAAATTTCTTTATTAATACGCTAAAAAAATCAATGCAAGTTTATCGTATCTTACCAAGATTAATATGCTCATTTTAACTTATTTTATTGGGTTAGTCCAGTACCACTGACACCGCCCGCAAATTGTATGGTATTATATGGGTAGCCTGCTAATACAGATGGCTGTTTAAAGGTGGTGCTAAATGTTGAAACCGGCAACAAAGAACTGGCTGGAACTTTCCCAGGAGGACTATGAGGTGGCCGGCCACCTTTTTATAAAAAGAAAGTATCTACACTGTCTTTTCTTCTGTCAGCAGACCATTGAAAAAGCTTTAAAGGCCATATATCATGAGAAGTACAATAAGACGCCGCCCAGAAAACATGATCTAGAAGCCCTGGCTAAAAACTGCACTTAGGTGGTCACGAAGGCCTTACTGGAACAAACGGGGGAGATTTTTGAATGGCTAAAAAGCAATATGAAGTGAGTATAAAAAAATACCTGGAGGCCTTGAAGACCGAAAACATTCGGGTAAAAAAGGTTATCCTTTACGGTTCCCTGGCCGCCGGCACCGCTGATAAGGATAGCGACATTGATTTGGCCATCGTGTCTCCGGATCTCGGGCGGGACCGGTTTAACGAATCACTTTTACTAAAGAAACTTACCCGGGGAATTGACCTGGATATTTCTCCCAGGCCGTATTCGTTAGAGCAGTACCAGAAGGCCAGGCAGGGTGATTTTTTATATGACGAGATCATCCAAAAAGGGAAAACAGTTTACGAAGAGTAGCTATTCACGATAAAAGACGGGTTATCCCACTGGGATTAACCCGTCTTTTGAGTTACTTAAAGTTATAATACTATATCCTCAGCGAGTAGGGTGGCAGTGCTGGCGCTACCCCTTTATTGATATCTGTCGTACTGCTTTTTCCTGGCATTTGCGCATAGCTGAGCATATATCCTGGTATTTTTTATATTATCGTGGCCCAGGAGATCCTGGATGCAGGGTAGCGGCATGCCTTTTTCCGCCAGGTGGGCCGCAAAGGTGTGCCGAAATGTGTGCGGGGTAATCCTTTTGCCCAGCTTTTGGGCATAACCGGTTATTAGCCCGTGTAATCTGCGTCCTTGAAGGGGGCTTCCCCACTTATTAAGAAATAGGTTGGGAATTTCATCCTGGCGTGATCCCAGGTACTCCTTTAGCCTTTCAGCGCACTCTGATGTAAAAAGCACAATACGTCCTTTTTTCCCCTTGCCGTTGGGTATAATAATTTGCCGGTCATCCCAGTTGATATCTTCTAGTCGAATATTTATAAACTCTTCAAGCCGGACCCCAGTAGCATAGAGTGTTTCAATAATGGCCCGGTCCCTTAAATTATCCTTGGCCATTTCTTTTAGCCGTGTAAGTTCATCCCGTTGCAGATATACAGGCAGCCGGTCGGATAGCCGGGGGGGCTTAATATTTACCGTGGGGTCATTTGCGACCAGGTTTTCTTCCCTGCAGTATCGGTAAAAAGATTTTAAAGCAGTTAAACAAAGGCATATTGTTGCAGGTGCCTTACCGGACTGGTCAAGATTGGCAAGCCAGACTCTCACGTCAGACGCTCTAACCACTCCGTATTCCTTTGGGCAAAAGGCAAAGAATTGCCTTAGTACAATCCAGAACCTTTTAACTGTTCCTTCTGCAAACTTTAATTCATGCTCTAAAAAGAATTGGCTTATTATATCGGTATTTTTCATTTTAATTACCCCATATACCGCCTGTACAGGCTGGTAATATGTTCCGAAGGGAGATTGGCATAAATCCTGGTTGTATTAAGTTCTTTATGGCCAAGCTCTTCGGCGATAAAATCCAGCTCAGCGCCCTTGGACAACAGGTTGGTGGCAAAGGTATGCCTGAAGCAGTGCGGGCTTAGGCTGCGCAAAAGTCCGGCTCTTTGCCCCAGCAATGCTGCGGTATATTGAATTGCCCTTATGGATAGCCTGTTCCCGTAGCGGTTAAGAAAAAGGGCTGGATTTTCTTTTGGGTGGGTGAGCAAATACTTTTTTAAGAGGATGGCATAGGTTTCCGAAAAGTGCACCTGCCGTATCCTCCTGCCTTTGCCCACCACCCGGGCCGTCCTGCTAGCAAGGTCTACATCAGCTATATTCAGGCCGTAAACCTCGCAGCATCGGCAGCCTGAGGAAAGTAAAAATTCTATGATCGCCCTGTCCCGAAGGGGCAGTTTTTCAGCAGCAAGCCTCACCCGGGCCTCTTCGCTTTTATCCAGGTATTTGGGAACAGGCCTTGGCATTTTGGGCCGCCAGCGGTTTTTTATTAATACCCGTTTAATATATTCCTCTTCCATGCAGAACTTAAAAAAGCATGACAGGTCACTGATGTAGTTATTAATTGTCCCTTCTTTTTTATGCCAGTAGTGTTTTTTCAGCCACGCAAGGACGTATTCTGGGGTAAGCTCATTTAGTGGCAGGGAACATTCCTGGAGAAACTTTTCTAATAGCTGCCGGCGGTAGTTTATTGTGTATTTTGACCTATTGGCCAGCTTCATGCTCATTAGATAGTCATTTAATATTTTCCTATAGCTTTTACTAATTTTTTCGTTTTCCGAAATCCAATATTTTTTCATTTCCATCTTCCTCATTGATAATTGTCGTATTGCTTTTTCCTGGCTGTGGCGCTTAGTCTCGTGTAAATCCTGGTGGTATTGATATTGACGTGTCCCAATAGCTCTTGAATATGGGTCTGGGGCATGTCCTTTTCAGCCAGGTGGGCGGCAAAGGTGTGCCTTAGGGTGTGGGGGGTAACAGCAACACCTAAGCCGAGTTTTTTGGAGTAGCCACGAAACATGAGTTCAACCCACACCCGGCTTAAGTGACCACCCTTCTTATTGGCAAAAAGATAGGGGCTTTGAACAATTCTATTATCTAGATACTCTCTTAATCTTTCAGCACATTCAGTTGTAAAAAGAACAAAGCGCTCCTTATTTCCCTTACCTTTTGAAATCCAGATCTGCCGGTTGTCCCACTTGATGTCAGATAGCTTAGTGTTTATTAGCTCACTTACCCGTACCCCGGTGGCATAGAGTGTTTCAATGATAGCGCGGTCCCTTAAATTATCCTTGGCCGCCTCCATAAGGAGGGCAAGGGTTGCCTTATCCAAGAAGAAGGGTAGGGAGTCATCTATCTGGCACATGCTTACGTTTAAGGTGGGATCCTTTTGAGTAAGGTTTTCATTTATGCAATATTTATAAAATGTGCGCAGTGAGGCGAGCTTTAAATTTCTGGTTCTAGCCTTTTGCCCGTTTTTCTCCAGCTCTGCAAGCCAAGCCCGGATGTCCGCTGCCTTTACTTCGTCATACTCCTTCTGGCAAAAGCCAAAAAACTGTCTCAACGATATTCCGTATCCCCTGGCTGTCTCCTTGGCAAACCTTGCCTCGCTGTCTTTAAAAAAATAGTTAATTACATCATTGGTTTTTTTCATAATATAACTTCCTGAACTTATCTATTTGCTAATGCACATCAGGCGGGCATGAGCCCTGTCCAAATTTTTTCACCATTATTGAAAACTATCGTATTGAGTCTTTCTAGCCTTGGCGTTAAGCCTAGTGTAAATCCTGGTACTATTGATGTTGACATGCCCTAGAAGTTCTTGGATATAGCTTTGCGGCATATCTTTTTCGGCCAGGTGCGATGCAAAGGTGTGCCTCATTATATGGGGGGTAAACTTGCGCCCTAGATCCAGCTCTGCGGCATAGCGGCAAAAGATTTTCTGAAGCCACGCCCGGCTCAAATGTTTTCCCCGCCTATTGGCAAAAAGGTAAGGGCTTTCTATATTTCTATTTGCCAGGTATTCTTTTAACCTTTCGGCACACTCTGTGGTGAAAAGAACAAACCTATCTTTATTGCCTTTACCCTTCCTGATCCAGATCTGCCTGGTGTCCCATTTGATGTCCGAAAGCTGGATATTTAACAACTCTCTTGCCCGGACCCCGGTGGCATATAGGGTTTCAAGCAAAACACGTTCCCTGGGGTGGTCTTTAGCGGCCTCCATCAGCTGAGCCATTTCGTTTTTTTCTAAATAAACAGGCAGGGGCTCTTCTTTCTTGGGCAAGTCGATGTTTAAAGTAGGTTTCTTTTGGATGAAATTCTCCTCAAGGCAGTACTGGTAAAATGAACGCAGGGCTACCAGCCTTGTATTAAGTGTTCTGGGCTTTTGCCCGGCCTCGTCAAGCGCTGATAGCCAGGCTCGAATGTCTGCTGTCTTAACCTCGTCAAACTCTTTTTGGCAAAAACTGAAGAATTGCCTGAGCGACTGCTTATATTTCAGGATCGTTTCTTTGGCAAACCTCGCCGCGTTGTCCTTAAAAAAATACTCTATGACTTCATGCGTTTTTTTCATATCCTACTCCTTAATTTTCCTATATGAGGCAATGAGTTCCTCTGAAGGAATTCTGGCGTAAATCCTGGTCGTGTTAAGATCACGGTGCCCCAACTCGTTACCGATGAATTCTAGATCAGCGCCTCTGGACATCATATTGGTGGCAAAGGTGTGCCGGCAGCAATGTGGGCTAAAGTTATTGGCTAAACCAGCCTTTTTGCCAAGTCTAGTGGTGATTGCGTAGATGCCTTTCGACATAAGCCTGTCCCCAAATTTATTTAAAAATAGAGGCTTCTTATCGGGATGGCTATACAAGTATTCTTTTAGGAGAAGGGCAGTTTCCTCGTCAAAATGAACCTCGCGAACTTTATTGCCCTTTCCCACCACCCGTGCAATTCTGCTGTCCAGATCTACATCTTCAACATTTAACCCTGATACTTCCGAGCGTCGGCAGCCGGAGGTTAACAAGAACTGTACTAAAGCCCGGTCCCGTACAGAAAGTTTTTCGGCCTGTAGTTTTACACGGGCCAACTCACTACTGTTTAAATACTTCGGAAGGGACTTTGGTAATCGCGGTCGCCAGCGGTTCTTGATTAACGCCCGGTCAATATATTCCTCAGCATGGCAGAACTTAAAAAAGCTCGATAGAACCGCGAGGGCCATTGAATTTGTCCGTTCTTTTCTATCCCCGTAAAAGGTGCGAAGCCAGTTGAGGACATCGTCTGGAACTAGTTGATGTAGTGGCTTTGGACATTCAGTAAAAAACTTTTGCAATATCCGCCGATACTTGTCTATAGTACCTGGCGATTTTTTTGATAGCTTAATACATCTTAAAAATTCATTGGCAATGTTTTTAGTCTGTGGATCAAGTTTTTCATGCTCGATAATCCAATACTTTTCTTTCATAACTGCTATCCTTTCTTTGGCTTTTCCCTTGTTTAATCATTGATGGACGCCTTTTTTCATGACCTTCATTGACTACTTATCAGGTCTTAAACCTGTCCCCCGGGATGTTAAATATAGCTACCACCCTATTTTTTGCGACAGTTTACTTGTGTTAACTATTATTTCCATTCTATCTTTCAAATAATCATTTATTTGTATGACTAGTCAATTATTTTATTGGGCTGGCTGCTAACTTATCTAACAGACCGGTAGCGTCCTCTGCGAAAATATCCTCTGTGTTGGATAGAAGGCTGACGCTTCCCGGAATAGCTTTAGTGAAGTCGCAGATTACGGAGGACACAACACAGAGAAAAATTAACAAATGTAATATTAAAACCACCCGTTTCTAATGAAGTAATTTCGGGTGGTCTATTTTTCCTTAGGCGGAAGGATTTTGTCATTATTGAAAGAAAATCAAGTAATATAACTAAATTTGGTTGATGGTTTTTTTAGAAAAAACATGGTAGACAAAAAAATGATTATTTAAGGGACATGTCACCATAAGTCCTTAACCTATAGAAAATATTATGGATTAGTAAGGTATGACGCAACTAATGTTTAGCAAATTATCCGAAGTTAGGACGTAAAAAGGCTCAAGCCCGGATTCAGAGCTTGAGTAAATTAGCGGTAGTTTATGGGTGGAGAAGTTGCTTACCTAACTTTGGATAATTACATAGCACGAAACCGCTGGGAAGAAAATGCTATGGGGATTGAATATTTTCTTGAATGGATAAAATTAAATTTTAATAGAGAGCCAAGCTCAATAACCGGTGACTAATATTAATAGTAAGCAGCCGATATGATAAGATGGACATAGTTACCCCCTCCCCATAACAGGGCATTTTTTGAAAAACTTTTCACGTTATGCAGTTTTGATAATAGCAGGAGGAGATTTATCCAAGTACATAAAACGGCTAAGTTTATCCGAACCGCAGTAGGGGCATTTAGATAAATCCTTACCTGTAATTTTAAGAATAATTTGCAGTGTAGAGGCTTTGTCTTTTGTTACAACCGGCGTATGAGTCAGTTGCTTACAAAGCTTTAGTTTCGTATTCTTGTTTCGATTTCCTAGCAGGCCATAGTGTCGGATTTTCATAAACCTGCTTGGCAGAATATGAATAAGAAATCTACGGATAAATTCATCAGCAGCAAGAGTCATGAGTTTTAAATTGCTACCATCTTTGTAATCTCGCCATTTGAACGTAACGTAATCATCTTTCATACTGACGATACGATGATTGGATATAGCTACTCTGTGGGTATAACGACCCAAATATTCAACGACACAAGAAGCATTTTTAAAAGGAGGCTTACAGTAGACAACCCACTCCTTGGAATTAAGCGAGGTAAGGACTTTATTAAATTCTTGATTGTTAGCAAGATGCTTTTGACTACCATGGAATTCGAGCTTGTTTTGACTGTATAGTTGTTTAAGGTAATAGAGAAACTTGCCTCTGAACTTGCGAGACAAAACCTTGACAGGGATAAAGAACTTTTTTCGGCTGTTTACCCATTTGCCAAGGGGTGATAACCCACCGCCAGGTACAATACAGTGAATATGCGGATGATGCATAAGGTTTTGTCCCCAAGTATGTAGAATAGAAGAGAAACCAAGCTTAGCACCAAGATATTTTTTGTCAGCAGCTAACTCTGAAAGCGTTTCGGCAACAGTCTTAAATAATAGACCATATAAAGCTTTCTGATTTTGATAAACCATCCCATTGAGCGAATCTGGAAGAGTGAATACCACATGGAAGTAGCCTATGTTGAGTAAATTGCCTTTTTGGTTGTCAATCCAACGTTCTTTAGCTAGACTCTGGCATTTAGGGCAGTGCCTGTTGCGACAGGAGTTGTAAGAAATTTGAGTGTGTCCACAACTCTCACATACCTCTTTATGACCGCCTAACTGAGAAGTTCTACATCTTTGAATTGCAGACATCGCTTTATGCTGCACAAGAGTGAGCTTGTGCGTACTCCGAAAGTCTTTACTGTACTTGAGAAAGATATCTTGAACCTCAACCATTGGCTTTCTCCGATTCAGCCATTCGATCAAGGGGACTGGTCACGTCAAGAGATTCAATCTTGACCAAATGCAAGTAAAAGCAGGTCGTGTTGATGTTTGAGTGTCCGAGCAGTTGCTTGATGTGGTAAATACTTGTGCCGGATTCCAACAGGTGAGTGGCAAAGCAATGTCTCAGAGTATGGACTGTAACGTTTTTAGTAATCTTAGCTTTGCTTACATATTTATTAAAAAGATTTTCTACAGCTCTAGGAGTTATGTGTGTACCGGTATTATTTCTGCTGCAAAAAAGCCACTCTTTGGGGCGGTAAGTCTTCCAGTAAGCTCTAAGCATCTCGAGATTGGCTTGAGAAAGCAGGGCATATCGATCTTTACCGCCTTTAGCATTGCGAACAAACAGTTGCATTTTATCGCTATGGATATCTGCAACTTTAAGTGAAGCTACTTCACTAAGGCGAAGTCCAGCACCATAGAGGGTCATAAGAATGCATTTATCTCTCAAGTTGTCGCAGGCATTAAAAATAATTTGGATTTCCTCTTGAGTAAGGATATCAGGGAACTTGCGTAGTATACGGTGACGAGGGATTTGCTTGAGGTTTAAATTGATGTTCAAAGTTACGCCATACAAAAAGCGAAGGCCGCTGTTGTAGGTATTTACCGATTCGGAAGCAAGCTTCTTTTTTGTAGTAAGATAATGGAGGAACTCTCTAACATCCTCTACGCCTAGCTCAGTTGCAGGTTTATTAAAGTGGTCCTGAAAAATTTTAACCTTGGTATAGTACTCAGCCTTGGTATGCTTGCTTAACCCCCTGAGTTCTACGTCGAATTTCAGCCTCTCTAAAACCTGTTCCTTTGTCATGGTTTAAACATCTCCTTTAAAATCGAATTAGCTTTATTTTAAAGGAAATCAATTAAAATGAACTGACTTTTTGTAGCATAAGTTGTGTTTGGCAATATGGAAGGGTAGCGCTTAGCTTCCGTTTTTCTTCCAGTTTTATTTCCAGTTTCCCATTAGCGACGAACCTCCACAAGAATGGTTCGGTGTCCGGGGGTGAAGGCTAAAATCCTTATGACATCGCCCCTAAAAGGCTACCATGCTTACCCTCATCGTCAATGGTTCCACTCCATCAAACTGGAAATAAAACTTAAACAAGCTGGAAATTATTAAGTTCTGCAGTGCTCGGAATTGTAACTTCCGGAAACACACCAGTTCATCGAAACGGCTTAAAAATACAGAGACCACCGCGCCAGCGGTTTAGTGCAATGTCTATTAGGCGAAGTTGAGAAGTATAAAAATTTTTGAAACAAAAATTAAAATTGGGAGAATTAAAATGATAAAAATTAACCCATACACACCTGGTGCAGGTATAATTCCAGGCTACTTAGCTGGTAGGGATAATTTAATAGATTCTGCTAAAGAGTTATTAACTTATATTTCCTTAGGGCAAACTCAACAATCATATATTTACTATGGTCTAAGAGGAGTTGGCAAAACAGTTCTACTAAATGTTATAGAAAAAAATGCAGAAAGTAACGATTTTATTTATGAACACTTGGAAATTTCTGAAAATCATGATTTTAAAATTGATATTGCCATACATTTGCAGAAAATTATTTTGCGTTTAAGTAGGATAGAGAAAATTAAGGATAAGTTTAAAAAAGTTCTTGGCATTCTAAAGGCTTTTACATTAAAAATTGATGATTTTGACTTCACTTTCGATGTAGATGCCATTACAGGTCAAGCTGATACAGGCAACTTCCAAAATGATTTAACAGAATTATTTGTGCAAATCGGCAATCTGGCACATAGTGCAGACCAAAAGATTGCAATTTTTATTGATGAAATACAGTATTTGAAATATGACGATTTTGAAGCATTGATTGCGGCCACGCATCGCATTCATCAAAAAGGCTATCCATTCGTTATTTTTGGTGCCGGATTACCTAAAATTGCTAAGATGGCTGGGGATGCTAAATCATATGCTGAAAGATTATTTGAGTTTGTAAAAGTGGATAGTTTAAGGGAGCCTTACAATAGATTGGCCTTAGTGGAACCTGCGAAGAGATTTGGAGTTACATATACTGATGATGCATTAGATATGATTATTGAAATTACTGATGGGTACCCATACTTTTTACAAGAATTTGGCAGGCAAGTATGGGACTATAGAGATAATGATTTAATAAATGCAGAATCAGTAAATAAGGCACATGATTCCTTTTTGAGTAAGCTTGATGATAGTTTCTTTAAAGTTAGATTTGATAGGGCGACAGGCAATGAAAAGAAGTTTATGTTTGCCATGTCTGAATTAGGAGAAGGCCCTTACGAAATAAACTCCATTGCAAGTATGTTGGCAAAGGAGCAGAATCAAATAGCAATTGATAGGGCGAACTTAATTAATAAAGGTTTCGTTTATTCTACCAGATATGGTTACTTAGATTTCACTGTGCCTCAATTCAGTAAATTTCTTAGAAGAATAAGGTCCAAATAATAAAGACATATTCCTTAAAGGGACCTAACATACGGTATCATGAAAGGATGAGTGCATCTTCTGAATACAAGCCGGAAGAATTTGTTGAGGCCATTACATTAGGAAATCAAATTGCGCCTCAATCCGCCGGTTGCCAGTATCTTAGGAAAAGTCAGATACCCATGAGCCTGTCGGATGCCAAAGCAGAAGGGTATACTCCTTGCAGTAAGTGTGGGCCGCCCCGGTAAAATAATTTAACTTGGCAGTTTATTAAATAAATTGAGGGCAATCCCGGAATTCCTTTTGTTCCCGGCCTGCCAATAGTAATAATTGGTATGATTTAATGCGTCGAAGGTGGGAGTATAGTGAAATTAGAATTGTTCCAAACCACAGTTAGGGAATACAAGCTTTTTACACAACAACTGCCCATAAATTATTCTAAGGCAATGTCGGGCGATTTCTCCGACTCTACTTACGTTGCCGCACAAACTCGGCTCATGCTGCTTCGTAAGTACACGCGAAACGGTAGAGGCAGTTTGTATTTAGCCGATATTGTTACTGAGGCTATCCGCCGCTTCCCTGGGCATTCAGTTTATTTATCAGAGTTTCAGGCACGTTTTCAGCAATCCTGTGATCAGTCGCTCAATCACGCTCTCGCTGATGGTACGGAACGAACACTGAATGAATCCATAGACGATACGATGTACGGCCTTCACTTGCACGCGGATGAAGAAAGGATTCATCGTATTGCCCAAGATAATGAGCTGCTTAGACTGTATTGTGTCGTAACATTTGTAAAAGAAATCGAGGCTCTAGTCATTGAACTTTCTGATTTTTTTGAGGTGAACGGCGTGCCCTGCATTGAAAAAGCACACCACTTACGCGCCCCGGTGATTCACCTTGAATCGCAAGATTCAGACGCGCAAAATGTCACAGGCTCACCTTTTTGGTGTAACCTAATCGGTTCTGATATGACCGAAGAAAGTACCACAGCCGTTTTCACCACATTGCTCGGGCAATAC
This sequence comes from Peptococcaceae bacterium BRH_c4b, assembly GCA_000961595.1. Lineage (GTDB taxonomy): Bacteria > Bacillota > Desulfotomaculia > Desulfotomaculales > Desulfocucumaceae > Desulfocucumis. Next base: position 13,633 of record LADO01000053.1, read on the forward strand.
ACGTTTGAGGAGTGGCAATTGTGGGCAACTGCTTGCGCTTTCACGCAATTGCTGGCGCAGGAACAGTTTTCTTACGATGAAATGAAGCGCCTTGTGTTTGAGCCGACTATCTATAACTGGGGTGATTTTTCCGTAGCCGTCGCTTATTACAAAGCCATTCCATCGCCGGGGATGAGTACTGTCATTCGGTATAATAAACAACGCGACGCGGCGTATATCAATGTATTTCCTCGCGTAGAGGAGGGCTTTATCGTTGATTCTACTCAGCTCGTATCGGATATCTACGTGGTCACACTTGTCAAAGATCAAAGGTTGGGCGAGTGGAGAGTTTTTGCCTTCGGAGGTCGTGTTGAACCGTTTATCCGTGACTGATTGTACATGTGCCCTCCGTCACAACGCCTCATCTAACGTCGCCTCACGTTTCATCTTTTAAAAAGAAGTAACTAGGGATTCAGGGGAATCATATCGTCGGTGTCATGTTCCCGCTTCAGTTTAGCCAACCAGTATACGCAAACTGGGCGGATCAGCCTCCTTGTCTAAACGTCCCATTATTCATATTTGGCTAATAATGGTAAGTTCTGTAATGTTCTCGTCATAGCAATAATAGGAAGTTGAGGAGGGATTACATATGGGTGAAATTCAGGAAATAATGCGGCAATTCGACCACGGAAATGGTGAGTGGCAACAGTTCATAAAGTCTATCAAAATTAATAACATTCATGGATGGACTAATCAGGAGATGCTTTTCAAGTTCCCAGTTGTAGCTGTTGTGGGTGAAAACGGAATCGGAAAGAGTACATTTTTGAAAGCAGCAGTTTGTGCTTATGAGAATAAAGGTGCAAAAAACTTTTACCCGTCCAATATGTTCATGAGCACACAGTGGGATGCGGCAGCGATGGCAGGGGCAACAATTGAATATAAGATTCGTCAAGGAGTGCATGAAAAACCTCTCAGATGGCGTAAAACAAATGACTGGGGATTTACACCTAAAAAAGGGAAGCCTCAAAGAAAAGTCTTTTTCTTAGATATTTCCCGTACCTTACCCTTAGATGCTACAGCTGGCTATGCAAAAATTGCAAAAATAGCAAGTGAAGAGATGGGCAACGAAATTGAACTTAACGATGAAAGTATGCAAAATCTCTCATATGTACTAGGGCAAGAATATACCCGTGCGCGATTTGTCGGAACCAACATTAACGCATCGCGTGAAGTAGGGCTTCTTACTAAAGAATATGGTGAAATCTCTCAATTTCATCAAGGGGCAGGAGAAGATACTATGCTTGATTCGTTTAAACTGCTTCAAACCATTCCCAATCAGTCGCTATTGGTGATTGATGAAGTGGAAAATTCTCTACATCCGCAAGCACAAAGGCGTTTTGTACAATATTTGTTAAAGTTGGCGAGAATTAAGAAGTTACAAATTATCCTATCTACACATAGTCCATTTGTATTGGAAGAGTTACCAGAAATAGCAAGAATCATGTTAGTAAGGTTGTCTGATAGAAAAGATATTATGTACGAAGTCTCCAGCCAATTTGCACTTTCCACAATCGATGACAGGGCGCATCCTGAATTGTTTGCCTTTTTGGAAGACGAAGAGGCGGTTTCTTTGTTTTGGGAAATCCTTAAGCAGGATAGTGCCAGATATGATGAGTTTTGCACGAAAATTTCGGCACGCGCCGTAGGTAGTTGTTCTGTTGTTGGAACACTTAACGAATTAGGTAAAACCCACAAATTACCATATAGCAGTCTCGCTATCGTTGATGGAGATAAAAGGGATGTTTTCCCTAACTGTCTGAGTCTTCCAGGTAATTTAGCTCCAGAAAAACAAGTTCTTACCGACTTGAAAAACATTGAATGGAATCGTCTCGACGAGCGCTTCGGTATAGGCGCAGGAACGTTGTTCAAATATTTGGATGATGCTGTTTTGCTACCAGATCATCATGAATGGACTAAATATATTGGCGACCGCGTTAAAAAGAGCAAGGATACCGTATGGTCAATATTAATTGAAGAATGGCATAAACAATGTCTGAACGAAGAAGTTGCTACTACATTTATTGAAAATGTTTATACTGCTTTACACCTATAGTGAGAATAGTGTTATTCCCATTATCCATATACAGGAAAAGTTGTTTATCGTGCGAAAGCAAAAATCAGTGGATAATTTAAGGGTATTCATGCAATAAATTTTAACCATATGGCTTTTAGGGTATTCATAAGGTATGCATATGTACGATAGGATAGGAGATAAACTTAAATGTCAAGAAATAGCCAAATCCTCTTAGAAGAAATAATTAAGCAAGAAAAAGAGAATTTTGAAGTCTCAATGTCTATTGATGATTTCTTTGAGTTTTACTCATCTTCACAAATTTTAAAAAGCTACGAACTAAGCTACGATGAAATTGAAGGTGGTCTAATTGGGAATAGTCACGATGGTGGAGCAGACGCTGCTTATTTATTTGTTAACGGTGATTTAGTGAAAGAAGACGAAAGTATTAAAGAAAAATACAAGAAAAATGTTGATGTGGAATTTATTATAATTCAGGCGAAGTATTCAAATTCTTTTTCAGAAGAGCCGTTATTAAAATTGGCTAGGTTAAGTAAAAATTTGTTTAATTTTGATTTTAATAGAGATGATTTTGACGGTCGTTATAATGAAAAAGTGCTACGTGCTTTCGAGTTGTTTAAAGATACTTACATAAAATTAATAACAAAAAAACCAAAGTTAAAAATAATATTTTACTATGTCTCTAAAGGAATGGATGTTCACCCAAATGTCAATCGACAAGCGGACGATTTGAAGGCAGATGTGCAAACAATACTCCCTGATGCTTCGGTTGAAATTAAATTTATAAATGCTGAGCAGCTTATAAAATTTAGCCAAGCAAGAGTTAATGACGTTTATCGCATGAAAATTTCCGAAAACCCAATGTCATCAACCGGCCAGCAGGTGTTTATTGCGCTTGTCAATCTTTCCGACTACTTCGACTTTATAACTGATGAAGATAATAAACTAATTAAGTATATTTTTGAATCAAATGTTAGAGATTATCAAGGCAAAACAAATGTTAACAATGAGATTCAAGAGACTCTTGAAAATGGTAAAAAAGAAGAGTTTTGGTGGTTAAATAATGGCGTAACAATATTATCTTCTAATGCATCTGCACCTGGGGGAAAAGAATTAGTAATTCACGACCCAGAAATAGTGAACGGCTTACAGACTTCAAGCGAAATTTTTAGATATTATTCCAATAATCCTGATAAATTAAAAGCTGAAAAAAGGACCATTCTTGTTAGAGTGATTGTTCCAGAATCCGAAGAAACAAGGGATAAAATAATTAGAGCAACTAATAGTCAGACGCCTATACCTAAAGCTTCATTAAGAGCAACTGATCCTATTCACAGACAAATCGAAGATTATATGCGCCCACGTGGGCTTTATTATGATAGAAGAAAAAATTTCTACAAAAATGAAGGAAAAAAGCCTAAAGAAATTATAAGCGTATCCTTTATGGCCCAGTGTTTGATGTCTGTATTATTACAAAAACCTGATTTCGCTAGAGCAAGGCCTTCAACACTGTTAGACGATGATGAAGCTTACAAAAAATTATATCATAAAAACAATGATCTTAACACATATTATAATCTTTCATATATTGGTAGGAAAATTGAGTTATATTCGAAGCAAGATTTAATATATACTTCATCTGAGCATAATGATATTTTATTCTACGTATTATATGCAGTATGCGTAATAATTACTTCAAATATCTATCCTTCTAGCAAAACTATGGCAGGAATGGATATTAGTAAAATTAATGATTTCTTGATAAGAAGTTCAGTAGATTTAGTATATGATTTATATAAAACACTTGGAGGAAATGATAAAGTGGCAAAAGGACCCAAGCTTTCTGAACTACTTAAAGAAAAGCTACGTGAAAGGATAAACCCAGTCCTTTAGGATGGAATTAAAAATAATCACCTAACAATCATAATACGGTATGAGGCGATATTATAATGCAATGGGAATTTTATATGGATGAAAGTGGTAGCTGGAGACATATCCCCAAAATTTATTGATGAAAAGTTAAAAATTGAACAGCCAGTCTTTGTAGTAGCAGGCATTGGGTATCCTTCAGATCGCAAGGACGAACTAGATGATCATATCCAGCATATTAGGGGAAAATACAAAGTACCAGAAGGTGAACTTAAAGCAAAATCGTTATATCGAAGCAACCCAGATGTTTTTGCTGATATAGTTAAATATTTTAGACGCAACAGGCTACCTATTTTTATAGAGATTAATGATAAACGATACTTTATTGCTTGTAAAATTGTAGAATTGATTTTTAGAGATGTTCGCGAAGAAGGCCTGCATCCTCAGTACATATATGATCTTTCTAGAGGCGCATCCGATTTTATCTGCCATGAAATCGATGATAATCTTCTTTTTGAATTTGCTCAAGTCTCCATTAAAAGAAGTCCTGACATGCTCAGAAAGTGGTTTACAAGAATTCTACGCTTTCTAGCACGACACAAAAGTAAAGAGGCTGAACTGCTATGGGCTGTCTTAAAAGGTATAACGGAGAGTTATGAGGCAGAGGCACAAAGCCATAAGAATGCACATGAACGATACTTGCCTGACCCTGACAGGAATCAGAGAGGTGAGATTATTGCGCTTTTACCTCACATACCTGCGGTAGTGAGTATATTGCAACGTATTTTAAAGTTCTCAAATGATAAAGGATTGACTGACTTAAGGATTGTTCATGATGAGCAAAGTAAATTTGAAAGTATTTTACTCGACAACATAAACAGCATGCGAGATCCAGACATAATAAGGAATATGGCTTTGTTTGCTGTCAACGAAATAGCAAAGAGAAGATCTTTAACCATTCCCGATAATACTATATTAGAATTTGATGAATCTAGCGATCAATTGGGTATACAAATCGCTGACCTCTTATCAGGAACACTCATGAGGATATGGTCTGAGTTCACCACAGGTAATATTAGAAAAGGCAGTAGATACATTCCTCTTCTAAGCGACGTATTAATTCCTTATGAATCGATGCATCCCGCTCTTGGTATCAATTTCGTTGTACCACAATACGAATTTGATTCGTTCCAAAACATATTACGCAACATTAGATATAAGAATAAGTAAAGAGCACATAGTCTTAAGGATAAATATAAACTTCGCATTGTTCATATAACTGGACAAAAGGTTTGAGACTGTGTTAAAACGCGTAAACGCAAGGGTGAGCAATTAGGTGCCTGCAGACGTCTTCAGCGGACGGGCTTACGCGCAAGCTTGCGTCACCCCTGTCGCTTGGTGATCCACAGCACCGTTTAATTCTAGCATATAATGGGAGATGAAGCCAACAAATGAAGCGAATTCCCCGCGATCCGGAGAAATTCGAGGTCATTGATCTCTTTGACGCGATAGGTCAGAAGCGAGACCTCAAGCTACATGATGAATCTAGTGAAAAAATCTTTCTTGAAAGCATACAGACATCATTAGGTCGCTACAAGACACCGATAATCCTGCACGGACGCCGTATTGAGTCCATGTTTGGATATGTAGCAGCGTCCCTTGGGAGAAGTGCCGTTATCAAAAAGGAGGATTGTGGAGAAGTATTCCTCGAATTGACCGGTGCAAAAATTCCTGACTACCGCGTTGTAACGCAGGCAGGTGAGCAGTTTCTTGTGGAGGTAAAGAATTGCCACAAAGCCAATCCATCTGCTAAGTTTTCACTAAAGGCGGCCTATCTTGAGGCGCTCAAGTCATACGCTTCTTTGGTTAATCTCGAACTGAAGATAGCAATCTATTGGTCCCGTTGGAATAAGTGGGTTTTGATTTCACCAGATGACTTGCGATGCGAGCGCTCTACCTGTGTGACTACCTTTGTCGATTCTTGTATGCAAAATCAAATGTCCATCTTAGGCGATGTCACAATCGGGACAACTCCCCCTCTTGTATTTAGACTGTTAACAGACCCCGAAAAGCCGCGGCGTGTTGGTGAAAATAGCAAAGCCACCTTTACGATTGGCCATGTCGAGCTGTATTGTGCGGGGCAGCTCATTATTGAGAAGGAAGAACAAAATATCGCTTTCTACCTCATGTTGTATGGCGACTGGCCAACGAAGCAACCGAAAGCGCACATAGAAGATGGAGAACTACTTGCTATTGAGTATTTGGCTGAACCCATAGAGGAAACGCCTGGGCAGGGATTCGAGATAATAGGGTCTATGACCGGCATGATTTCTAGACACTACAATGAGCTGACAGCCCCATCAGGACAAGTAGAAAGGTTTGCACCAAAGGGTGAGCCGGGAATGCTGGGAATTGCGATTCCGGCTAACTATAAGGGGAGCCAGTTACCGCTGTGGATGTTCATTCAGCAACCAGCGAAAGATGACGATGGAGAAACCTAATCGAGTGTTCCACTTAGACAGCGAACCGTAAACGGTTCGGTACCCTCCGCGCTTTGGCGTCTGGTGAGCTTGGACATTAGGCATACTGATTGGATGATGGGCCGAGCATGTTACAAAGGATATTATGTTTTCACTGACTGTCTGTTGAACGGATGGATACACATTCGAGGGCAATGCGGTTGAGGGCAACCATCTGTTGCTGCTATAATGCTCTTCCCATTATCGTGCGCCGGATGACGGCATGTATTTTAGCAGGTGGAAATCCTGTCTGGTAAGGTTTAAGCTAAAAGGTTACCTCCTTTTTTTAGTACCGGAACGAAAGATTGTAATAATTATTCGGGGATGGAAAAATGAACCGGTTTTAAGATGCTTGAGTCTTGGGGAATCAGTTCTGACAGCACCCCCTAGACCAAGTATTCTATATTAGCTTCCGGGAAATAGGTGTCAATTTCCCGGTGAAATAGTGATTTCAGCTCTTCCATGGTTTCCTTTGGATAAACATATTTACCGTACCCGAACTGGCCGTATTTAAATTTCCTTTCTTCCTCCTCCAGGGGCAGGCTGGAGTTCGGGAATACTTCCAGTAGCCTTTTTTTAGCCCTGGCGGTGAAGCGGTGGCTGATGAGCTCGAAGGTGATATTGCTTTCAGCCGCGTCACCCAGGGTTTTTTTAAGGTTATGGACAAGTTCGGTGTAATCCTCCTGCCAGCCAGGGTAGAGGATGATGGGAGCTATTAAAAACCCCAGGGGATATCCCGCTTCCGCCACTTTCCGGGCGGCTTCGATGCGTTCTGCCGCCGGCGGGGTGTCGTGCTCGTATTTTCTAATCACATGGGGAGTGTTGATGCTGAAACGGAACCGTGTATGACCGTTATGCCGGGCGTCCAGCAGGCTCTCCACCTCGGTGAATTTGGTAACGAAACGAAACCTGCCCAGATCGCTGGCCCCGAAATATTCAATGGTTTTTTTAAGGGAGCCGGTATACCTTTCCACCGGCAGGGGATCGGAGGTGGCAGCACCTTCAAAAACGGTGATTTCCGGAGCCCTTTCCTGGATGTATTTTCCCGCCGCAGACAGTATTTCATCAGTGTTAACGTATACTCTCACATAGGGTTTATTCCCCAGGGTGGTATTCAAGTAGCAGTATTCGCATTTTCCGGTGCAACTGGTGGATAGCGGTAACTGATAATGGGCGGAGGGCTTGCAGCTTTCAAATTTGAGGGTCCGGCGAACTCCCACCACCAGGGTTCGCTTGGCTTCATAATAGGACTCCTGGGGAGTTTTCCCCGGTATCCCGGCAACCCGGTTGTGGCTGCCGATTATCCGGGAAGGTATTTTTAGTTTGTTGAATTCTTCAAATAATTGTTTCCCCAGCGAAAAATTCAAGGCATCACTTTCAAAAAAAACCCTTCCGGGCACAAAAGGCATAATGAACACCCCGGCATATATTATTTGCCGGGGTGAATTTATTATGCTCATCTATTTAAGAGGCAGCATTATCTGTCTTGATATTGCGTTTATATTTAAAATATCATCACTCGACTTGGACAAAAATATATAAACCACACGGGTTTTGATTTTACCATACTTAACAGTAACATCTTGATTTGACGTGAATATCATATATTGGAATAAGCGAAAGGAGGAATACCATATGGGTTACGGTGCTGGATGCGGAGGAGGAGGAGGAGGCTTCGATGGAAGCTTTATCCTTTTCTTAATACTGATTTTGTTAGTCTTCTCTATGCCTTACGGTGGCGGTTATTGTGGTGCTGACAAAAGATAATTTTTCGTAATAACCTCCGAAGACATATAAATGCTCAAGCCGTATAGGCTTGGGCATTTATGATGTGCGACGCTATTGAACATTTTTTAACATAGGGTGAAGGTAATTAAAAACGATTAAATGTATTCCATCACTGGGGGAGGAAAATGTATTCAATATTTTTCAGGCAGCTTAAATCCTCCAGGGGGTTTCCCTTTACGGCAATAATGCAGGCGGGAAGTCCGGGCTTGATTCTGCCCATATTCTTAAATCCTGATATGTCTGCCGCGTTGGCGGTGGCAGCAGTTAAGATTGTATCTTCGGACAACCCCGCTTCCCGGTAAAGCATCAACTCCTCCATGTAGCCGGTACCGTGTAGAACACCGGTGGCCCCGGCATCGGTTCCCACCCCCAGAAGCACTCCCATTGCTGCGGCCACAGCCAGCATTTCCTGTTGCCTGCGGTATGTTTTTTCAATTATTTCAATCTGTTCGGAGGTATAGTTGTTGCGCCTTTCTCCTTTAACCTGGCTAGCCACCGGGGCCATGGTGGGGATCCAGGCTGTGCCTGCTTCGGCCATGGTCTCCAGGGAGTCCTTGCTGATAAAATAACCGTGCTCGATGGAGTCCACACCGGCTTTAATAGCGAGATTAACAGCTTCATCCGAGCTGGCGTGGGCCATTACCTTTAGCCCGGCTTCCCTGGCCAGCTTTACAATCAGGGATAGCTCCTGCTCCGTAAACTGCAGTTCTCCCACCTTGCGGTACTGTTTGAAGCTTACCACGCCGGAGACCAGCACCTTTATCTGGTCGGCGCCGGCAGCAGCCAGTTTCTTAACGGCACCGGACAACTCTTCGCTGGTGTAGCCCGGGCCAAGAAAAGAGCCATACTTACCCTTTTTGCTGATAGCCCAGCCAGTTGATTTTATAAGTGGTCCGGTAAGGCCGCCCTTGGCTGCCTCATTCCGGTAGGAGAGTCCTATTCCTTTCAAATCCCCGCCGTCCCTGATGGCCAGTATGCCCTGCCGCAGAGTGGCCGAAAGTTCCTTTGCCACCTGTTTCTCCAGGGCGGAAGGGTCATTCCACCTGTCCAGGGAGCGGTGAAAATCCCGGCCGTCCAGGGCCATGTGCACATGGCAGTCTATAAAGCCCGGAAGTAAGGTACAATGGGATAAATCAATCCACTCATATTGATCCTGGCGTTCTATTGCTGAATTGTCCGGTGCATGGTTTGGCAGTCTTCCCGTTATCTCGCCGGGAAAGTTCAGGCTAACGGATAAAGGCGATAGCCCACGGATTTTTTGTTTTTCTATATATAGCGTTATATTCTCCGGCACCGGGGTTTCGGTGCCGTCAATCAGCTTGCCCGCTTTTATGGCCAGGCGCCGGCCGGGGGTCAACTCAATTATCCTCAATGCGTACATCTCCCGGGTTTTGTTCTGTTTATTCGGCATCTTCAAGGTAATTATAACACCATTTTTCTATTTCCGCCCCGGTTGGCTCTACCGGCCCTGTATGTTATGCCGGAAGAAAGTTGTTAAAAAAATTCAGACTAGTTTGTTAAAGACGGTTGTCAGTGCCCGCAGGCTATGATAAAATACTGCCGGAAGGATAGTATCCGTACTGGAACTGTACCTTTTAGCGCTATCTGTTCAGTTAACCGACAACTACATAGAGGTGCCGCTTGGAGCCGGGACGGACCGAGACGGAAGGATAGTTTTTCATGCCTTTCGGGTTTTGCCGGGAGGCTTTTATATTTTGTCCTTTTATGCCGTCGGGTTTCTTCCTGTATCAATGACGAGAACGTGGGTAGCAAAAGCAAAGGAGCTGGGCTAAATGAGTAAACCGTCCATAGCTGTAATTGGTGCGGGCAAAGTGGGTTGCGCCCTGGCGCTGCTGCTGCGGGACAGGGGTTACCCGGTGGCTGCGGTGGCCAGCCGCAGCCCGGAATCCGCCCGGAAGCTGGCGGAAAGGACCGGAGCCAGGGCCTGTAGCAGGCCCGAAGATGCTGCAGCAATGGCCGGGCTGGTGTTTATTACCACGCCGGACAGGGAGATTCCCAATGTAAGTGAAATTATTGCGGAACGCGGAGGATTTAAGCCGGGGCAGGTAGTCGCCCACACCAGCGGTGCTCACCCTTCGGACGAATTAATAGGGGTCCGGGAGGCGGGGGCCTATCCCATCTCCATTCACCCGCTGCAGTCCTTTGCGGATGTGGCCACGGCCATGGAAAACCTGCCGGGATCATATTTTGCCCTGGAGGGTGATTACAGGGCTATGCCCCTGGCGGAGCAGGTGGTTGCCGACTTGGAAGGCAAGGCTTTTAACATAGACGCCCGGGACAAGGCGCTTTACCACGCCGCCGCCTGTATAGCGTCCAACTATCTGGTTTCTCTAATGCATTTCAGCACAGGCCTGTACAATCAGTTCGGTTTATCCCGGCAGGAAGCCTTTGAAGCTTTATTTCCCCTTATTCAGGGAACAATTAATAACATCGCCAAGGTTGGCCCTGTGCAGGCGCTAACCGGCCCGGTGTCCCGGGGGGATGTGACTACTATCGCGGGACATCTGCCGGCACTGGCCGCGGTGGGACGGGCAGAGGAGCAGCTCTACCGGCTGCTGGGACAGTATACCGTAGGAGTAGCCCGGGAAAAGGGAAGCATTGACGAGCAACAGGCTTTCAGGCTCAATAAAACTTTGATGGAGGAAAAAACAGATGGAACGGGTGACTACAGCCTACTTCAGACAGGCCAAAAGAGATGGAAAACCCATCACCATGCTGACCGCGTATGATTTTCCCATGGCCAAGCTGGTGGACGCCGCTGGTATAGATGCTATTCTGGTGGGGGATTCCCTGGGTAATGTGGTGCTGGGTTACGGCTCTACCATTCCGGTGACTATGGATGATATGGTGCACCATGTCAAGGCTGTTGCCAGGGGGGTAGCCAGGGCCATGGTGGTGGGGGATATGCCGTTTCTTTCCTATCACCTTTCCAGGGAGGAAAGCGTGCGCAATGCCGGGCGGCTGCTTCAGGAGGGAGGCGCCCAGGCTGTCAAGCTGGAAGGCGGCGCCGAGGTGGCCGGGGCTATTCAGGCCATGGTAAACGCCGGCATACCGGTAATGGGCCATTTGGGTCTCACGCCCCAGTCCGTTCACCAAATGGGCGGCTATAAGGTGCAGGGCAAAGACGAGGCTACCGCCAGGAAAATGATTGATGACGCCCTGGCCATTCAAGAGGCTGGAGTGTTTTCTATGGTGTTGGAAGGTGTGCCCACACCCCTGGCTAAATTAATTACGGAGAAGCTCGACGTTCCCACCATAGGCATAGGCGCAGGCCCGCACTGCAACGGCCAGGTGCTGGTAACCCATGACATGCTGGGTCTTTACGGAGGGGTGTCGCCGAAGTTTGCCAAACGGTACGTGCAGCTCAGCGACCAAATCATGGAGGCTCTAAAAGGCTACAAGGATGAAGTAGAAAACCTTACCTTTCCGGGGCCGGAACATGGCTTCGGCATGTCCGAAGAAGTACTGGACAAGCTTTATTAGGCTGCAGGGGGCATGGGTGCATTATTGCACATAAGGGTGCAAATGCGCAACATACAACTATGCTATTCTGATTTACCTTTGTTTGCAGCGGTACTTCTGTCGACGTCGCCATGCGCAAGTCAAGAACCGTCCCTACTTGCCTCTTGCCTGCGCAACGTTACTTAACAGTCGGGGGGTGAGATAATTGTTGATTTGCCGTAGAATCAGCGAAGTAAGGGAGCTGGTACGGACAGAAAGGGGTACGGGGAAGATCATAGGCTTTGTGCCCACTATGGGTTATCTGCACCAGGGCCATCTACAGCTTATGCGGGAAGCTAAAAAAGACTGCGATATGGTGGTAATCAGTATATTTGTTAACCCCGCGCAGTTCGGCCCGGGCGAGGATCTGGAACGCTACCCCAGGGATTTTGAGCGGGATCATGCTCTGGCCGCAGAGGTGGATGTGGATGCAATATTTTATCCCTCTGTGGAGGAAATGTATCCTCCGGGATTCAACACCAATGTGGATTTAAACAGCCTTACCGGCTGCCTGTGCGGCAAGTCCAGGCCCGGCCATTTCAGAGGCGTGGCCACGGTGGTAACTAAGCTTTTTAATATTGTGCTGCCGGACAGGGCTTATTTCGGCCAGAAGGACGCCCAGCAGGTACTGGTTATCCGCCGCATGGCGGAGGACTTGAATATGCCGGTGGAAATCGTTACGGTTCCTACCGTGCGGGAAGAGGATGGACTGGCTATGAGTTCGCGCAATGTTTACCTTACGCCGGAGCAGCGCCGTTCAGCCGCTGTGTTGTTTGAGAGCCTGAAGGCGGCTGAAAAAGCGGTTGAACAGGGGGAACGAGACGCGGGTACAATCTTGCAGCTGGTTAGGGATATGATTTCCTCCGTGCCGGAAGCGGGCATAGATTATGTTGAGCTTAGAAATATTTCGGATTTGAATCCAGTTGAAGTTATAGATTGCCCGGTGCTGCTGGCCCTGGCGGTAAGGTTCGGGCAGACCAGGTTGATTGACAATACTGTCCTGGAGGTGTAGCCCTTGTTTATAAATATGTTCAAATCAAAAATACACCGGGCTAGGGTTACCGAGGCCAACCTCAATTATATGGGCAGCATTACTATTGATAGTTTGTTGCTGGAAGCTTCGGACATTTTGCCCAATGAAAAGGTTCAGATAGTTAACAACTATAACGGCGCCAGGTTTGAAACTTACGTCATACCCGGGCCCAAGGGATCCGGGGTAATTTGCCTCAATGGCGCCGCCGCCAGGCTTGTGCAGCCCGGGGATACGGTTATTATTATTTCTTACTGCCTGCTTAGCAGGGAGGAGGCCGGTAATTTCCAGCCAACGGTGGTCATGGTAGATGAAAACAACCGGCCGGTAGAGGTACGCCGGGTGGAGCTTCACAGCCAAACAGAATGAGGCAAGATGAGGTAATGTAATAAGCCGGTAGCGGTATTGACACTTGACAATTTTCGACCGGGGTGTTTAGAATAATTCCATGAGTCTTGGGGAGCCAGAAATAGTGTCCGGCTACAAATTCATTTAACGTCTCGGTGCAGTAAAGGAGCGACAGTGATGGAGCAAGAAAAGATACAGCAACTGACGGAAGAAATCAAGCACCTCAAAAAACAGCGCCGGGCCATAATATTAAGTCACGTTTACCAGCGTCCCGAGGTTCAGGAGGCGGCTGATTTCGTGGGTGATTCCCTGGAACTTTCCCGACGGGCTGCGGAAACGGATGCAGACGTGATAGTTTTTTGCGGTGTTCACTTTATGGCTGAAAGCGCCGCTATACTGTCTCCCGATAAAATAGTATTATTGCCGGAAAAGCAGGCCGGCTGTCCCATGGCGGATATGGTGGACGGGCCTTCCCTGCGGGCCAGGAAGCAGAATATGCCCGGTGCAGTGGTGGTCTGTTACGTTAATACCAGCGCTGAGGTCAAGGCGGAAAGCGACCTCGCCTGCACGTCCGCTAACGCCGTAAATGTTATCAAGTCGTTGCCTGAAGACCAGCCTGTATTGTTTATTCCGGACAAAAATCTGGGTGATTACGTGGCCAAAAAATCCGGCAGGAAAAATATCCGGATCTGGGAGGGGTACTGTACCACCCACGAAAAATTGACCAGGGATGATGTGCTGGCGGCTAAAAGGGAGCACCCGGAGGCCCAGGTACTGGTTCACCCCGAATGCCGGCCCGATGTGGTGGAACTGGCCGATGCGGTAGCCAGCACTACAGGTATGTTGCGTTATGCCGGAGAAAGCCCGGCAGAAGAATTTATAGTATGCACAGAAAAAGGTATATTGCACCAGTTTAATAAAAGATACCCGGATAAAAAATTCTACCCGGCTTCAGAAAAGCTAGTCTGCCCCAATATGAAAGCTACCACCCTGGAAAAGGTGCACCGTTCCCTGTTAACCATGGAACCACAGATAACCGTGGCGCCGGATATCAGGGAAAAGGCCCTGAGGTGCCTGGAGCGGATGCTGGCTGTAAAATAAGGGAGATAATAATGTTGACCCCGTCATATATAACAAATTTTGATACCCGGCAGTTACCCCGGCATGAATGCGAATATGTAATCATCGGGAGCGGCATTGCCGGGTTGTATACTGCATACGCGGCCAGTCAGAGTGGCTCCCGGGTGATATTGCTTACCAAGCAGGCTGCTGACAACAGCAATACGGACAAAGCTCAGGGCGGTATTGCTGCCGCCATAAGCACTTCTGATTCACCGGAACTGCACCTGGAGGATACCCTGTTGGCCGGTGCCGGGCTCTGTGACCGGGAAGCAGTTAGGATACTGGTCAGCGAGGGTCCGGACAGGGTTCGGGACCTTATAGGGATGGGTGCCCATTTTGACTATAAGGACGGCGAACTGGCCCTGACACGGGAAGGGGCGCACAGCCGCCGCAGGATTTTACATGCCAGCGGCGACGCTACCGGCGCGGAAATTCAGCGGGCACTGACCGACAGGGTGCGCAGGGATAAGAACATACAAATACTGGAGGACCACTTGGCCGTTGACCTCCTGGTCAAGGAGAATGTTTGCCACGGGGTGCTGGCACTGGACCGAAGGAGCAATGATTTAAAGGTTTTCTGGGGTAAGGCAGTGATTTTGGCCACCGGCGGGCTGGGCCAGCTATACGAGTACAGCACTAATCCGGAAGTGGCCACCGGGGACGGTATAGCCATAGCCTATAGGGCTGGCGCGGAAGTTATGGATATGGAATTCATTCAGTTCCATCCCACGGTTTTATCCCTTTCCGGCGCGCCGAGATTTTTAATATCCGAGGCTGTACGGGGAGAAGGAGCCTATCTCAGGAACCGTTACGGCGACCGCTTTATGACCCGTTATCATGCTCTTGCGGAGTTGGCCCCCAGGGATATTGTGGTCAGGGCCATACTTACCGAAATGGGTATAACCGCATCGGAAAGGGTATTTCTGGATTTGTCCCATTTGACCCCTGATTTAATCAGCGAGAGATTTCCCACCATAATGAAAACCTGTGCCGCTTACGGTCTGGATATTACCAGGGATCCGATTCCCGTGGCCCCAGCGGCTCATTATATGATGGGCGGGGTCAAGACCAATTTAAACGGTGAAACCAGTATACACGGGCTATATGCCTGCGGTGAGACCGCTTGCCTGGGGGTTCACGGGGCCAACCGGCTGGCCAGCAACTCTTTGCTGGACGGACTGGTATTTGGCTGGCGAATCGTTCAGTGGGTTAAAAAATATGGTGTCGACTATTGTCCCGGCAGATGTTATTTTAATTGTGACCGGCTTTTGTCCCAGCCCTCTGAGGTGAATTACCAGTCCATCCGTAAGGAAATTCAGGTGCTTATGGGACAGTATGCGGGTCCTGTGCGCACCTCCCAGGGGCTTATTAAAGCTCTGGAGAAATTGGAAAGCTATGGTTACATCGCCCGTTATGAAGTATCCGGGCCGGAAGAAATAGAAGTGAGAAACATGCTGGAGGTAGGACATTTGGTGGCCGAGGCTGCTCTGGTTCGCACCGAAAGCCGTGGGGGGCATTACCGGATGGACGCGCCCCAGCCGGTGGAGCGATGGCTGAAACATGTTATTATACGCCGGTAGTAGTAATTACAGCAGTACATTTATACTTTTAATTTCCGGCAGCGTGCGGTTTTTTTGTATAGCAAAGGATTTAAAGGGAAATAAGATAATTCAGGTATGTATATAAGGAGGTTTTTCCCTGTGCTGGTGGATATAAAGATTAGAGATCTGATTGACCGGGCTTTGCTGGAGGATATCGGCACCGGGGATATAACCACGGAGAGCATAGTGCCCGAAGGTTACACCACCATTGGCCTTATCCAGTCCAAGCAAACCGGTGTGGTGGCCGGACTGTCCGTTGCCGAGGCAGTTTTTCGCCGTCTAAACCATGATATATCCTTTCAACCCAGAGCCAAGGACGGGGACAGGGTTAAGGCAGGGCAACTGCTGGCCAGGGTCGAGGGAGACGCCCGGGCAGTATTGACCGGGGAGAGGGTGGCCCTGAATTTTTTGCAGAGAATGTCTGGCATCGCCACTAAAACTGCTTATCTTTCATCATTAATTGCAGGGGAGAAGGCCCGTCTTATTGATACCAGAAAGACCACCCCCGGCCTGAGGATTTTGGAAAAATATGCGGTCAGGGTAGGCGGAGGCGCCAATCACCGCTTCGGCCTTTATGATGCTGTACTGATCAAGGATAACCACATCCAGGTTGCGGGCAGTATAACCCGGGCCGTGGAACTGGCCAGGGAGGTTGCTTTTTTCTCCATGAAAATAGAGGTGGAAGTGGAAAGCCTGGCAGGGGTTGAAGAAGCACTGAAAGCCGGGGCGGATATAATTATGCTGGATAACATGGATGTGGAGACTATGCGCCAGGCGGTGGAGATTGTAGACGGACGTGCACTGCTGGAGGCTTCCGGGGGCATCAACGAGGAAACCATCATCGCGGTGGCCAGAACGGGAGTCGACTATATATCTGCGGGCTCCATCACTCATTCCTTTAAATCTATGGATATCAGCCTGGATATAGGGGAGATGAAACCTATTCCGGGATACCTTTCAAATGTAAAATAATTGCTGGCCGGGGTGCATCCCGGTTTTTGCTTTTTCATATGGTCAATTGTAAACCAAGTAATTTTTTCGGATTGACGAACCCTGGAAAGAGTCCTAGAATTAAAATAATTGCTTTGGGGAAAATGGTGGACGAGATGAAAAGCATTGTTTTAAAGCTGCTCAGGGAAAATTATCCCGATTACACTTCCGGCGAGGAAATATGCAAAAACCTGGGGGTGTCAAGGACGGCGATATGGAAACACGTCCAGGCATTGCGTGCTAAAGGTTACGATATCGAATCCCAGACCAAATCCGGCTACCGTTTGCTGGCCGTTCCGGACAGGCTCTACCCGGAAGAAATATACTCCGGCCTGGAAACGGTCACTCTGGGAAGAAATATATACTACCTTGACAGCACCAGCTCCACCAATCATGTGGCCAGGGAACTGGCCGCCGGAGGCGCACCGGAGGGTACCCTGGTAGTGGCTGAGGCGCAGGCCGGGGGTAGGGGCCGGATGAGCCGGGGTTGGTATTCCCCGCACGCTCTAGATGTATTGTGTTCGTTAATATTACGGCCGGAGCTGCCCCCTGCCGAGGCTCCCCCGGTTACCATGCTGGCGGCGGTGGCCCTTGCCCGGGCTGTTAAGGACATCAGCGGTATCAAGGCGGGCATCAAGTGGCCCAACGATTTGCTGGTAAACGGAAAAAAGCTCTGCGGTATTTTATCTGAAATGAACGCCGAAATGGAGCGGGTGAATTTTCTGGTGGTGGGGATGGGGGTGAACGTTAACACGGAGCGTTTTCCAGAGGAGCTGAGTGAAATTGCCACTTCCTTAAAGATTGAAAGCGGTGCTTTTGTTTCCCGGCGTTTGCTTTTACAGAAGATGCTCTACCAATTTGAACAACTATACGGGCTTTGGCTGGCAAGGGGTTTTAAACCTGTGCTGGCGGAGTGGAAGGAAAATTGTGTTACCCTGAACTGCCCGGTAAGGGTAATCTCAGCCAGG
The DNA here is from genome assembly GCA_000961595.1 of Peptococcaceae bacterium BRH_c4b. Taxonomy (GTDB): domain Bacteria; phylum Bacillota; class Desulfotomaculia; order Desulfotomaculales; family Desulfocucumaceae; genus Desulfocucumis. The sequence goes on from LADO01000053.1 coordinate 31,461, forward strand.
GAAACCCTGGAGGGCTGGGCCGAGGATGTGGATGACACAGGTGCGTTATTGTTAAGGCTTCCCGACGGTTCCCTGAAACAATTGCTGGCCGGTGATGTTTCCCTTAGAACCGGATGAGGCCGAAAAGATTTTGCTGAATGTATAAACCGGGCTGTAGCCGGTGCTCTAACGGACTTGCAGGAAAGCCATTGTTTGATGCGTTTACTGAGCTTATTGTCAACCGCATAGCGCGCGATAGTAAACGAAATGCTTTGCTAATTTTTTGTTTAACGGACTTTATACAATTCTTTCGTGTCAGATACAGCAAATTTTTTATAGTGGGAGGTGTTTTTAAATGAAATTTTCAACCCGGGACATTATTCTGGGGGCCATGTTCGCCGCTCTGGCGGTGGTAGCGGCTTTAATATTACGCTTCCTGGGGGGGCTGGTGGTGCCTTTCAGCCTGCTACCCTTTGTGGCGGTGCTGGCCGGGGCCATGCTGGGCGGCAGGCTGGGAGCCATGAGTATGCTGGTGTACGTTTTGATGGGACTGGTGGGGCTGCCGGTGTTTGAAAAGCCGCCTTATGGCGGGCCAGCCTATGTTCTCCAACCTACCTTCGGCTTTCTTCTGGGTTTCATTGCCGGGGCCTACGTAACCGGCAAATTGCTCCCCGCCGGTGGTAAGGCTGGCCTGGTGCGGTATATAGCCGCTACCCTGGCCGGGGTGGTGGTGATTTACCTGGTGGGACTGCCCTACCTGTACATGATCCTGAACTTTTACCTGGGAAAGACTTTTTCTGCTCTGGCAGTTATTAAAATGGGATTTATACCTTTTATCGGAGCTGATATCGTCAAGGCGATTATTGCCTCTGCCCTCGCCCGGGCTGTGGCCCGTAGGGTCAGGGCAGCGAGAATACTGTAGGTACAATAACAATCATATGAACAAGGTTTGGTTTTTCAAAAGAACGCATCCCGGACGGGGGTGCGTTCTTTTATTACAGTGGTTATCCGGTAAGTTGACTTATTATGCTAAAATAGAGTATCAATGTTGCTTAAAAAATAGCACTCTGATAAAATTGCACCATGAATTTTGTGAGAAAGCAGGGAGAGGTATGATACTGGTATTTGATATCGGCAATACCAATATGGTGCTGGGTGTGTACGAGGGGGAAAATCTGGCGGCGCACTGGCGTATTACTACTTATCCCCAGCGCACCGATGACGAATACGGCATGCTGCTTCGCGCGCTGTTTGACAGTTCCGGCATCTCCATGCAAAAAGTGCAGGCGCTTGTAATTTCCTCGGTGGTGCCGCCTCTGATGCTGGCCCTGGAGAACATGTCCAGAAAATATTTCGGTGTAAGTCCCCTGGTGGTGGGGCCGGGGATAAAAACTGGCATTTCCATAAAATATGAAAATCCCAGGGAAGTGGGTGCCGACAGGATAGTCAACGCCCTGGCAGGGTATGAATTATATGGGGGTCCGCTAATAATTGTTGATTTCGGCACAGCCACCACATTTTGCGCCATATCCGCCAGGGGTGAATACCTGGGTGGGGCCATTGCCCCGGGTATTGGCATATCCACCGATGCCCTGTTTGCCAGGGCTGCCAAGCTGCCCCGGGTGGAATTGGTTAAGCCCCCCACGGTAATTGGCAAAAACACTGTCAATAGTATGCAGTCAGGCATTATTTACGGGTTTGCCGGGCAGGTGGACGCCATTGTAAGCCGTATAAAAAAAGAGCTGCAGGCCGATCCACAGGTTATTGCCACGGGTGGTCTGGCGGAATTGATTTCCCGGGAATCAGAAACGATTCAGAGGGTTGATCCTTTGCTTACCCTTACCGGGCTTAGATTGATATATGAGAGAAACATATAATCTTCGGGGGAAGAAGCAATGCATATAGGTGGTGTCAGGCTGGCCAGCCCGGTGGTTTCCGCCCCCATGGCCGGGGTAACGGACCAGGCCTACCGCACCCTGGCCCGGGAAGCCGGGTGTGGCCTGGTTTGCACCGAAATGGTAAGCGACCAGGCCTTAATTTATAGCAACAACAAAACCTTTGCCCTTCTGGGCAGAGGCGATGAACCAGGACCCCTTTCTGTCCAGATTTTTGGTTCAAACCCGGAATACATGGCTAGGGCCGCCGTGCTGGTGGAGGAGCGGGGTGCCAACATAATAGACATTAATATGGGCTGCCCCACTCCCAAAATTGTGCGCAGCGGCGAGGGCTCGGCACTGATGAAAACCCCCGGGCTGGCCGCAGCAATAATTAGCGCGGTGGTAGCTGCCGTGACGGTTCCGGTTACAGTAAAAATAAGAAAGGGCTGGGACGAGCAATCAGTTAACGCAGTGCAGATGGCGAAGATCATAGAAGATGCTGGCGCCTCAGCAGTCGCCGTACATGGCCGGACCAGAGAGCAGTTTTACAGCGGCAGGGCCGACTGGGATATTATCCGTAAGGTTAGAGAGGCGGTAAATATTCCGGTGATTGGCAACGGTGATGTCCGCAGTGGAGCCGATGCCCTGTCCATGATGGAGCAGACAGGCTGCCATGGAGTAATGATCGGCAGGGCTTCCATGGGCAATCCCTGGATTTTCAGGGAGGTTATCCATTTTTTTGCCAGCAGGGAAATACTACTGCCGCCGTTAGCCGGTGACAGGATTAAAACTGCTCTCAGGCATCTGGATTTACTGGTGGGATATAAAGGGGAATACATAGGTGTGAGGGAGATGCGCAAGCACGCCTCCTGGTATCTAAAAGGCCTGTATGGAGCAGCCAGGCTCAGGTCGCAGATAAACCGGGCAGCGACGGCCGGGGAAATGAGGGAATTATTGATATCCCTGGAACAATGAATTACAAAATGTTCTAAAAAGGTCTGTTTTCCTGCTTCCGGGCATACTTAATCTGATGACCCATTTTCTTTTCACGAAATAATGTCCGTCTTATAAGTGATCGGAGGGGGAAATGCATGGAAAAGTTCGCTTTCATAATTCATCCGCTGGACGTAAAGGACATGGCCTGGAAATTTCCCTTTAGCCGCTATCTGCCGGATAAAGTGGTGGAAAAATTTTTTCGCCTGGTCCCGCCCATGAAGGTTTCCCATATAACCGGGATTGAGACGCCTTACAATCAGGCCGAAGGCTGGTTTGTAACGTGTCCCCTCACTTCCAGGCAAATGGTCAGTCTACCCGAAAAATATGTTACGGGAAGGATTATCCAGGCGGGCAGAGTGGCCGAGAAACTGGGCGCAAAAATTATAGGCCTGGGAGCCTTCACCCCGGTGGTGGGGGACGCCGGTAATACCATAGCCAAAAATTTAGACATTGCCGTGACCACCGGCAACAGCTTTACCGTGGCCACCGCCCTGGAGGGCACCAGGGAAGCGGCCAGACTAATGGGGCACAACCTTAATAATGTCCATGTGGCCGTACTGGGTGCCACTGGTTCCATCGGCAGGGTCTATGCGATGATGATGGCCGGGGAAGTGAAAAAAATGACCCTGGTGGCCAGGAATAAAAAGCCGCTGGAGGAACTGGCAGAAAAAATACTTTACCATACCGGCCTTTCGGTGGGATTTACCTCAGATATTAAGGCAGCCCTGAAGATGGCCCAGATAGTGATAGCCGTCAGCAGTTCCGTAGATACCATGATCGGGCCGGAGGACTTGATGCCGGGGGCAGTGATATGTGATGTTTCCCGTCCCCGGAATGTCTGCAAGCAGGTTGCCATGGCAAGGGATGACATCCTTGTTCTGGATGGCGGTATGGTAAAAGTGCCGGGAGATGTAAATTTCAATTTCAAATTTGCTTTTCCGCCCGGAATAGCGTACGCCTGCATGGCAGAGACAATGATTTTGGCCCTGGAGGGAAGATATGAAAATTTTTCTTTGGGCAGGGAGCTTACTGTCGAGCAGGTAACTGAAATCTCCGCCCTGGCCAAGAAGCATGGATTCAAGCTGGCCGGCTTCCGTAGTTTTGAAAGGGCTGTCGCCTCGCAGGAAATAGAAATCATAAGAAGGAATGCCTTGGGAAAAGGTTTACAGGTTGTATAGAATTAGTTCCTGTTCAGAATAAGTTTCTTGACAAAAAGATATTATGTTCTTATAATGTTTTGAAAGGTGAACCCAAATATCGCCAGCACTGCGAGAGATGTCTTGCAGTGCTTTAAATCTAGTTAGGGCTTTTTTGGGTGCTTCCTTTATTATCCTCGGAACTTTTTGAATAATACGGGGTAAAAGACATATATTGTTCAGTAAGTTTTAAGACAGGGAAAATGAGGAGATAGCATAATGAAAGAAAAAGAAACTATTCTTACATTAGAGGGTTTGAAAAAACTGGAAGAAGAGCTGGAGCAGTATAAAACTGTAAAGCGCCGGGAAGTTGCCGGGCGCATCAAGCAGGCCATTGAATTCGGCGATATCAGTGAAAATTCCGAATATGAGGATGCCAAAAACGAACAGGCCTTTATCGAGGGACGCATATTAATGCTGGAAAAAATGCTGCGTAACGCAAAAATAATTGATGACGAAAATATCGGCACCGAGGAAGTTTTCGTGGGATCCACGGTAATATTGAAAGATCTGGAATACGGAGATGAAGTGGAGTATACCATAGTGGGATCCATAGAGGCAGACCCCGATAAAAACAGGATCTCCAACGAATCCCCCGTGGGAAAGGCCATACTTGGAAAAAGCAAGAGCAGTGTAGTGGAGGTAACGGTGCCGGCGGGGGTTTTAAAATACCAAATCATGGATATTATCGGGAGATAGCGAGGGTTTGAAAGGCACGGAGGATGATATGTCAGAAAAGGAAAAAACTGCTTGTGATGCGAAACAGCCCGGGGAGATCCTGGAAGATCTGAATGAATTAATGCTGGTGCGCAGGGAAAAACTGGCGGAATTAAGGGATAGGGGTATTGAACCTTTTGGTGGCAAATACCTTAGAACCCATACGGCTGTGGATATAACCGGAAGCTTTGATGCCATGGAGGCACAGGAAGTTAGGGTGGCCGGCAGAATAATGTCCAGACGCATTCAGGGGAAAGCCGGCTTTGCCCATATCCAGGATGCTACGGGACAAATACAGGTTTATGCCAGACTGAACGATATTGGCCAGGAGGCTTATGATCTTTTTACCAAACTTGATATCGGCGATATTATAGGTGCGGCTGGTAAGGTTTTTAAAACCAGGATGGGTGAAATCACTATATCCATCAACGAACTTACATTATTGTCCAAGTCCCTGCGCCCCCTGCCGGAAAAATGGCATGGGCTCAAGGATGTGGAGTTGCGATATCGCCAGCGTTATGTGGATTTAATTGTAAACCCTGAGGTTAGGGAAACCTTTGTTATGCGAAGCAGGATTGTGCATACCATAAGAAAGCACCTGGAGATGAAAGGCTTCCTTGAGGTGGAGACCCCCATGATGCAACCCATCGCCGGAGGCGCCGCCGCCAGGCCCTTTATTACCCACCATAACGCACTTGATATGAAGCTTTACATGAGGATAGCGCCTGAATTATATCTCAAGCGACTGCTGGTGGGCGGATTCGACAGGGTGTATGAAATAAACCGCAACTTTCGTAATGAGGGTATTTCCACCAAGCACAACCCGGAATTTACTATGCTTGAGCTATATCAGGCCTATGCCGATTACGACGAAATGATGGCTCTCACCGAAGAGCTTATTTCCACTGTGGCTACGGAAGTTCTGGGTAACGGACTTATTAGCTACGAAGGGGTGGAGATTAACCTGACCCCCCCATGGATCAGACTACCCATGCTGGAGGCGGTGAAAACATACAGTGGGTTGGATTTTCTGAGCCTGAAAGGCGAAGGTGAAGCTTACCTTGCGGCCAAGGGCCTGGGGCTGGAAGTGAAGCCCGGTGATTCCTGGGGCACCATATTAAACAAGGTATTTGAAGAGAAGGTCGAACCCCGGTTAATTCAGCCAACCTTCATCATTGATTATCCTATTGAAATATCTCCCCTGGCTAAAAAGAAAGCGGATCAGCCGGAATTAACATACCGCTTTGAACTCTTTATATACGCGCGTGAAATGGCCAACGCCTTTTCGGAATTAAATGATCCCATCGACCAGAAAGAACGTTTTCGCCGGCAGGTGGAACAGAGGCAGGCAGGTGACGACGAGGCTCATATGATGGACGAAGACTATATCACGGCCCTGGAGTACGGTATGCCGCCGGCAGGGGGGCTGGGTATAGGTATTGACAGGCTGGTAATGCTGCTTACCAACTCATCATCCATCAGGGATGTAATTCTTTTTCCGCTCATGCGGCACAGGGAATAAGGCAGGCTTAGGCCTGCCTTATATTTCCTGGTGACATGGTTTTGCAACTGTGATAGTATAATAAACGTCGCCGCTGCAAGGATGGCAGACGGAGGAATAGCAGCCAATATATGCTTATTGACTGTGATCTGAGAAGATGATAACATATACTTTCGCCGGTGCAAAATGTCGGGCAGAAAAGTAAAAACAGATTGACATCGAAAGTCCAATGTGATAGCATTATCAATGCTCTGACGGTGAAGAATTCACCGAACCGGTCCTTGAAAACTAAACAGAAGCAAGATGGATTAATGGTAAAAACCAAAACCTCGTCAAAGCAATTTAAGCTAGCGAGAAAAAGAGCAAGAGAAAATCTCCATAAAGGTAAGGGGACACACCTCCTTCGGAGGAATGTCCCCAACAAATGATTTTTCTATAAGATTTTATGGAGAGTTTGATCCTGGCTCAGGACGAACGCTGGCGGCGTGCCTAACACATGCAAGTCGAACGGAGTTTAGAAAAAAGCTTGCTTTGGTCTAAACTTAGTGGCGGACGGGTGAGTAACGCGTGGATAACCTGCCCATAAAGCCGGGATAACGCCGGGAAACTGGTGCTAATACCGGATACGCTCCGAGTAGCGCATGCTACACGGAGGAAAGGCGAAAGCCGATTATGGATGGGTCCGCGTCCCATTAGCTAGTTGGGGGTGTAAAAGACCACCAAGGCGACGATGGGTAGCCGGCCTGAGAGGGCGAACGGCCACACTGGGACTGAGACACGGCCCAGACTCCTACGGGAGGCAGCAGTGGGGAATCTTCCGCAATGGGCGAAAGCCTGACGGAGCAACGCCGCGTGAGTGACGAAGGCCTTCGGGTCGTAAAACTCTGTCTTTGGGGAAGAAAAAAATGACGGTACCCAAGGAGGAAGCCCCGGCTAACTACGTGCCAGCAGCCGCGGTAAAACGTAGGGGGCGAGCGTTGTCCGGAATTACTGGGCGTAAAGGGCGTGTAGGTGGTTTGTGAAGTCGAAAGTGAAAACCTGGGGCTCAACCCCGGGCCTGCTTTCGAAACCAGCAGACTTGAGGACAGGAGAGGGAAGCGGAATTCCCAGTGTAGCGGTGAAATGCGTAGATATTGGGAGGAACACCAGTGGCGAAAGCGGCTTTCTGGCCTGTAACTGACACTGAGGCGCGAAAGCGTGGGGAGCAAACAGGATTAGATACCCTGGTAGTCCACGCCGTAAACGATGGGTGCTAAGTGTTAGGGGTATCGACCCCCCTAGTGCTGTAGTTAACGCAATAAGCACCCCGCCTGGGGAGTACGGTCGCAAGACTGAAACTCAAAGGAATTGACGGGGGCCCGCACAAGCGGTGGAGCATGTGGTTTAATTCGACGCAACGCGAAGAACCTTACCAGGGATTGACATCGCCTGACAGCTCATGAAAGTGGGAATTATCCTTCGGGATACAGGTAGACAGGTGGTGCATGGTTGTCGTCAGCTCGTGTCGTGAGATGTTGGGTTAAGTCCCGCAACGAGCGCAACCCCTACGAATAGTTGCCAGCGCGTAATGGTGGGCACTCTATTCGAACTGCCGTTGACAAAACGGAGGAAGGTGGGGATGACGTCAAATCATCATGCCCCTTATACCCTGGGCTACACACGTGCTACAATGGTGCGAACAGAGGGCAGCGACACTGCGAAGTGAAGCTAATCCCTAAAAGCGCATCACAGTTCGGATTGCAGGCTGCAACTCGCCTGCATGAAGTCGGAATCGCTAGTAATCGCAGGTCAGCATACTGCGGTGAATACGTTCCCGGGCCTTGTACACACCGCCCGTCACACCACGAAAGCGAGCAACACCCGAAGCCGGTGACTCAACTGGAAACAGAGAGAGCCGTCGAAGGTGGGGTTGGTGATTGGGGTGAAGTCGTAACAAGGTAGCCGTATCGGAAGGTGCGGCTGGATCACCTCCTTTCTAAGGAGACTTTGAGAAGCGTTAAGCTACTCAAATATCCGAGGTCGATAGCAACCGGC
>LADO01000044.1 GCA_000961595.1 Peptococcaceae bacterium BRH_c4b
GGGGCGGGTACTTTTTCAGATGGTAAGCTGACCACCCTGATTAAGGACAAGCGCTGCCGGAAGATTATCGGTGAGCTTGTACTGGCTGGCGCCCCGCAGGAGGTAGCTTATTCCTATAAGCCCCATGTGGGGACGGATATTTTAAAAACAGTTGTAAAAAACATAAGAAAAAAGATATCGGATCTTGGCGGTGAGGTCCGCTTTTATAGCAGGTTAAGCGATATTATTGTCGAAAACGATATTTTGCAGGGTATTATAATCAACGAACATGAAAAGATGGATGTACAGGCACTGGTACTGGCCATCGGTCATAGCGCCAGGGACACCTTCGCCATGCTTTACCAGAGGGGAGTGCTCATGACTCCCAAGGCATTCTCTATTGGGGTCAGAATTGAACATCCCCAGGAAATCATTGACCGGGCGCAATATAAGGACTTTGCCGGGCATAAAAAACTTGGCCCGGCGGAATACAAACTGGCCTACCATGCGCCTGGCGGCAGGTCAGCCTACACCTTTTGCATGTGCCCCGGCGGGATGGTGGTGGCGGCCGCCTCCGAGGATGGCTACGTAGTCACCAACGGCATGAGTGAGTACGCCAGGGCTGAAAAAAACGCCAATAGCGCCCTGCTGGTAGGAGTGGGCCCGGCCGATTTCGGCAGTGACCACCCCCTGGCTGGGGTGGAGTTCCAGAGAAGGTGGGAAAGAAAGGCATTCGAGCTGGGGGGCGGTAATTTTGGCGCACCCGTCCAACTGGTGGGTGATTTGCTGGCGGACAGGCCTTCCCGTTGCCTGGGTCTGGTCCAGCCGTCCTATACCGGGCCGGTGGTGCCGGCGAATTTAAAAGAATGTCTTCCCGGTTATGTTGTGGATAACTTAAAGGCAGCTATAATTGATTTTGACCGCAAGCTGGAAGGCTTTGCCCTGCCAGACGCGGTACTTACCGGGGTGGAGACCAGAAGTTCCTCTCCGGTGAGGTTGCCAAGGGATGAAAGCTGCTGTTCCGGCATTGACGGACTTTACCCCGCCGGCGAGGGGGCCGGTTATGCCGGGGGTATAGTATCTGCGGCGGTGGACGGCATGCGGGTGGCGGAACATATTGCCATGAAATACAGACCGCTATGCTCCAGCCCCGCAGACAGCGGTAGAACGGTCAAGGGGGGCTGCGCCCGTGGTTAACCGGACTCCCTTCGGGGTGGCGGTGGTGGGCGGCGGCGCCGCTGGTCTTACGGCAGCCATTGCGGCCAGGCGTAAAGGGGCTAATGTTGTTATACTGGAGCGCATGGATCGGGTGGGCAAAAAAATACTGGCCACCGGCAACGGCAGATGCAACCTTAGCAATACCGATCTCAGTATTGACAACTATCACGGCGCCAACCCCAAATTTGCCTATAGCGCCTTCAGCCGCTTTGATTTCAACCAAACCATGGAGTTCTTTGAGCGGCTGGGCGTAACCTGCAAAGTGGAAGAGGGCGGCAAGGTTTATCCGGCCTCGGATCAGGCTTCCAGCGTGCTGGATGTGCTGCGCCACGAATTGGAAACACTGGAGGTGGAAACCATCTGCGGCGCCGGAGTAAAAGATATATCCGGCAGCAGGGAAGGTTTTGTTTTATCCCTGGGGGAGGAAAGGTACATCCAGGCCCGCCGGGTGATCATTGCCACCGGCGGCAGGGCGGCGCCCAACCTGGGCTCCAACGGGAGCGGCTACGAACTGGCAGAAAAGTTTGGCCACACCATTATCGAGCCCTTTCCGGCCCTGGTACAACTTAAACTGGGAGCGGAATTTCTGAAACAAATCAGCGGCATAAAATTTATAGGCGAGGCGGAGCTGCTTGCTGGCGGCAGGTCCCTGGCCCGGGCGGGCGGGGAAATTCTCTTCACCGATTACGGCATATCAGGCCCCCCCGTATTTTGCTTAAGCCGTACGGCAGGTGAATGCCTGCGCAGGGGCGAAAAGATCATGCTAAAGGTCTGCCTGATAAGTTATATGACGGGGGAGGAACTGGATGCTTACCTTTATAATCGCTTGCAACAGCAGGCCCATAAGACGCTGGCATTCAGCTTCGTAGGCTTTATCAACAAAAGGCTGGCGCCGGTGTTGTTAAGGCAGGCCGGTATAGATGACGTAAATAAGCCGGCTGGTCAGGTTACTGCAGAAGAAAGAAAAAGAATATTGAGTATATTGCAGGACTGGCGCTTTGAGGTCACCGGAACAAATTCCTGGCAGTCGGCCCAGATAACAGCCGGAGGGGTGGACGTCAGGGATATAAACCAGAAAACAATGGAGTCCAGGTTGGTACCGGGACTGTACTTTGCCGGGGAGGTTATGGACATAGATGGAGCCTGCGGCGGGTACAACCTTCAGTGGGCATGGTCCTCCGGTTTTGTGGCCGGGGAAAGTTCCGCAAGATGGTAAGTTTATAAGATATTTTTTATCGGGGGGAGATATTTATGTCAGGATGCGGCAGTTGTTCAGCCTGCGGCAGTGGGGAGAAATCACAGGAGTACAGAAATGATACGGGTTATCCGGCGGTAAAGTGCCCGCTTTGCGAGGTAGAGATAACCTTTAAAAAAATACCAAAAAACAGGAAGATAAAATGTACTGAATGCGGGACAGTGATAGAAATCATACCAATACTATTGAATTAGTGAAGCATGTGAGGCAGCACGGCATGGGAAAATCATGCTTCGCTGCCTTTATTGTTGATTTTATCCTGGGACTGTACGGAGAAATTCCTACCGGTAAAACTTTCTCTCGCTAACAGCCTGTATGACCCCGTCCTCGAAGGCCGGGGATACCCAAGTCTCACTTATATAGAGGTGGTTTCCATGTTAAATAACCTATTGAGTATTTCGTTATTATCCCTGAATATATTAATTTTGCTGCTGCTGGTGTATTATGTTAACCGCACCTCGGCCAGGCTGGGTAAACTGGAAGATTTATTTGCTTCAGCGGAAAGAAATCAGGGCCGGCTTGAATCGCTGGTGAAGGACGAAATGGCCAGGAACAGGGAGGAATCCGGGCAAACTGCCAGGTTGAGCAGGGAGGAGACGGCTAAGGTCATTAACCTTTTCAACAATTCAGTACTCAGCCAGATGGCGGAAATTGCCGGCTTGCAGAAAAACCAGCTGGATACTTTTAGCAGCCAGCTGTCCGCATTGACAGCCACTAATGAGCAGAAGCTGGACAGGATGCGCCAGACGGTGGAGGAAAGGCTGCGGCTGTTACAGGAGGACAACAGCAGAAAGCTGGAACAGATGAGGGCCACCGTGGATGAAAAACTGCACGCCTCACTGGAGCGACGCCTGGGGGAATCCTTTAAAATGGTCAGCGAAAGGCTGGAGCTTGTGCACAAAGGCCTGGGTGAGATGCAGACCCTGGCCTCCGGAGTGGGCGATTTGAAGAAAGTATTAACCAATGTGAAAACCAGGGGCACCTGGGGAGAAATACAGCTGGGCAGCCTGCTGGAACAGATACTGGCCCCGGAGCAATACGATAAAAATGTGGCCACCAGAAAAGGAAGCAGCGAACGGGTGGAGTATGCCGTCAAACTGCCCGGCCGGGACGGTGAGGGCAGGGTAGTGTGGCTGCCCATTGACGCTAAATTCCCCCTGGAGGACTACCAGAAGATTACCGATGCCCTGGAGCAGGCCAGTCAGCAGGCGGCCGAAGAGGCCCGGAAGCTGCTGGAGACCAGGATCAAGTCTGAGGCCAAAAACATCAGGGAGAAATACATAGATCCCCCGCATACCACCGATTTCGGCATCATGTTCCTGCCCGTGGAGGGGCTGTACGCGGAAGTACTGAGAAGACCGGGCCTGTGCGAAATACTACAAAGGGATTACCGGGTTATACTCACCGGCCCCACAACCCTGGCCGCCCTGCTCAACAGTCTTCAGATGGGCTTCCGCACCCTGGCCATCGAAAGACGGTCCAGCGAGGTATGGGTGCTGCTCGGGGCCGTGAAAACGGATTTTATAAAATTCAGCGATTTATTGGATAAGACCAGGAAAAAGCTCCAGGAGGCCAGCAACACCATAGAAACGGCAGCATCCAAAACCAGGGCCATTCAGAAAAAATTAATAAAAGTACAGGAATTACCGGCGGAGGGAGAAATGGTTTTACCTGAACAGGTACCGTGTAACTAAGTTACTAAGCATTGGGAACCCCAAGTTATTTGCTATGGTCTTGAGGATGACTTTAGAGTTGTATTCCCTGATAGAGCAGTTTAAAGAAATCCGGTCTTTTGCTGGAGGTGAGGCGGATGCTGCCGTCATCGGACAGGTATCCCCTCAGCAAGGGTATGGACAATACAACGTGGTTGTCTGCGCTGTCTTCCTTCCACTCCGTTACCGCAGCTCCCGAGGACAGCTCTTCCAGCTTGCCGCTGTCAGACAGTTTTTGTACTCGGTCCGCTATTTTTCCGGAGCCGAAAACGTAATCATAGATTTCGTGTAGTTTGCCGGCAATGATGGCTGCTGCTTCGTGAGGCAGGCCGAGGTTTATCCTTTGAATAAATTTTTTTTCCTTTAGCGGATTGATTAACTGGAAGTAATCCTCGTCAATCAGGTGAGGATTACCGGCATATATCCTTCTGATGTCCCTGGCTTCGGCCAGGGATTTTTCCGTTTTAGTCAGCCCCTGCCTGCCTCCGTGAAGGTATATATCCTCCAGCCTGCCGTCTCGGAGTAGGAGGATGTCCAACTGGGCGGCCAGTGTTTCAAAGGCATTGTAGTCTGCTTCCACCAGCACGAAACTGTCCGCAAAGGCGGAGTTGCGCCAGTCATTCTCTTTCAGCACGGCGGACAGTATTTCGTGGAACACCTTGAATTCCTTATAGTCCCGGCAATCGCAGCCGACTGCGGTTTTTTTGGCCATTTCCTCCAGGGCCGGTCCCAGGGAAGGTAGCTGTTGCCCTGTGGTGATGTTGTTTTCCAACTCCGTTAGGGCTTTTTTCAGAGCCTTGCCCAGCTTTCTGGCCAACTGCTCCAGGTGTTCGAAGCGGGCAGGATCCATATTGGCCTCCAGGTTTTTGGCGGCATCTTTTTGGCCGTCAACATAAAGACGGGCGGTGTTGGGGTTAACCCAGCCCTTCCAATCGAAGTTTCCGGTATCTGAGCGGGCGCTGCTCCAGCGTATGGATGAGTTGGGGTAAACCGTATCCCGGTCGCAGATAACAAAGGGTTTTACTCCTATTTCTTTAAAAAAGGCCGTATACTTGGCCATGGAGCCGAACCCACCCATGGGCAGTATGCTGGTACGGGCCAGGGATACACCGAATCCACCGCCCTCCACCAGTGCGCTCAGTACGTCCCGGTCATGCTGTCCCTCTACCATAATAACTTTGTCGGCGAAAAATATCTCCCTTTTATAGGTGGTCAGCCCGGGTATTAATTCGGCATACTCTTCGGTGTCCACCGGGTTAATGCGGAATATTTTGCGGTGCTGTTTATTTTTTTTGCTGCGGCGGATGAAAAAAATCCTGCTCAGGTCATCCTTGCCGCGTATATCCACCATGGAAGGGGAATGGGTGGATAGTATGAAGTGTTTGTCCTGTATTCTGGCCACCTCTCGCAGCACGCTGACAAAAATATGCTGCGCCTGGGGGTGCAAGGATTGTTCAGGCTCGTCGATAATTACCAGCTTGCGGGAGGGGTCGTAAACAGCAATGCCCAGCATGGGCAGATTGAGCAATCCCGCCGGCTGGCTTACGCCTGGTGAAAAACTGTCGCTTTCAGAGGGGTGAAATTTGAAAGTTCCGTCCTCCATGCTTACTGAAAAACGTTGGGGCACCCCTAGCCTTTCCAGGAAGGATAGGGCCAGGGCCAGCAGTCCCGGCTGTCTTAATGTTCGGTACCAGTAGCGGCGCAACTGCTCATAGGCCAGCCATTCGTTGAAAAACTGCCTTTCGTCGCCTCTTTCGGCCGGGGTCAGGTTTCTGCGCACGTCTTTCCTGCTGGGCAGTATGTACAGTACTTCTTCCGGATTTTCCCGGGCAAATTTTTTCAAGGCGTAGGATTTACCCACCCCGTTGGGGCCGATAATATAAGTAATACCCGGCGTGTTTTCCAGGCCGAACCTGCTGCCGTCGGGCAGTTGAAGATTTATCCTGTTTTTAATGGGTGTCATTATATCAATCCCTTTGTCAATGAATGTACAATTTCAGTATAAATCAGCGGTGGCTTTGTAACAAGTAACAATGGGTACCGGGAAACTAAGTTATTAAGTTGTTGAGATAAATGGCATCTCTTGGTTAAATGATGCGGGAAGTGTTTTTTGACGCAGGATTAAGGATGGAGAAGAGGGAGGAATTGAATCATGCCATATTGAAGCATATAAAAACAATTAATGATAAAATATATAAAAAAAGAAGTAGGGGATAAATAATGTTCGAGGCGAAATTAAAGGAACTGGGAATAGAGATTCCCCAGGTGCCCAAGCCGGTGGCGGCCTACGTGCCGGCGGTCCGTGTAGATGATTACGTGTATACCTCCGGCCAACTGCCCTTTGTCAACGGGGAGATGCAATATAAGGGCAAGGTGGGTGGCGAGGTGACCGAGGAGCAAGGCTACCAGGCGGCAAGGATTTGCGTGGTGAATTGTCTTAGCGCAGTCAGAGGGATTGTGGGCAGCCTGGACAATATAGAGAGGATAGTTAAAGTGACCGGCTTTGTGAACAGCGCTCCCGGCTTTACCAAGCAGCCCGGAGTTATAAACGGGGCTTCCGAACTGCTTGGGGAAATATTCGGAGAAGCCGGGCTGCATGCCAGGTCGGCGGTGGGCGTGGCCGAATTGCCGCTGGGAGCGTCCTGCGAAGTGGAGATGATCGTGAAAGTAAAAGATTGGGTCAATACTAATTGATTTTGCCGCTGGGACATCTGATGACATGGATATCATGGTTTACTCAACAATACTGTTTATGCATGGGCGGGGTCAAAACTGGTGCTCTCCCTGTGTTGGGATGATTTGTGCATATTAGTGGACATCTGGTGCAGTAGCTGGTAAATCAGTTTTTCCGTTTCCTGGTTCACTATGCCGCTAATGGGGATTTTGCTGTCTTTCTGCATCAGCATGACTGCCTCTTCGGTCCTGGCGTCGTAGAAACCGTTGCAGGAGCCGGGATTATAACCCAGTTTCATCAGATTTAACTGCAGTTCCAGCACATCCGATCCTTTTGAACCCCGGGCTAACATGTAAAACCACTCCTTTTATTAATAAGTTATCGCAGAAATCGGAGCCTGATGCGCGGAGCGTACGAATACAAAGTTTATGAGTCTTTAGTATAAGTTTCGAAAAATTACAGGGGCTGTTCAAAATTGAGACGTAAGACATTGGAAGTCAGAAGTGGGAATATAGGACGAATTCGCTTTATGAATTCCCTTGAGACACTCACTTCTAACCTCTTATTTCACACTTCCCAGCCAGGCGCAGTTTTTCAATGGCCTCCTGGAGGCTGATATACCGTTATGGTAGCAACTCAACCCCAAGGGCCGCCAGCTTACTTCTTTCGCTGCGGCTCAGGGATATATGAGCGTATATTTCCTGCCCTTTAAATTTGTCTACCAGAGTAACAAGCCCGTTGTTGGTGGCGGTCAGTCTGCAGTTGTCAATCTGCTGGATATCGCCGGTGACCACAATCTTGGTGCCCTTGCCGGCTCTGGTGATGATGGTCTTGATGTTTTCTTTGGTAAGATTCTGAGCTTCATCCACTACGATCCACTGGTTGGGAATGGACCTGCCCCTGATGTAGGTTAGCGACTCCAGTTCCACAAATCCTTCTTCCATGAACCTTTTAACCCTTTCGGCGGGATTGGACTTTTCATCGTATTTGCCCGTGGAAAAATGTCTCACCAGGTACTGCAGATTATCGAACACAGCGCCCATCCAGGCGCTTATTTTTTCTTCCTTGGTGCCGGGCAATGCTCCGATATCCCTGCCGTGGGGGATGAGCTCTCTGGTTACCACCAGTTTGTCATACCTTTTCAGGTTGACTACCTGCTGCAATCCTGCCGCCAGCGCCAGCAGTGTCTTGCCTGTACCCGCCGGTCCCAGCACGCTGACTAGTTGTATTCCCGGATCCAGCAGGGCATCAAGTAAAAAAACCTGCTCTATATTATTCTCAGCAGGTGATATTCCAAAAGCATGCAATTCTCTTCCCAGGGGGGCAACAACACCGCGTCCGGCGTGGTACCGTCCAGGGTGTTTTCCCCCTGATGAGTCCCGCATGACTACATATTCATTTGCCGTAAATTTTTTACCTGGTTCAAAGCAACCATTCTCGTAAAATGACTGTACCTCCCTGTCGGTGATATGGAGCTCCGACCAGCCGCTATACAGGTTGTCCAGGTCGACTCGTTCCACCACGTAGTTTTCCGCAGGTATGCCCAGAGAGTCAGCAATAATGCGGACGCAGGTGTCCTGGGTTACCAGGGAAACATCTTCTGTTTTTTGCAGACCTTTGGTGATGGCCAGTATTCTGGTGTCGGTGTGGTTTCTGATGAGAGCTTCCGGCAGTTCCACATCCACATGGTTTACTTCCACGAATATGGTGTGTCCTGAGTCCAGAGGAACTCCCTTGTGCAGATTGGGTCGCAAAGAGTCCAGAAATCTTATAGCCTGCCTGGCGCAGTAGCCTCTTGAGTCGTCCAGTCCCTTGAAATTATCCAGTTCACTTAGCACCGCCAGAGGGATAACTACCTTGCACGGGTTAAATGACAACAGCGTTTGGTCCACGGGCCTGTCCAGCAGAACGTTGGTATCCAGCACCACTGTATTCAATTACATTCCCCCAATTAAAGTATCATAGCCCTACTTGTTGGTAATTGTAATTTATATCGGTAAAATAACCGGGTAAATTAAGTTAACGTTACGTTACGGACGAATAAAATTATGGTAACACTTTTATAGACGAATAATAACCTGGATTTAAAGTGCTTTTAACCTGCGAAAATTATAATACAAAATAATCCTTTAAAGATTTTACAACCTCCTTCATTGTGGCCGTTGCTTCTGGCGCGGTCTTTTTTTTGCATAAAAGCAGCAACCCCTTTGCGAAGGGCAAAGGGGTTGCATGGAGTGAGGGGGGACTCACGTTGGGCTAAATTAGCTTGCCAGCACAGCCCTGGCGTCCACTGCCAGTACGCCCTGGGGGGATACCAGCAGGGGGTTGATATCCAGTTCCTTTATTTCCGGGTGATCGCAGGCCAACTGGCTCAGGCGTAGCAGGCAATCAGCCACAGCGTCGATGTCGCCCACGGCGGCTCCTCTGAATCCACTTAACAATTTATAAACCTTGGTTTCCCTGATCATATCCAGTGCTTCCCGGCGGCTTAGCGGTGCTATCCTAAAAGAAACGTCCCTGAAGAGTTCGGCGTAGATTCCGCCCAGGCCGAATACCAGCACCGGCCCGAATTCCGGGTCTTGTTTAACCCCCAGGATAACCTCCACCCCACCGGGACGGTAGGGCTGGATCAGCACACCTTCGATGGATGCCCCGGGCGCATTGGTTTTTACCGTCTGCAGCATATCTTCATATGCTACTGCCAGTTTCCCGGCATCTCCGATATTCAGGCATACCCCTCCCACATCCGATTTGTGGGATATCTGGGGACTGACTATTTTCATAGCCACCGGATAACCTGTGGCAGATGCGGCAGCCAGGGCCTCGCCGGGGTTGGCGGCCTTGCGGGAGGTGATAGCAGGAATGCCGTAAAGGCTGAGCATTTCCAGCACCGGCTCGTTTACCGTGACCGGCCCGGCGTCAAGGTGTTGCTTGATTATAACTGCCACATCCGGAGTATTAATATCGGTGAATGTTTCAGGGCTGGTGACGGACCTGTTTTTTATTTCCGTATGATATTGACAAAGCATGGCCAGGGACCTGGCTGCCCGGTCCGGGGAAGGGTAAACCACCACATTTCCACTGCTTTCTAATAAAGGCCTGTACTTTTCCCGGCTGGGGCCGGCAACCCAAACCGCCAGGGGCTTGTCCATATGGCGCCGGGCCACCTCTTTGATAATATCGCTGGCATCCAGTACGTTATCCTCGGGGTCCTGGTAGCCACCGTTTATACATATGCAGGCATCTACGTTGGGATCCGATAGAACCGTTTCCAGAGAAAGTTCAACTATAGGCAGGTAGCCCCTGGACATGCCTGCGGGCCATATATCGGCCGGATTATTGACATTCATCCAGTCAGGGGACACGTCGTTCAGTATTTTTAGTGTTTCGTTAGTTAAATCAGCCACCTCAAGGCCTTGGTCAGAACAGGCATCAATGGTGGCGATACCAGCCCCTCCACTGATGGTAACCACTCCGATACGGCGGCCTGACATGCCCGGGTAGGTTAAAAAAGTCTTATTCAGGTAATGCATGTCCTCCACATCCTGCACCCGGATAACCCCGCACTGCCGGAAGACGGCGCCGAATACGTGGTCCTCCCCGGCTAGGGAGCCGCTGTGAGAACCGGCGGCCCTGGCCCCGGCCTCGCTACGACCGGTCTTGTAGCACAGCAAAGGTTTTCTTCTGCTGGCCAGGGCGGCTATTTCCATGAAGCGACAGCCTCCGTGGATGCCTTCCATGTGCATGTTGACAACCCGGGTTTGAGCATCCTGTGCAAAATATTCCAGCGCGTCGTTAAAGCCTATATCACAGGCATTGCCAACGTCAATGCACAGCCCCAGGCCTGCGGTTAAATCCAGGGATGCCGCTATAAAAATGCCGGACTGGCAGACAACGGCGGTGTCGTTGGCCTGTTTAATAAAGTTAACAAAAGAGGTGTAGTAATCATTGCGTAAATTGACCACCCCCAGCGTATTAGGGCCTATAATGCTGGTGCCGGTACCCCGTATCGCATGTAAAAGTTCCTGCTGCATGGTCTGCCCGGCGGCGTCGGCGTCCGCAAAGCCCTGGGTGATAATGACAACGGATTTTATGCCTTTGGTAACGCAATCTTTAACTGCGCCGAGTACAGCTTCCCGGGGAATGGATATAATGGCCAAATCGGTTATTTCGGGCACTTCGGCCACTGATTTGTAAGTTTTGTGGCCAAGAATATCTGTGCCCTTGGGATTTACAGGGTATATACGGCCTATGTAGTTGCTGTTCAGCATTACTTCAAAAATATTAAAAGTTCCCGTGCCCGTTCGGGTGGATACACCTATAATGGTTATTGATTCCGGTTCCAGGTAGCCCTTTAGTCTTCTAATTGTTTCCATATTATAAACAACCTCCTGTCATAAAGCTCGAAGCCAGTACTACAGCGTAAACTAAAAGTTAGCGGAGCCATGGGGACGGTTCGATCGCTTCCGAAGCGCAGCGAAGTACCGAAGGGAAAGCGATGGAACCGTCCCCGTGGCGTAGCTAAAGAATTGTTGCGGCGTTATTGCTTCTGAGGTGCACCACCTAAAGGCATTAAGAGACCATTGTGAAGACTTGTTGTGGTGTTATCCCAAACCGTTTGTAAATATGTTATTAATTTCGATGTTATCTGATTATTACCTTTTTTCTGAAACAATTTTTTTAAATATTTATTAACGGTTTTGCCTGGCCCTGGGTATAAACACCGTGCTGCCGGATTAATTATTTCCGGCTGATAATTATATTTCCTTGAGTAAAATTTGTTCCATAGGGAGCCGTGGTCTCGGACCCGGGTCCTGGTCCGGGTAGCCCACTGGAATCAGGGCGACCACGGCGTACTGTTCGCCCAGGTCTAACAAATCTTTGATCTCTTTTTGCTTAAACAGCATTACCCAGCATGTGCCCAGTCCCAGGTCGGTGGCTCTTAAAATAAGGTGTTCTATGGCTATAGCGGTATTAAGATTTAAATAGGCGGGGATGGCATTGCTGTCCTTCCAGCGGTCGGCGTAATCGGCGGGGTTGACTTTACCCATAGTTGCTCCGGTAAAGGCTCCGGATTCGGCCAGTTCCTTCATGCGCTCTTTTCTGCCGTCCATCGCAGTCAAGTCGGTGCAGCAGGCTATTACCACCGGCGCCTCGGTAACAAATTTCAGTGTGGCAGAAGCTAGTTGCTCTCTTGCTTTTTCACTCCTGATGACCACAAACCGGAAAGGCTGCAGATTGGAGCCGGAGGGGGCCAGCCTTGCAGCCTCCAGCATTTCATAAATGTGTTCCCCTGGTACGGGGTCGGGTTTGAATTTTCTTATGCTCCGGCGTGAAAAAATAGCTTCCTTGAGTTCCATTGCAAATTCCTCCCGGAAGAAGTTATTTTATTATTTACCATATATTATATACCATTCTGATAACTGCAGTTTTATATATGAAGCGAGTGGAGGATTTTAAAAGGTTTGCCGAATTCATGGCAGATTTGCTTAAATAGAAAAAAGCCCGGCTATGGGCTAGCCGGGCTTCTAAAATCCGCAATCTCCAGGATTCTTTGCAGGGTCTTTTCCCTGCGGGTATTAATCGCTGTATAGTCCATATAGGGCGTATAGAAGGCTTCCATACGGTCATGCTCGCCTTTAGCCTTGGCGATGAATTCGACGGCCAGTTCCATGCTGCGGCGGTACATCTCCCTGGCTACTGTTTTTTCCGCCAGGTACTGTTCGTTAACGATGGGGTTTACAAATTGCATGGTGTCGAAAACCGCATCGTTTTCCCCGGGCATGTAAAAGTGGGGCTCAACGGAGTTTATCACCGCCACGTCCAGGGCCGGTATAATAAGGTGATCGATATTCTCCGGGGTCAGGGCGCAGTGGTAAGCCTCCACATTGAAGCCGCGCATCATGGCTGCGTCCATGAGGCGGGCCACCAGGGTGCTCTTGCCGGTGCCGTCGTCGCCGCTGACAATATAGCGTTTGGACAAATGATCCACCAGCGTGTTTAGGTGACTCTCCGGGCCGGCGGGCGTTATGGCTGTGGCAAATAGGTGGCGTGCCCGGGGATTTTCGGTCTGCCGTGTTTTACCCTCGAATATTTCATGCACCAGATCAAGACAGAGTTTATCCAGCGCGCCGGCGTTAAGTGCTTGCGTATCACGGTAATAGGATTCCACCTGATCCAGAAATATTTTGGCCGAGGCCAGGTAGCCGTAGGCCCGTCTAAACAGTCTGCCGACTTCTTTGTTGGTTTCCAGTATCTCCTTCTTATGGCTTTTCAGGCCGGCTTCGTTCCAGTGGTCGCCAAGGTGGATGATTTCATCTACCGCCCCCGGGTTTCTGGGGTCCACTATATGGGGGGCCGTGCCGTCCAGGAGGGCTACCCGGATGGCGGGAAACACCACCCCGTCGAGAGAGCCGTTGTCCGAACCGCAGCAGTGGTATTCGCAGTCAAAGCCCTTTTCCAGCATGGCCTCCGCTATTTTACGCATAAAGGTGGATTTGCCCACCCCGGGGCCGCCCTTGATAATAAAAATCCTGGCGGCATCCTGCTCTATAATGTGGTCGTAAAAGGAATAAAAGCCCCGGGATGTGTTGCCCCCGGGAAATACCTTTCTAATGCGACCTTTTTTCAACGACGTCACCTCCTGCCATATTTATATTTGCAAAAACCGCAGAAAATGTCAGCTTTCCTTGCTATATGATTTTTTATTTGAGCGTGTTAAAATTGAACTGTTATTTCGAGCCAGTGCTCTGGCGGTTTTATTTATCCTGAGGTGTGACAACAATGTTTGGTACCAGAATAGTCATAGCGGACGGAGACGTCATTTTTCGCAGGACTTTAAAGGAAGTTTTCAGGCACGCCGACTACATGGTGGTTGGTGAGGCGGTTGAGGCTCGCGGTGCGCTGCAGTTGATCTTTCAGCAGGAACCGAACGTGGTGGTGCTTGACCCCCATCTCCCGGGCACTGAAAATATGAATGTAACTGAAATAATTGATGAACACAGGGTGGCGCCGGTTATTATGGCGGTTTCACATAGCCTCGGTGAAATCGAGGATTACGCTTGGATGCCGGGGGTATATGGCGTTATGCTGAAACCAGTTCAAGATGTTACTATCCAGCCGGTTATAGAAATAGCGCTGGCCAATTTTGACAGGGCTATGCGCCTGGCCGGAGAAATAGAACAGTTAAGGAAGGAACTGGAAACAAGAAAATTGGTGGAGAAGGCCAAGGGGCTGTTGATGGAAAAGAAGGCACTGACTGAAAAAGAAGCGTTCAAATATATTCAAAGACTCAGCATGGACAAATCCCTGCCCATGTTAAGAATTGCAAAAAACATAATAGCTTTTTACCAGAAGTAGTACTAAAGTGTATACAATATTCTTGAAGTAGTTAGGTTGATTTTATTTCTTCCGGTGTTATACTGGTTTATGTAAATAGCTTGATGGGGCAATGACGTCCTAATACGGATTGTTGACGCAATTCGTATGGGGGCGTTTTTTGTTTTCTCCCATTAATTAGCCGGGGAGGGATGTATAGAGTAACATTTGCTGTGTATATAATTGAACAGTATTTCATTAAATCGCAAAGACACAGAAACAATATGATCAGGAAAAAAGAGAGAAGAGAAAAGAATAGCTTACAAACGGCAGGGAAACTGCCGCAAATTTTAATTATCAGTGCTTTAGGAGGATGAAACTTAATGAGTTACAGTAATGGCATCAACGCTACAGCAGCAACGCTGACCAAGCTCCGTACCGGTGCGAGCAAGTGCCCGTATAGCGGCATGTGTGTAACCTGCCTGGACGGCTGTCCCGGGCTTTGCGAAATAGGCAAATCCGCCATACGGGGGAAGGAAGTTCTTTATCCCCAGCCTTTTGGCAAAACCACCTCTGCTTCGGAAAAGGATTACCCGCTGGATTATTCCCACTTCAATATTATGGGTACAGCTGTGGGTGCCCAGGGCATTAAGGCCGACCCCGAAGTGGCTATATTTCCTGCAGTAAGCCTGGAGACCGCCGTAGGCTCCAAAGGCGATTTGAAATTAAACCTTCCTATTGTAATAGCAGCTATGGGCTCAACCAATGTGGCTGCCAACAACTGGGACCATCTGGCCGCCGGTGCTGCCGTTGCTGGTATCGGCATTGCTATCGGTGAAAATGTCTGCGCTATGGACCCTGCGGTGGAGATCAAAAACGGCCGGGTGGTACACTCGCCTAATCTGGAACGCAGGGTCAAAGATTTTACCAAATGGTACGGCGGCCAGGGGTTTATTGCCATTCAGGCCAATGTGGAGGACACTATGCTGGGGGTACAGGAGTATGCCCTGGAGAAGCTGGGTGTGCGGGCCGTTGAGCTGAAATGGGGCCAGGGTGCCAAAGATATTGGCGGCGAGGTTAAGCTGGATACCCTGGAGCGGGCGCTGCAGCTTAAAGAACGCGGATATATAGTGCTGCCCGATCCGCAGGATCCGGGAGTGCAGGCTGCTTACAAAGCTGGTGCCTTCTCCGAATTCGAGCGCCATTCCCGGATCGGTATGGTGGAGTATGATTCTTTTATGGCCAGGGTAGAGGAATTGCGCGGCTGCGGCGCCGAATACGTGTTCCTGAAGACCGGCGCCTACCGCCCAGCGGATCTAGCCAGGGCTGTAAAATATGCCTCCGATGCCAGGCTGGACCTGCTTACCGTGGACGGGGCCGGCGGCGGCACCGGTATGAGCCCCTGGAGAATGATGAACGAGTGGGGCGTACCTACAGTTTATATCCAGGCCTTGCTGGTGCAGTACCTGGACCGGCTGGCGGCCAAAGGTGCCTATGTGCCCCCCGTGGCTATAGCCGGCGGCTTAACTCTGGAAGATCATATGTTCAAGGGCCTGGCTATGGGCGCCCCACACATCAAGGCCATAGGTATGGCCCGCTCTGCACTTTCCGCTGCCATGGTGGGTAAAACTGTGGGCGAGGCGATCAAGGCCGGCAAGGTGCCTGCCGAATACAAAAAGTACGGCGAAACCATCGAGCAAGTGTTCATAGCTGCCAGTGAACTCAAGGAAAAGCTGGGGCCGGAAGATTATAACCGGCTGCCCGTAGGCGCTATTGGCGTGTATTCTTATTTCGCGCGCCTGGCCCAGGGTCTACGCCAGTTTATGTGTGGAGCCCGTAAATTCGGGCTGCAGTACATTACCAGGGATGATATAACCGCCCTGACCAGGGAGGCTGCCGATGTTACGGGTATTAACTATATAATGGATCTGGACGCAGATGAAGTGGAGCAAATTTTACGCTAATACCTAAAAAAACATTGCACTGTATCGACTCCACAGTTATAATCCTGTCTTTGACACTTGATACAAATACAAAGCTTGAGAATCCTTGATTTGCAAGGGGTCTCAAGCTTTTATATGTTTTTAGAAAATGAGTAATTTTTTTATTTTTTTGTGCCTCTAAAAATTTTTTTCATTTGGCTTGTATTTACAATTTGATAATCTGTGCGGAAGCCAAAAGCTTCGTGCAAAGCATCGGTAAAATCTGTTCTCGTGTATGTAGGTATGTAGCCCTCGCCTTTCACTTCATAAAAACTCATATCTTTCAACCCACTAATAATTTCATAACAGGTGAATTTTTCATTTAGCATTTTTTCAAGCAACCTGTAAATAATTAATGATATAAAGCAAGTAGTAAAATGCGCTTCTATTCTGTCATCACGGCTTAAATATACAGGTCTTGCTTTGAATTCGCTTTTCATAATTCTAAAGCA
>LADO01000031.1 GCA_000961595.1 Peptococcaceae bacterium BRH_c4b
CAAACGGGTATGGGCGGGGGCGGGGGCGGGGCCAGCGCCGGAACGAACAAGGTCTGGCTGGTGTCGGAAAAGGGACCGACCGTTTTCGAAGCAGTAAAAAAAATAAACGACATGTCTGCCAACCACCTCTTCTTCGGCCACCTGACTTCCGTGATCATCGGAGAAAAACTGGCCAGAAATGGGGTTAAGGATGTTCTCGACAACTTTGACAGGATGTCCGAACTCAGGAGAAACATCTGGATCTTGATTGCCCCGGGCAGAGCGAAGGACATCCTCGAGGCCCGTCCCAAGCTGCAAGGCGTGCCGTCGCTTGCCATTGAAGGTTTATTTATCCATCAGACGGATACTTCTTTCAGCTACCCCAGCAGCTTGAACAATTTCCTGATCATGCTGTCCAGCCGAAGCACTGATCCCGTTGCTGCACGGATTACTACAATACCCGTCGGGCATATAACGCCGGGCGAACCGCCTTGGGAAGCAGGCAGAAAAGAGATTAAATTAGAAGGGGCGGCTATATTTGAACAAGATAAACTGGTGGACTGGCTGGACGGCCGGGAAACCCGGGGGGTATTATGGGCACAAAAAAAGTTCAAATACGGCACCATAACCTTTCCAAACCCCCGGGGCAACCACAAGTTTATGACCTTTGAGGTATATGGCGCCAGGAGAAAAATCCATACCTTCATGGAAGACGGCGAGCTTTTCGTCAATCTGGATATTTCTTGTAAAGGCAATATGGTCGAGCAGGACAGTAATGCAGATATTTTATCGCAAGACCTCTTCATCGAAAAGGAAAACTTCCGGGCTTTTGAGGCCGGCATAGCCTCCCAGGTTAAACAAGAAATACTTGCCGCCATGGACAAGGCCCGGGAACATAAGACCGACATATTGGGGATCGGGGAACGCTTTTACATTGAACATCCGCAGGAATTTAAAAAGCTGCAGGCAGATTGGCCGGAAATTTTCACCAATGCCAACGTTAACGTTGTTGTTAATGTTAAAGTTCGAAGGACCGGATTAATTAACAGAAGCATCAATGCTCAAAAAATAGAAAAAGAAGCAAAGTAGTACTACAGCGTAATTTATTGGTTAGCGAAGCCAAGGGGACGGTTCGAGCGTCCCCTTGGCTTCGCGGGCATAGCGAAATAAGCAATATTACGCTGTTGTGCTTGGAAGAGGATTATCATAATATTGATTATAGAC
The DNA here is from genome assembly GCA_000961595.1 of Peptococcaceae bacterium BRH_c4b. Taxonomy (GTDB): domain Bacteria; phylum Bacillota; class Desulfotomaculia; order Desulfotomaculales; family Desulfocucumaceae; genus Desulfocucumis. The sequence goes on from LADO01000031.1 coordinate 1,204, forward strand.
TAAGGGGGATAACAAATAATGCCAATAAAATTCATACCTTTCATATATACAGGGATTTTCGCAGCAATTCTTGTAGCTACTGTACCCAGAATGGAAATACGTCGCTTATCTATTTATGGGATTATTTTTGGGGGCGTGTTTGATATTCTTCTAGTCACTATAGCTAATTTAACTGGCTCATTCGGATATGTCAACTATGAACCATTTGGTTTGATGGGAATTCATTTCTTTGCACCTATCTCCTGGTCAATATACTTTATCATATATTTTTACTTCTTGCCTAAAAGAAAACCATATATTTTTGTATACGTAACTATGGGGATTATTTACAGCATGCTTTTTTGCCAAATGATTGCGAAACTAGGTGTCTTATACCTTTCCCATGGCATAGTAGACTCAATAGTTCCTTTTTTAATATGGTTTCCAACAGCAACCTGGGGCTATTATAGATTGATAAGAAAAGACTACAAAATTGGAGATTGCAACGAGATAAAGCAGAATAATTGGCATCCAAAGAGATTAAAACTATCTCTCCAACCGGCCAAAAAAATTAAAAAGAGAGCTGACCGCTGATTAGCGAGCGCAGCTCTAATTCGTTAAGTGGAGTTGGCGTACTCCCGTTTATTTAGATCCTGTTTTTCTCCGAGAAGCGGATTCTAAACTTGGATTTGTCCGGGACCATATCTGGTTTTTCGTATACTTCTGATTGGTCGCCCATACCCTCATGCAGGTTCTCCTTGTTATTCAAACGTTTGAGCAGGAGGCCCAGAACTAATCCCCACATAAATACGGAAGAGATGTTTGTGATCGAGGTCGACAGTGATGGTGCATATAAAAAGGGCACCTTATAAGCCAATACAAATCCCCGGAAGATGAACGACATAAAAAAGGAATACAGCATAGCATTTAAAATATAGTCCCTGGACAATACGTAAAGTATCAGGTAATTGAAGATAACCCCCATTAACCCCGACCACATAAGTTGGATAAACAGGGCATAAAAAAACTCCGCACTATTGTTGGGCGTACTGCCAAGAATTATGATAGATGCCCAGTCAAGAAAACGTATATTGGTAATGTTTGGTATGTAGTAGGCGGCCAGGTTTATGGCGTTCATTATAACCCCGCCAATTACTCCTGTGATGAAACCGTTAGTGGTTGGTCCCATACAGATTCCCCCTTGGTTGCTTACAAATTTTTGTCTTCATTAATTTAAAATCTGCCTCGCGGTTGCTACCGCGACAAAAAAGGTGACTTCAATTATGAAAAAGAACCTTCTCCACAATTAAACTATTTAGTAGATTTTGCCGCCTAATTTTATTATTAATTCTGATGTTGCGCGAACGTCATCCATTGCTTGTTGTGTCAGTTTTTTGAACAATTTTTCGATTTTGTCATCTTTAACATGGCATGCCATTGTAGCATATCCTCCTTCAGCCAGCCTTGCACAAGTATAATAGTCATATAACATATCCAGGTCGTTCATTCTTTCAAGATCCTCCCAACTTATCCAGGTGTTTTCTAAGGTTATCATTAACACCTTTCAATGTTTCTGCACGATTTTGAAAAAATTTTCTCACCATATCTTCCTTAGCTAAACCTGAAAATAGATCTGCTTTTTTTGCAGCTACTTCAGTCGTTGAAATAGCATTAAGCAAGGCTAACTCATCATTTGCTTGAAATCTAGTATGGTCATCCAGCATTTTTTCAGCTCCTTTTTCCTTATTATTGTTAGATATTAAAAAAATTATTCTACGCCGATGGCTTGATTAACTCCCGGGCGTGTGCGGGAACTGATTGGCTATCCCGAGGATATGTATTATTTTTTCTCCGAACAGTGTTAGAATTAACTACTTTCCGGCACATAATAAGTATATCTAGGCATATATGGAGGTAAACGTTGTGTCGGATAAAAAATCATCCGGTCTTGAAAAAATAGGTTTCACAGCTCTATCTATTTTGGGTGGTGTATATTTTTCCAGGAAAGCAATTGGATACTTATCTCGAAAAGCAATGTATCCTATTTTAACGGATCAATATGATGAGAACCTCTGGGAGTTGCCTACCGTCATCCAAAGGGTGAATCCCAACGTCCTGATGGAAATAGAACTTCGCGCTCAAACAAATGATTTCATAGAAAGGCCTTTAGGCGGGCTACGTAAATTCAACTATCTGGAAAAAATTATGTTTAATATTGCCCAGTTGGAAACACTACCCACGCCCGGGGATACAAATATTGACACAAGTGTGGTAATCGGACCTTTAGCCCAAAAACCCCTTAAATTAAATATCCCTATTCTGTTAGGCGCTATGGGATATGGTGTGTCTATATCGGAAGCTTATAGGATTGCCTATGCTAAAGGAGCCAGCGCTGTAGGAACAGCGACCAATACAGGCATTGGACCCTGGCTGGAATCAGATAGGAAGGCGGCAAAACATTTAATCTTACAGTACTCCAGAATAGATTGGAATAAAGATGAAAAAATTATAAAACAAAGTGATGCCGTAGAAATACAATTTGGCCACGGCGCCAGTACGGGGGTAGGCAGAGTTATTAAAGCAGAAAAGATCAGCAAAAAGTTAAGACAGAGAATGGGCTTAAAAAAAGGGCAGGATGCAGTTGTACATAACAGGATAGAAGGTGTGAGCACTCCAGAGGATCTGAAATTCCTGGTAAATTATCTCAGAGACCTAACTGATGGTATTCCTATAGGAGTTAAATTCGGCGCGGGCAAGTATCTTGAAGAAGACCTCAAGATAGCAGTGGAGGCGGGTGTGGATTTTGTGAGCGTTGACGGCGCGGAGGGGGGAACCCATGCTTCTCTGCCCTTACTGGAGGACGACTTCGGACTGCCTACTTTTCTGGCCGCATTCAGGGCGGCAAGGTTTTGGGAGGAGCACAATTTAAAAGGAAAAGTAAGCATCCTGATTGGGGGAGGCCTTGCCACACCGGGCGACTGCCTGAAAATATTGGCTCTGGGAGCGGACGCGGTGTACATGGGAACTGCCATCCTGATAGCGACGTTGCATACCCAGGTTTTAAAGGTGGTCCCTTTTGAACCACCAACCCAGATTGCTTTTGAACAAGGAAAATATAAAAATAAATTTAACATTAATGAAGGCGCAAAAACCCTGGCCAATTTTCTAAATGCCACTGTTTATGAAATGAAAGAGGGTGTAAAAGCATTAGGCAAAACTTCCGTAAGACAGGTTTCCAAAGAAGATATATTTGTCCTGGATAAAGAACTGGCGGAAATTACAGGTTTAGAATTTGGTTTTGATACACTTCGCCGAAAAAAATAGTCTTTAATAATGTCTGGTATGTAAGTTGAGATGCGGAACTTTTGATATTTATATTTGAATTTTTGCTGTTGGACGGAGGAAGAATATACTCAAAAAAGGGGGGATATGCCGTTTGAGAAAGTATATTGTTTGGACAATTATGCTACTTATGTTCATTGCTTTTGCCGGCTGCGCAGCGACCCGCAAACCGGCGCCGCAGCCACAGGCCAAAACCTACGTGGTTCCGGAGGTAAGCAGGGTAAGTTTTGAAACGGTGAATTTGAGAGACTGCCCCAAAGTGGTCAGGGATGTTGCCAGAAGCATAAGAGACCGCAAGACAAATACCTGGGTGCAGTCCGGCAATAATGCCTATATTCTGGCCAGCACAGGGAATAGCAAAAGTAATAATATGGAAGTTGACGAAATATTGCAGCGTGTGCCCCAGCAGGGCATGAACTGGCTGGACGTAAAACTGAAATACAGTGGCCGGGCTGCCGGGCTACAAAACGGCAGTGAGGCCAACGTAACAGTGGTAAGGGCGGACGTCAATGACAGGCCGGAAGGAGTAGGGTTTGAAGTAGTGGAAACGGCCACCGGTGAGGTTGCCCGCACGTCTCCAGCGGCTCCCGCAAAACAGGCGCCGGCAAACCAGAACACATCTCAGCAAGGTTCCATGGTGGTGAACACCGGGGCTGAAATTACCCAGCCTGCCCCTAACCAGGAAGTTACCTCTCCCCTGAAGGTTTCCGGAAATTTAAAATCCCCCGCGCAAAAAATCAGGTTAAGGCTGGTGACCAGAAACGGACAGGTAATGAAGGAGGATGAGTTGCCGACTCCCGGTGGTGACGGTTCCTTCGAGACTACCATGAGCTATAACCCGCCGTCACTGCCCAGAACGGGCATGGTGGAGGTCATTAGTGTGGATTCCTCCGGCAATGACCAATTACTGGCCCGGGTACCCGTGGTAATAAAATAAGCATAGTAAATATGATCAAGGGCGCTTTAAAAGCGCCTTTTTAAATGAGAGATAGGAAATTATCCACTTGGATAATTTCCTAAGGGGAGTGTAAGGGGGATTCCCCCTTACACTAGTTGGGGACATTACTCCGACTCTAGGGCCAGGCTTCAAAGAGAGGTATGTCCCCTTTCCTTAGCAAGAAGTTTATCGTGGCCGACACGGTATCCCGGCTCACCGGAGCACTAACAACCCCGGAATCAGCCGGCTGGCTTACTTTGGTGGTGGCGGTTTACGCCTACACATTTAAAATTTATTACGACTTTTCCGGCTATACAGATATGGCCGTAGGTTGCAGCCTTCTTTTTGGCATCCGGGTGCCGGAGAATTTCAACAGTCCGTATCTGAAGAGAAACATAGCGGAAATCTGGAGAAGCTGGCATATGTCCCTGAGCAGCTGGATTAGGGATTATCTGTACGCCGGGTCTTAAACAGTGGATGCCTGAATAGGCAAAATTGTGATAAAATGGCTATTATACAGAGATATTAATATGTGTGTGGGGTGGCTTACCTCACAGGCCAACCGGTGGAAAGATATTTTAGGGATGCCAGGGTAATGCCACTGATTGAAGGAACCGATTAATATACCAAAGGCGATAATAGCGTCGTTGCTATAGCGAAAAATATAAAGGCGGCAGAATAGCTCTGCCGGCACAGACGGGGGTGAGCCGATATGAAGGTGTACAACATAGATTTTAATATTCGTAGCAACCAGGACATGTCCAAAAGAACAAGGATAGAAAAATCATTTTCCGATACCTTTGACAATGCCAAGCGTGAAAGCAAAGAACAGCGGGCCAGAGACCTGCTGAATAAAATTAAGGCCATAGCCAAGAAGCTGACGGAGGGCGGAAAGGTCGCGGATATTGAGGAATATCAGGACAGTATTAAAGAATACCTCTCCTATATATTGGAGAATTTTTACATTGTCAAACAGCAGCACAGCTTTTTCACCGGAAAAATACTGACCAGGGTGGAAATTATCAATCAGGAGGTGGCGGAGCTCGCTGCGGAATTTCTGGACCAGCAGAAGAACAATCTGGATATTGTCAGACGCCTAAATAAAATAACCGGGCTACTGGTTGATTTAATGAAATAGGCGTTTGTATTTACCATATAATTATTACATTTAATCTTTAAAAATTTTTAAGGTGCGGATCATTTATCAGATATGGCGTATACCGTCTTTCCCCAGTGGTAAAATAATGCAGGGGAAGAAAGTCGGTGGGAAAATGCTGTGGATAATTGTCGCGCTTTTTTTATTGCTTGCGGGCGGATTGATGGCTATACCAATTTCATTCAGAATTAATTACAGCCGGCAGGAGCACGACGACAATTTCATCGTGGAAATAAAACTTTGGCCCGGCATCAGTTACCGTATAGTGGTGGGCGCACGAAAATTAAAAAAATCATTTAAAAGGCCGGCTGTTGAATACGAAGCCCTGTTGGAGGACGGCAGTGGTAAAAACCTGGCTGGAGACAAGGAAGGGTTCACTTTTCCTTCCTTGTCCCGAATATTAAAAATGGTGTCCTTCTGGAATGATATTTATCGTGAATTAAAACCCTCCATGAAGTATATGTTGGGCAAAATCCGCCTGAAGAAAATGAACTGGCATACCGGTCTGGGGGTTGGTAATCCGTTGCATACCGGCCTGCTGACCGGTATGCTCTGGGGTTTAAAAGGGTTTCTGATGTCACTGCTATTTCATAACCTCTCCTATCGGCCGGCAAAACCGGTTTTTTCCGTGGTACCGTATTTCAACAAAAAAGGTTTAACGATTTTTTTTGATTGCATATTAACAATCAGAATTGGTCATATTATCTTTACCGGCCTTAGAATGGCGGCGACACTGGTAATTTCGGGTAAATTAATGAAGCTTGTTAAGAATATCAAAGAGGGAATAAGGGGTGAGAATCGTGGCTGAACATCCTATTGAGGGGCTAATGAAAACGGCCATGGAAAGCATCAAAGAAATGGTCGATGTAAATACAGTGGTGGGGGATCCGGTGGAAACCCCGGATGGCACCGTGATTATCCCGATATCACGGGTTGCCTGTGGTTTCGGGGCGGGTGGCGGTGAATTCGAAAGCCAGGGGCAGGGTGATGGCGGCCAGGAAGAGCAGGCGCCTTTCTTCGGAGGCGGCAGCGGCGGCGGGGTATCCGTGCAGCCAGTCGGCTTCCTGGTGGTTGGCCAAGGGCAGATCCGGTTGCTGCCGGTGGACAGTAATGTGATTTATGACAGGCTCCTGGATGTAGCACCGCAATTGCTTGCGCAACTACAATCAATGTGCAGAAGAGAGAGGCACAATACAGAAACACCCGTAACTACGCCTGATCATTAAAAAGATAGTATTCAGCCCGGTGAATATTTACCGGGTTTTTAATTTTGTGTAAACATACCAGTTGGTTAATTAATAGAGATAATTACAAGCAATTATTTATAGAAACTTTATCGCTTTAACGGAATATGTTGTAATGAATAACCCGGGGAGGTTTCAGCCTATGATTGTAATAGCGGGAGGCGGTTGGGCCGGTTGTGCGGCTGCATATTCAGCCTCCAGGGCCGGCGCCGGAGTTGCCCTGCTGGAAAAAACTGATATGCTGCTCGGCACAGGGTTGGTCGGCGGCATCATGCGGAATAACGGCAGGTATACTGCCAGCGAAGAAATCTGGAGCATGGGCGGCAGCGAATTTATCAGGCTGATCGACGGAGTAGCGCGTCACCGCTGGGTTAATTTCCCAGGGCACAGGCACGCCACCTTCTATGATGTTACCAGGATAGAACCTGTAGTCAGGACGGCTCTGCTGGATGCGGGGGTAGAAATACACTTTCAGGCCAGGGTTAACGGAGTTAAAAAAACGGGCCAATCCATCACCGCCGTGGAAACCGCAGCCGGCAAAACTGTACAGGGCGATATTTTCGTTGATACCACGGGCACAGCGGGCCCGGTTAAAAACTGCACCAAATACGGTACCGGCTGTGCTATGTGTATTTTGCGCTGCCCCACCTTTGGACCCAGAACCAGCCTGACGGCCCTGGCCGGTGTAGAAGAAATGACGGCGGGTAAGGGGTTTCCCCAATTCGAGGCCATGAGCGGCTCCTGCAAACTGGATAAGAAATCCCTGGCCCCCTGGCTGGTGAACAACCTGGAGCGAGACGGCCTGGCTATTATACCTTTGCCCCGGGATATTCAAAAAGATGATATGCTGGGGCGGAAGGCCTGCCAACAGTATAACCTGCAGGAATTTGCCGGCAATCTTATTTTATTGGATACAGGACATGCCAAACTTATGACCCCATATTTCCCTCTGGAAACGCTGCGCACCCTGAACGGTTTTAGGGATGCCCGCTACGCCGATCCCTACTCGGGCGGCAAGGGCAACTCTATAAGATTCATGGCCATCGCTCCCTGTGACGAGTATTTAGCGGTAAAGGGCGTTGACAATCTTTTTTGCGCCGGTGAGAAGACCGGGCTTCTGGTAGGGCATACGGAAGCTATAGCCACTGGTTTCCTGGCCGGCCATAACGCCGTCAGAAAAAGAAATGGATTGGCGTTGCTGAAGTATCCGCCTGAACTGGCATGTGGCGATTTGCTTTCATTCATGTTGAGTCAGATGACAACAAAAGAGGGTATGGAATTGAAATATACCTTCTCCGGTTCTGTATATTTTGAGAGGATGAAAGAACTCAAACTATATACCACCGATACGGAGGCCATCCGAAAAAGGGTTGCCGGGGCCGGGCTTGCCGGTATTTTCAGTAAAAGGCTGTAGATTTCCGGATCGCCTTTTGTTTGCAGCCTGTTCTAAGGGGACAGGCCTGTAAATAAATTAAGTATTAAGGATTGCCTGCATCGATGGGGGGATGGTGATGGTTAATTACATTTGGCTGGGCATGATCTTGACGGGTATTCTGGTTGCCGCATGGAATGGCAACATTGAGGCCGTGACCAGGGCGGCCATGGAAGGGGCGAATATGGCCGTTAAAACATCTCTGGGGCTTATAGCTATTATTTCTTTTTGGCTAGGCATCATGCGGCTGGCCGAGGAAGCTGGCCTAGTAAGGGTGCTGGCCAGGCTGGTGGCTCCATTAACCAGCAGGCTTTTCCCCGAGATACCCCGGGAGCATCCGGCCATGGGCGCAATCATCATGAATATCAGTGCCAATCTGCTGGGTCTGGGGAATGCTGCCACACCAATGGGGCTTATTGCCATGCAGGAGATGCAAAAGCTGAACAGCGGCGACAATAAGACGGCCACTGATTCCATGTGTACGTTTCTGGCCCTGAATACATCATGCATAACACTAATACCCACTACCATAATTGGCATAAGGGTCATGCATGGTTCAAATGATCCTACTGCCATAGTGGGGGCAACCATACTGGCCACAGCTTTCGGAATGACCGTGGCGGTTATTGCGGATAGAATTCTCCGCTATGTTAACCGGCTGCGGCCCCGGTAAAATATGACTCAGGTAGTAAAAAACATACCGGGAAGTAGCCCGCTAAAAAAATGCATAAACAGAGGGTTAACCGGCAAGGTTAACCTTAGGGAGGTGAAGTTATGGTAGATATCAGCGATCAGGCCGAACGGCAGAACTGTATCGCCTACGGGGTGGAAGAAGTGGGAAGATGCCACGAGCCATTGATCAACGATCAGGCCGAATTGCAGAACTGTATCGCCAACGCTCAAAACGTGCTGTGGGAGATGGGGCCGGTAATAGACCGGATATCCGGTCAGCCCGAAAAGAACCGGCTCAAGGAACTCTGCTCTAAAGCAGGTACACTATTAAAGGAAGCGCATCAGAGACTCTAATAAAATCCGGCTTGCCGGATTTTATTTTGTATGATAAGGAATAATGAAAAAAAGTCGTACTATGTTATAAATTGGCAAGGAAACATGTTATTAACTGGTCTAATGACGGGAAAATAACGTGGAAATAGGAAAAAATGTATAGGTATAAAGGCGTTATAGATACTGATCGGGACCACTTCTGTTATTAAATTTTTTTGCTTTCTCCTCGCTTCTTTTTTTATGCTCTTTAATCAGATCACTGAGAAACATCCGGCCAACTAAAATACAAAAAATACAGACTGCCAGCATCAGGAGAATGTCCACAACAACCAGTCCTTCCCATAATATCCTTTATATATAATACCGCAATTCTTTATGGAAAGTAAAGTTAGCTCATTTTGGCAGCCTGCAGGGGATGGAAAATAACAAAACTGAAAATTAGCTGGGATCCACCTCATCGAATGACAACGCCGTTACCCTGGTGAAGTCTACTTCCTTTTTATCTTTCTTCGTAGCGCTTTGCTTCAACACATCGTCGTCCCCAGGAGCAACAACTGGCTCCTTTTTGTTCTTCTTCATCCGGCACCTCCAGTAAATTTATACTAATTGGGGACATTTCTCCGACCCCAAAGACAGGCATAAGTTGGGGACATTCCTCCGACCCCAAAGTCAGGCTCCATATGGAGGTGTGTCCCCTGACCTTTTTTGAGGTGTGTCCCCTTACATTTTTATAATTCCACGGACAAGAGAATTTAGTCTTGTGAAATTCTTTTTATGCTCAGAGCCGGGAGGCGGTGAAATGGAAAGAGGGTCCGTAGAAGCGTAATCTGGCGGTTGCGCTTTCTATGGCCCTCCTAAAGCGTACATTACATTAATACGCAAATTAAAATCTGTAAGGGGGGTATTTTAAAATGTAAATTATACCAATTAAAGATAATTTAACTTAAAACCCGCCAAAAGTCCTCTTCCTGAGCCTTCATAGCTTGCGACAAGGGCGAAGGTGGGGGATGAATGGCGGACACGGTGAGAAGGAAACTGGCTGCTGTATCTTTCCTGGCTGACTCCAGAAGACGGATTGGGGCGAATTTCTCTGTGGTGCTGGACACTACGAGGAAGACCCTGGCTGCTGTCGCTGTGAGGGCCAACGGTGAGAGACGGATCAGGGCTGCGATTTCTGTCTCTGTGGATAGCGTGAGGAAAGTCGCGATGAGAGCGTCCCTGCTCGCCGATGCTGAGACGGTTATTTTTAGGGCCGAGACGTTCTCCCGATTATAACATCATGGAAAGACCGGAACGGTACGTGATGAGCGAAACGGGCGAGAGATACAGGGCCACGGAAGAACCGGAGAGGTACGCAGCGAGCGAGCTTGACGTGAGATACGGAACCTACGAAAAACCGGAGAAATATTCCTGGAGAGAGGACAGTTCAGAAAAGAGAGATTTTATTGTCGGTGAATCGAAAGAGGTCGCGATCGAGTTCGAGAGTACGGACGGGACGGAATTCAACGTGGCCTCCGCTGACTATGTTTATAAAGAGTCTGACGGAACCGTTCTCGAAAGTGGAGACGCAGAAGTGAACGGAAAAGAGGCCTTCATCCTGCTTACTCCGTCGGTGTCAGGGTATTTACAGAAGATCACTTTCACCGTAACCCTGCAACCGCTCGATGACCTGGGCCAGCTTGATCCTACAAGGAACGCAGAGACGGTTAAATCAACTGTTACGGTTAACGTATCCGAAGAATAAAAAGGGAAAGCTCTATTTGTTTCCAATCTACTTAATTTTGCAGTGCTTGAAAATTGTTCTAGCAACATCAATTACCATTCTAATTTCGTTTTGTGTTCTTCCTTTCAATGTATAAACCAGTTCATCTATAACAGTATCATGCTTTAATCGTTGACCACTTTGTAAAAGGTAATCAAAACTAATACCCAATGAGTTACCTATTTTTACTAGAGTGTCAACGCTTAACTTCCTATCGCCTCGTTCAATTTGCCCCATAAATGAGACTGACAAATTGGCTTTTTCTGCTAATTCTTCTTGAGTCAGCCCCCTATTTAAGCGTTCCTTTTTTATCTTTTCTCCTAATATATGGTAATTCATTGGTCTCATCCCCTTTACAGTAACTATAAAGGTTAATAGAGGTCAAATTAATATACTGTAAGCATTATATAATGTTGCCATAAGCGGCAAATTAACGTAAAATATAACTGAACAAAGGATTCCCCTAAACCTTTAAATTAAGTAATGAGAGGCGACAGTCAATGGATGTAGAGAAATGAAAAAAAGAATTTTGGGTGACAAAAGCTCTTTACGAAAAAGAGGAAAACTCCAATTTAAAAAAGAGTTTGGAAAAACAGATTTTAGAAATAGCTAGGCAAATCGGGGAGTATTGCCTTGAAACAATAAAAAAATATGTCGCCTCAACACGACACTAACTAGATAACAGTATTATTAAGAGAATACGAGTAATCTGTATAACTGTATTATCGTTATACGTTACTTCCACAGGACAGGGATTGCCCGTATTATGGTTAATATCAGGCTTGTATGATCCGTTAATAGGTCAGCTATCTTATGAGAGAGGGTTCTGCGGAACTCTCTTTTTTTATGCTCAAGACCAGGGACTCCAATTTAGAAAGGGGCTGATGTATTGAATCGGGTTTACAGCTATTACGGGAAAGCTCACAAGGTTATTGACGGAGACACAGTCGAGATCATTGTGGACGTGGGGTTCACAATCAGCGTGAGGGAACGGTTCCGACTACTGGGGATTAATGCTCCAGAAATGAAGGGGCCGACTGCCGAAGCTGGAGAAGCTGCGAGAGCGTTCCTGGCGAGCTTAATCGAGGGAAGGGAAATTACCGTCGCGAGCCACGGTCGAGATAAATATGGACGCTGGCTCGCGGTGCTGCTCGTAGACGACGTTTCCGACGAACGGGTGAACGTGAATCAAATGATGGTCGCGAAGGGTCACGCTGTCCGGTATATGGAAGACCGGATTCCGAAGGCTTTGGGATTTTAAAAGCCGGGGGATATGCGTTTAATACAGTGGATTTCGTAGGGTTTTCGTTGGGAACGGAATTTCTGAAAAGTTCGCTGCTTTCCAGGGATTTTCGTATTAAATGGGACTTTTTTGTGGGGTGTTTTTCGTCCGGTTGTCAGGTTGGCTGACCCAACGCGGACGAACGATTTTTCGTTGTTATATATGGAAGGGAATTGATTTCCAGCTAAAAAGGAGGTGTAAAAATGGCATCTAAAAGACCGCAACCAATTCCGAAGACGGGGGTTGCTGCAAAACTCACGGCAAGCCAGAGACTCGTAGCCGAGATGTTTGTGACCAACGATATACACAACTACCGGATCGAAGATATCGCGAGAGAGGTCGGAGTCAGCGAAAGGACTATCTACCGTTGGAAGTAAGACCAGGATTTCCTCGAATACCAGAATGAGATAGCAGAGAAGGCAATGGAGGATTTTCTGGCCGAGACTTACAACGTCCTGAAAGGTATCGTTCGCTCCGGTTGCTCTGACCACGCGAAACTCAAGGGGGTCGAGCTTGTGTTAAAGAACCGGGGTAAGCTCACCGACGTTCAGAAGGTAGAGGCTACCATCACGGACGAACGTAGCAACGAAGCGATCGAAGCTGAGATCGACGCTTTGCGTCGCGAGCTTGGGCTTATGGACGACGAGGATGAAGGCGAACAGACGGAAGAATAATATTGTCGGTCTTTCTGATAAGATGCGACGAAATAAGGTATAATAGAGCAAACAAACACAGATGATTGGCTTTGTTATGTCTTGAAATAATCGTCGCATATGCAAGGAGGACAAAGGGAAATGATCAAACGGTTCATTGAGAAACTGAAGAAGGAAGGCAAGAGCAGCCTCACGGTCAGGCAGTACAATTCGAGCTGGCGAATGTTCGAGGGCTGGTTACGGAGCGAAGTCGAGGGGGCTACATCGGAGAGCCGGGGTGTCTGGGACAGGGGGAACGGGGATAAAACAGACATACAATTCTTGAGAACCTCGAATCCCAGCGTCTCCTAGCGTCAACCGGACACGAACGACCAGGGCGACCAGTTCTCCCCGTGGAACGCGACTCAACTCGACATCGCGAACTTCAAGCGGTGGGCCTCCCAGCATTACAAGCCGAGAACCGTTCATCTGAACCTCATTCATCTTAATGTTATTTTCCGTTGGGCAGTGGAGCAAGGGCTGGCTCCTGATAATCCCTGTGCCAACGTGGACAACGTCACGGTACAGCAGGAAGTTCCGAAATGGCTCTCCCGGAACGAGCAAAACGCTCTAATTCGTGCAGTAAGAAAACACGGAAACCTCCGGGAGCTGACCATTATAACCTTGTTGCTTCATACCGGTCTCAGGGTGCAGGAACTTTGTGATATACGGATAATTGACGTTGAACTTAGCGATAGAAAAGGAAAAATAATCGTCCAAAACGGCAAAGGCGGGAAGTACCGCGAGGTTCCGCTAAAACTGGACGCTCGAAAATCCCTTGAGGACTACCTTAAGGAACGTAAGACCGACAGCTTATACCTGTTCACGACCCAACGTTCTCCTAAAATGACCGCCAGGGCTGTTCAGTATATGCTCGAAAAATACCAGAAGCTTACCGGGATTGACGTAACTCCCCATACCCTGAGACATTCCTTCGGACATGAGTTGGCTGTGAGAAAGATTCCCCTGGACGTAATCGCGAGGCTCATGGGGCATATGAAAAATGACGGGACTTCGAGGCTTATGATGGCGATACGCTATACGATGCCGGGGGAGGATGACCTAGCTAGGGCTGTAGAAGAATTGAGTTGGAGGTAAATGGATTGCAGTTCTAAAAGTTAGGCGATAAAAGTGATCTGCATTATTATCCTGTCTTTGACACTTGATACAAATACAAAGCTTGAGAATCCTTGATTTGCAAGGGGTCTCAAGCTTTTATATGTTTTTAGAAAATGAGTAATTTTTTTATTTTTTTGTGCCTCTAAAAATTTTTTTCATTTGGCTTGTATTTACAATTTGATAATCTGTGCGGAAGCCAAAAGCTTCGTGCAAAGCATCGGTAAAATCTGTTCTCGTGTATGTAGGTATGTAGCCCTCGCCTTTCACTTCATAAAAACTCATATCTTTCAACCCACTAATAATTTCATAACAGGTGAATTTTTCATTTAGCATTTTTTCAAGCAACCTGTAAATAATTAATGATATAAAGCAAGTAGTAAAATGCGCTTCTATTCTGTCATCACGGCTTAAATATACAGGTCTTGCTTTGAATTCGCTTTTCATAATTCTAAAGCACTCTTCAATTTCCCAACGTCTATGATTTACTTTGATTATTTCAGAAGCGTTATCATCAAGATTTGTACACACAGCATAAAACCCATCAAAGGTTTCTTCTTTCGAGATAAGCTCCAAATTAATGCTGTATATTTCTTTTTCAGCAATTTCTCCATCGGAGGTGCAGCTTGTTTTATTAATAAATCTTTTGTAATCGTTTTGGTTGCATTTTTTTATTTTTGTAGGATTGGTATCTATAGTTTTTTGTGCACGTTCTATTTGTGAGTTGCGGATTTTGCGTTGGTAGTCTCTGTATTTGATAGAGTATGTTACAATAATTTTTTGTTCCAGACCGTTTTCATTAATCCAACGTTCCTTGTAAAAAAATTTATTTTTATCTTTCTCTTCATCGAGCTTGGAGATATCATAAGTTTTTACATCATTAGGAAGATACCACTCTTGTGGAGCAAGTGCCCAATTTTTCAGGTGCGCTTTTAACTTTTTAATTGATTGAGTTGTAATAAATGCCCGTTCATCCTTGTTGTTGAATTTTCTATTATCTTCAGAAGCCAGACCTGCATCAGTGCATACAATAAACTTAGAAAGATCAAAATCAGATAAAATTTTTTCTTCTAACGGCTTTAATGTCAGTTGTTCATTTGTGTTCCCTCTGTTAATACTAAAAGCAAGAGGAATGCCGTCCCCGTCCATAAATAGACCCATTTGAACGATTGGGTTTGGTCTATGTTCTTTTGATGGGCCGTATTGTTTATTGCCATCTTCCTGTTCTATTTCAAAGAAATAATTGGTGCAATCATAATAAAGCACACCGGTATTTCTTCTGGAAATTTTTAAACTATTATCATACAAGGAAGATTGTATAAAATCCGTTTCCTTAGCAAGGATTTCAAGTGCTCTGTAAATTTGATGCAAGTCAAAATTTGGTTGTTCAATAAACTTTTTAGAAAGTTGACATGTTGCAAGCTTTGAAGAAGGGAAGATAACTCTGCTGTAAATCAACCTGGAAAGAATTGAATTTAAATCAAAATTAAACTTATACTTTTGTGATATCTCTTTACAAATCTTATGTAGCCCGAGTTCATAATATATTTTTTGGAGAAAAAGATAACCGCCATTAAAAGAATTTTGTTTATCTTTATCGATTATCTTGACAGGAGAATATTTAACGATTACTTCGCGTTTTTCTTCTTTTTCTTTTTTGTTAAGCTCTTCAATATATTTTTTTGCCCACTCAATGGGATCTCGTCCATCTAGCTTTTTTTCTAATTCTGCAAAAGTACCTAACTTTTCAACAATTTTAGAAGTTCTTTTACCGTTTACATAAATTGATCTTGTTACATATAGCGAAGCGGCATTTTTGGATTTGGAAATAGTAAGCTTCAAACCAACACCTCCAGACCCTTATATTATAACACATTGTTACAAATTGCTCAATACTAAACCGCAAAAATTTGACAAAAAAATAATAAAAAAAGCCCTGTTTTCAAGGCTTTTAGAAAATCTATTGGTTATTCAACTGTCAAAGACCCG
>LADO01000019.1 GCA_000961595.1 Peptococcaceae bacterium BRH_c4b
TCACGGCAAAGACTATGACCAAACCCGGGACGGTCACCAGGATCTCGATCAGCCAGGCGTCCTCCCTGGCCCAGTTGATGGCAAAGGCGGGAAGTACGAAGAGCCCGGTTCCAAGAGGGTGGGTCAGGGTTAAGATGCCAGCCTGCCATACGGAAATTTTACCTTTTTCCAATTGGCTTTACCTCCCGGTTTTATTCTGGGGATTTTCAGGCTTCTGCCCCCTTCCTGTCCTAACCGGGTCCTGATGGCCGGTATCAAGGGGACGGCGGATCATGGCCCACCAGGGGGCCCTGATGAACACGTCTTGCTGTCCCGGCCAGTTGGCCGGGGCGATGGGCGCCAAGTAAGGCACCCCGAAGGATCTCAGGGAAGCCATGTGCACAAACAGGATAAAACCTCCCATCATCAGGCCGAAGAACCCGAGGCTGGCCGACAGCACCATGATGGGGAACCTCAACAGGCGGACGGATAAACCGAAAACAAAACCGGGGATGGTGAAGGAAGCGATGGCCGTGGCGGAAACGATGATCACCATAGCCGGCGACACGATGCTGGCCCTTACGGAGGCCTCGCCAATGACCAACGCTCCCACGATACTGACGGCCTGGCCCACCGGCCGGGGCAAGCGGAGACCTGCTTCCCGTAAAATCTCAAAAGCAACTTCCATTATCAGCGCTTCTACAAAGGCCGGAAAGGGTACCCCCTGCCTGGCCGCGGCAAAGCTTAAAGCCAGGGCAGAAGGAAGCATTTCCTGGTGGAAGGTAGTAACGGCGATATAAAGTGACGGAAGAAAAAGGGCCATAAAAAAGCTAAGAAACCTGAGCATCCTGATGAAAGAAGCAAAGATAAATGTCTGGTAATAGTCCTCGCTGGACTGCAGAAACTGGGTAAAGGTGGCCGGAACAAGCATAGCCACGGGAGTGCCGTCAGTCAGGACGGCTACCCTCCCCTCCAGTAGGGCGGCGGCAACCACATCCGGACGTTCCGTGTTCTGGACGGTCGGAAAGGGAGAAAAAGGGGCGTCCTGAATAAATTCCTCAATATAGCCCGATTCGAGAATGCCGTCAATCTTAATCCGCATAAGGCGCTCTTTTACTTCTCCGACCAGCGCTTTGTCCGCTATCCCGTCCAGGTAGGCCACACAAACCGTGGTTTGAGTAATTGAACCGATGGTCAGTTCTTTGTATCTCAGTTTCGGGCTCTTTAATTTCCGCCTGATCATGGCGGTGTTGAGCCGGTAGTTTTCAATGAAACCTTCGCGGGGACCCCTGATCACAGCTTCCGTGACGGGTTCCGACACATTTCGATGAACGCTGCCGTTTCGGGCGGAGACGGCTATGGCCGCTTCCAGGCCTTGAACAAAAATAACCGTGTCCCCCGACAATATATAGCTCAACAATTTTTGAAAGGATTTTTCTTCCCTTGCTTCACTCATTGTGAGGACATGCTCTTTTATCGTGTCGATGGTTAATTGCTTTAGATCAGCCAGTTCAATATACCGGGCCTCAAAGGTAAGAGATTTAAGCACGTTATCGGCGATACTGTCCGTGTCGGTCAGGCCGTCGATATAGACGATCAGAGCCTGGATTCCCGACTTACCGATTTTCACGTCACGAAAAATGATATCCGGGCTGTCGCCCAAAACAGTTTTCAGGGCCAACCGGTTCTGTTCAAGATTATTACTGATGGGAATAAAGTCTTTACCCTGTTTCTGGTCGGGCGGTTGCGTTTCTCTGCAATGAAACTTGCGATTAAAATTCTTAAAACTTCTGAATAATTTTGACATGGACCATACTCCTGCTGCCTGTGTTTCAGACCCACGCTTATATTTAGGCTATAATATATGTTATTATTTGAACCAGATGGTTAATATATGCAGGCATACTATTAAATGCCTGCTGTTCTAGTCCAGAGGGGCGCGGAGGAGAAGCACGGTCAACGGGCTTAGACGAAGTCCGGTAAAAGCTCATCTAGTAGGCTCACTTGGCGAGGCTAGATCATAACAAAAAAAGCCGGTAAATGTCCGGCTTTTTTAACTATATGGCTATAGACTTACAATTTGGCGCCCAGTTAAGCTTTTCCTTGAGCTGCCTGCAGCAACACTCAAGCTTAATCACCTAAAAAATCTCAGACTTGGTCACTTAACTGCTTGAGGCATGTAGTGCCGGGTAAGTCTTTCACCCGGGGTTGAACGAGCAAAGGCCTTTTTGGGGGGACAATATAAACCCGGAGGCATATACCAGGCCAGAAACTTTGTCAACAATCAGTTATTTCTTGACAATAATGCAGGCGTTATGCCCGCCGAAGCCGGAGGAGTTTGACATTGCTACCCTGATTTCTTTTTCTCTGGCCTTATTTGCAACGTAGTCCAGGTCACAGTCAGGGAGATCCGGGTTCTCCAGGTTTATAGTGGGAGGAACAAGGTTATTATCCATGGACAGCAGGCAGGCAATCAGTTCCACCGCCCCGGCGGCGCCCAGCAGGTGGCCGGTCATGGACTTGGTAGAACTGACGGCAAGCCGGTAGGCGGAAGGACCAAATACTTTTTTTATGGCTGCGGTCTCACACTTGTCATTCAGCAGAGTGGACGTACCGTGAGCGTTTAGATAGTCTATCCGGGACGGTTCTAGGCGCGCTTCCCGCAAAGCATCGCTCATCGCGCGGGCCAGGCCGGCGCCGTCCGGTAAAGGTGCGGTGATATGGTACGCGTCACTATTCATGCCGTACCCGGCAATCTCACCGTATACCCTGGCGCCGCGGCGCTGAGCATGGGCCAGGGTTTCCAGCACCACCACCCCGGCGCCCTCGCCCATAATATAGCCGTCCCGCTTCCGGTCAAAAGGCCTGCAAGCCCGCTCCGGCTCATCGTTGCGGGTGGACATCGCCCTGGTGGCGCATGCCCCGGCAAACACGCAGAGGGTAAGCGGCGCCTCGCAGCCGCCGGCGATAACTACGTCGGCGCCTCCACGCTGCAGCAATTGAAAGGCGCTGCCGACGGCTATGGTCCCCGAGGCACAGGCTGCCATAACGGTGTTGTTCGGCCCCCTGGCCCCGAGCATCATGGCAACAGCCGACGATGCAGTACCGCAAAAGTATTTTGCAAAAGGGGCTGTTCCGGAGAAATCAAGGCCATTCTTCCAGGCCAGGTAAAAGTCTTCGACAGCCGCAATCCCGCCGCGGCCTGTACCAATAATTACACCAATTCTTCCGGGATCCTCTTGCTCCAGGTTCAGTCCTGAGTCGTCAACGGCCTCCTTAGCCGCTGCCATGCCATAATGCGCAAACCTATCAAACCACTCCAGCAAGTGTCCGGGGACTACTTTTTCCGGACTGAAATCCCTCACTTCCGCTGCAATCCTGGTGGAAAAATGTGAGGCGTCAAACAGGGTTATACGTTCAATCCCGCAAACCCCAGCGAAGAGATTTCCGGCAAAAATTTTTTTACCGCTGCCGATTGGCGATACCACCCCGAGCCCTGTAATCACAACCCTGTTTTCCATGCTTACACGACCCTGCAGTCAACATTGAACACCTGTGACGAAATATAGTCCGCTTCCCTTGAGGCCAGGAAAGAAACCATACCGGCGACTTCTTCAGGAAGACAGAGTCGGCCCAGGGGAATCCTTTCCAGAATTTTTACCCTTGCTTGCTCCGTAAGGCAGCCGGTCATGGCGGTTTCAGTGAAGCCTGGCGCCACCACGTTGACAGTTACCTGCCAGGGCGCCAGTTCCTGCGCCAGGGACTTGGAGAAGGCGATCACTCCAGCCTTGGCTGCCGCATAATTAGCCTGTCCCCTGCGGCCCTGCTGGCCGACAATGGACGCGATGTTTATAATACGGCCCGCCCGCTGCTTGCGCATGGTCTTCAACACCGCCTTGCTGCATAAAAAGACACCTTTCAGGTTGGTGTCGATTACTTCATCCCATTCTTCCTCGGTCATGCTTTGAACCAGGGCGTCCCGTACTATCCCGGCGTTATTTACCAGGACGTTGATACGGCCAAATCTTTCCACGGTTTCTTCTGCCATTTTTACAACTTCGCTGTAATCGGCCACATCAGCGCGGACAGCCACCGCATGGGCGCCCAGTTGACTGATTGCTTGGACGACCGAGTTGGCAGCTTGTGCGTCGTTTTTATAATTCACTACCACGGAAAAACCGTCCCGGGCAAGCCTGCAGGCAATGGCCGCCCCGATGCCGCGGGATGCTCCGGTTACTATTGCTGTTCTGTGGATCTCTTGCACGGTCCCATCCCCTTCCCGGTCACCCGTTGATATTTGCAAGCGCGAAAAGAATCTCAGCCTCAGCCACCATGTTGCCGCCCACCACTGCCCGGCATCTTCTCCTGCCGAACCTTCCTTTCATCCTGACGATTTCGGCCTCTACCCGGATTTCTTCCCCCGGAAACACTTCCATGTAAAAGCGAGCGTTTTCTATCCCGGTGAGCAGCGTGATTTTACCCCGGTTTGCGGGGAGACTTAAAACGGCCACCGCCCCCACCTGCGCCATTGACTCTAGCAAAAGCACAGGGGGTACTGCCTGCCCGTCGCGCTCCCCCGGCAAGCAGCTTTCACCAACACCTATCCTTTTAGTCCCAACGGCGCGTTTTCCCGGCTCCAATTCTACAATTTCATCCACCATGAGCATAGGGGGCCTGTGTGGTATGATGCTTTCAATAAACTGTCTATCTATCTAAGATCACCCCAAACCCCTAAATGATGCCAAGCCGTCTGCCCGCCCGGTCAAAGACCAGGAGTGCCCGGTCCAGGTCCTCCAATGTGTGGGCGGCCATGACAGTCACCCTGATTCTGCTCGTACCCTGCGGCACTGTGGGCGGCCGGATGCCCGGGGCGAATACGCCCCCGTCATGCAGTTCCCGGGCCAGGCGCATGGTTTCCGCAGCGTCCCCGATAAAGATGGGTATGATGGGAGATTCATAGGCAGGCACGTTATATCCCAGACCTTTTAATTCACCCCGGAGATACCTGGCGTTTCTCCACAGCTGTTGCCTGATGTCAGGCTGCCGCTGCACAATTCGCATGGCGGCCAGGGCGGCGCCCACCGCCGCCGGCGGCGGTGCGGTGGAAAAAATAAAGCTCCTGGCCTTATTTTTCAAGTAATCCACCAGTTCCCGGGTACCGGCCACGTAAGCCCCGGCGCTGCCCAGCGCCTTGCTGAGAGTCCCAATTTGAACCTGGATCTTGCCCTCAAGCCCGAAATGCTCCACGCTACCCGTGCCCCGCCGGCCGAAAACCCCTGTGCCGTGGGCGTCATCCACCATCACCATAGCGCTGTAGCGCTCCGCCAGAACCACTATATCCGGCAGCAGCGCCAGGTCGCCGTCCATGCTGAACACTCCGTCCGTGACAATCAGGCGGCGCCTATTGTCCCGGGACTCCGCCAGTATTTCTTCCAGGTGCCCGGTGTCCCTGTGGCGGTATACTTTCACCTCCGCCCGGCTTAGGCGGGCGCCGTCAATAATGCTTGCGTGGTTTAACTCGTCGCTGATAATTGCATCGCCCCTGCCGGCCAGCGCCTGTATTACCCCCAGGTTTGCCATGTAACCGGTGCCGAACAGTACCGCCCCGGCGGACTTTTTAAATGAAGCTATTTCCTGCTCCAGTTCCTCATGCAGGGCGTAATTACCCGTGGTCAGCCGCGAGCCGCCGGCCCCTGCGCCCCAGCGCTCAATGGCTTCCTTGGCGGCCTTCTTAACATCCGGGTGCTCGGTCAGCCCCAGGTAATTATTGGACGAAAGAAGGAGGCACTCTTTACCTTCTATTACCGTCCTGGGCGACTGGGGCCCGTCAAGGCGCCGCGCCTGCCGATAGAGGCCTTTATGTTCAAGTTCTTTGAGCTCATTCGCCAGAAAGTCCATAGTCAGGCACTCTCCCGGTGCTGATATTTTTTACAAACATTTGATAGGGCATTTCAGCGTTGATCATACCAAGCGCGGTAATAAGACAGGGCTCTTTCTCCAACTGCCTGACCGTTTCCATCAGACGACCGCTGCGGGAGTCGATGAAAAATACCCTGCCGCCGCAGTCGCTGCCCTTTTCTTTTAAAGGGCTAATCCGGACGTAACCCAGACGTGCTGAAGCAACATATCCGGTAGTATAGCCAGGGTCGTCCGACCAGCACAATTCAGCTTTGATTGAGGTTATGGAGGCCACCTTGGTGGCAAGGCACAGGGCTTCCTTCACATGCTCGTTGTCAAGGCCCTGCCCGGCCAACTTTATCGAGAGTTCTCCGGCAGCTGAAGTGTGATAATCCATGTACGACACCCGCACCCCCCTGTCGGCGTCCGCCTCAAGCCGGCAACCCGTATGTACGTCCATCAGGACAGCGCCGCGCATGTTTCTTCCGCATGCAGCCGGTCCTTCCAGGAGGCAATTTACCGCCAGGCGGGCCGCCTCCGGGTCAACCCCGGTCAGTTCAAGCACCCTCCGGGCCAGGTGGAGACCTTCCCCGCAGTTCCCTGCCCGCAGCGTATATACGGGAAGGGAAGTAAGCTCCCTGATCTTCATGCCTGACAGAGATTCTATTTTAATGTTGATAAAATCAGGCTGACCCCGCTCATGCTCCTGTGCCCGGCGGGCCATCATCTCAGCGGCGGCTGCCACCTCCGCCGCCGGAACGATGCGCTCGGCTCCGGAAATATGCCTGCCGCCTGCTTCATGCGGGCCGCCCTGCGCCGCGCGCATTTTAACGCTGTACAGGTTGTGCAATTTTATCCCCCGCTTGTTTTTCACATAACTTCCAGGCCCAGGTCCTCCAGCATCTTCAGGTCGTCCTCAACCTGCCTGCCGCCGGTGGTGAGGTAATTGCCCACCATTAGCCCGTTTACGCCCGACATGAGCGCCACCGACTGCAGATCCCTCAAAGCAGACTCCCTCCCGCCGGCCAGCCGCAGCACGGCCCCGGGCAACACCAGCCTGAACAAGGCCGTGGTTTTCAATGCTTCCAGCGGAGCGGGCATTGGCCGTCCCCGGAGAGGCGTCCCCTCGATGGGAGTCAGGAGGTTCAGCGGAACGGAGGATATGCCCATTTCCTTCAATTGAAAGGCCATCTCCACCCGGTGCTCCCATCTTTCGCCCAGGCCGATAATCCCGCCGGAGCAGACCGTAAGTCCTGCCTCCCTGACGGAGTTGATTGTCTCAACCCTTTCCTCGAAGGAATGGGTGCCGCAAATCTCAGGGTAAAAGCTTTTGGATGTCTCGATGTTATGGTGGTACATAGAAACTCCTGCTTCTCTCAGGCGCAGAGCCTTTTTATGATCAATAATGCCCAGGGATGCGCAAAGGCCAAGCCCTGTCTTTTCTCTCAGGGTCTGATAAATATCGATTATCTTATCAAAATCCTCACCCGGGATGCCCCTGCCGCTGGTTACAAGGGAAAACCGGCGGGCACCCTTTGACTCCATTACCTTTGCCCTCTCCAGTATTTCTTCAACGGAAAGAAGCGGATAAATGGGAGCCCCGGTACGGTAATGCGACGACTGGGCGCAGAAGGTGCAGTCCTCGGAGCAATGGCCGGACTTTGCGTTTATAATCGAGCAGAGGTCCACTTTGTTACCGTGAAAGTGCCGCGATACCTGCTGGGCCACCCACAGGAGCTCGCTCAGGTCCTGACCCGTCAATTCTCCCAGGGCGATGGCCTCAGCCGGGGTGATTTCCCCCCCGGATAAAATCTTTCCTATCATTTCAGCAATCATCGCGATACCTCACCGGTTACTTTCTCTATGGCGTCATAGGTAATGTCCAGTACTCTTGTCAGTTCTGCTATGCTCATGGCAAGAACGGGCATCAGCACAATAACGTTCCCCAGCGGCCGGATGACCAGCCCGTTTTTCCTGGCTTCCAGGATTACCCTGTGGCCTATATTTTCCTCCGAAGGGTAGGGCTTCTTGTCTTTTTTATCCTCAACCAGCTCAATTCCCGCCATCATGCCCCTCTGCCTGATGTCCCCCACATGGGAAAGGCCGGCAAAGCATTGCAACCCTTTCTCCAGGAAGGCTATTTTCCCGTCCAGCGCTTCGATTAGTTCTTCCTCTTCAAAGAGCCTGATGCTGGCCAGGGCTGCAGCACAAGCCACCGGGTTTCCGGTGTAGGTATGGCCGTGGAAGAATGTCTTGCAGTCCCGGTGTTCACCCAGGAAGGAGCTGTAAACCTCGTCCGTAGCCATAGTAGCAGCCAGAGGAAGATAGCCGCCGGTGATGCCTTTGGCCAGGCACATCAGGTCAGGAGCAACCTCCTCGTGCTCGCAGGCGAACATTTTGCCGGTACGCCCGAACCCCACAGCCACTTCGTCGGCTATCAAAAGGATGTTGTAGCGGGTGCAAAGCTCCCTCACCTTTTTCAGGTACCCTTCCGGCGCCGTAATCATCCCCGCTGCGCCCTGCACCAGCGGCTCCACGATCATGGCGGCTATTTCCCCGTGGCTTTTCGCCATCACATCTTCCACTTTGTCCGCGCAGGCCATGCCGCAGGATGAACGGGAAAGCCCCATGGGGCAACGGTAGCAGTACGGCGCGGGAACATGGATGCGTCCAAACAGGAGGGGGCGGAATACATCGTGGAAAAGTTCCATCCCGCCCACGCTTACGGAACCGATGGTGTCGCCGTGATAGGCCTCTCCCAGGGAGATATAGCGGGTTTTACCCTGATACGCGCCGCCTTCTTTCTGCTTCCAGTACTGGAAGGCCATCTTCAGTGCTATTTCCACGGCTGTAGACCCGCTGTCGGAATAAAAAACCCTGTTCAGACCTGGTGGAGTCAGTTCCACCAGCTTTTTCGCCAGCAGAATGGACGGCACGTTGGCCAGCCCCAGGAGAGTAGAGTGGGAAATCCTGTCCACCTGCTCCTTTATGGCATCGTTGAGTTCTTTTTTATTGTGGCCGTGAACTGTCACCCAGAGGGATGACACCCCGTCCAGGTAACGTTTGCCCTCTATATCTATAAGGTAGCTTCCCTCTCCCCTTTCAATCACCATGGGTTTCATCTTTATGTATTCCTGCATTTGGGTGAAGGGGTGCCAGACGTACTGGTGGTCCCATTGTTCAAGAAGCTCTTTTTTATAATGTTCCATTCCTTCTCCTCCGTTAGTTATCTATCATTCATTTTCTTTTGTAAACTACAAAAGAAGGGATCGCCAGTTCACTTGCGCTTCTATTACCTCCACCAGGCTCCCGGCCTGGCCGGACTCGACGCTCACATCTGGCAGATAGGGCACGATGCCCAGGACGGGCACCCCGGTCATCCCCTCGATTACCTCCGGATTGGTCCGCTCCGCCAGGGTGGCCTGCTCTTCCCGGTAGCTGTTGATAATGATGCCTTTAACCTCGATCCCTTCCCTTTGGGCGTACCGCACCGTAAGCACCGTATGGTTAATGGTGCCCAGCCCGGGCCTTGCCACCACCAGTAATGGTAACCCCAGGAACCGGGCCAGATCGGCCATTGTGAAATGGTAGTCCAGCAGCGGGACGCAAATCCCGCCAGCCCCCTCCACAAGAACCACTTCATTCTCACCGGCCAAGCGCTGGTATGTTTCTGCCAGAAATTCCGGGTCTATGGCCTCTCCGGAAAGCCGGGCGGCAAGGTTGGGAGAAAGAGGCTGGCGGAAACAGCAAGGGTTCATTTCCCGGCTGGAATAGGACAATCCCGCAGCTGCCCTGTAAAACAGGGCGTCCTCGGATAAAAGCCCGTCCTCGCTCTCAATGCCTCCGGTCTGCACCGGCTTAAGGGCCGCTGCCCTGACGCCGTTTTTTCTAAATACTCCCGTCAGGCCGCCGGTAATTACCGTCTTGCCTACACTGGTGTCGGTTCCGGTGACAAAGTACCCCCTGGCTATATTTACAGATTGTTTCATGCAAAGGCCTCCGTTTATGTTAACTATACATAGTACATAAGTTAACATAAATATAGTACTGGTCTGCCCCTTTGTCAACTTTGTTTGTTGTGGTGGTTTACATTTGTAGCAAAAGCAACAGTTCTTGTCTTGAACCAGTAATTCAGTAGTTTTATTTTCAGGTCAAATGAAAAATAAGCCATCCCATATGAGGATGGCTTATTTTAATGCAGGCGGTACCGGATCGTCATTATAATAAACATATCATCTGTTCCAATAATCCAGACCAACATTACGGCGGGCCTTATCAATATAAAAAGACGCCGCCTGCCTTGCTTTCATGGCTCCCTTTTGCATGGTCTCCACAACAAATTGCCTGTCCTTGGCTAATCTGGCCCTTTCGTCGCGGTATGGGGCAAAATATTCCAATATGGTGGCGAATATCTCCTTCTTTACGTCCCCATATCTGAGTCCCGGGGTCAAGAACCTTTCCTTTAATGCTTCCTTCCCCGCATCATCCAGAAAGAGCGCGTACAAATCATACAGCACGTTGCCTTCCACCGGCTTGGGCTCGTCCACCGGTATGGAGTCGGTTTTTAACTTCATAATCTTGTCTTTAAGAGTTTTTTCGTCAGCAAATATTTCAATAGTGTTGCCATATGATTTGGACATCTTCTGCCCGTCGGTACCGGGCACCGTGGCCACATCCCCGGCAATGTCCGGCTCCGGAACTACAAATGTTTCCCCATAGATGTTATTGAATCTTATGGCTATGTCCCTGGCCATCTCCAGGTGCTGTTTCTGGTCCTTACCCACCGGGACCCTTTCCCCGCCGTAAAGCAGTATATCCGCCGCCATCAGCACCGGGTAGGCAAAAAGTCCGTGGTTGGCCGGAATACCCTTGGCAGTTTTATCTTTATAAGAGTGGCCGCGCTCCAGCAGTCCCATGCCCGTAACATTGGAAAGCAGCCAAGTCAGTTCCGTTACCTCCGGGACATCGGACTGTACCCAGAATACGGACTTATCCGGGTCCAGACCCAGGGCCAGAAAGTCGCAGGCCGCATTGAAGGTTCCCTGGCGCAGTTTGTCCCCTTCAAATACGGAAGTAAGGGCATGATAGTTTACAATAAAACAAAATAGTTCATTTTGCTCCTGGTAATCCACCATCCTTTTCATCATGCCGAAATAGTTACCCATGTGCAAGGTGCCGGAAGGCTGTATTCCCGAGAGAATGCGCATTGTTTAAGCAACTCCTTATAATATTCCTGTTTCTTAATATACTGAACTAATAGCGTAAACATAATTTACTATTTGACCTAAAAAACTCAGGGCGGGGGTTATAAAGAATCCCAGAACCCTGCCTATAATGCCGGTAAAGAGCAGCAGCAGCAGAATTATCATACCGTATTGCTCCAACTGATACAGCCAGTTCTGTCTGCCCGGTATGATACCCGCCAGAATCTTCGAGCCGTCCAGAGGCGGTACGGGCAGCAGGTTGAATACCCCCAGGAACAGATTTATGAGCAACATGTTCTGCAGCATGCCCACAATAATATCCCTTTCGAATGGCATGCGGGCCATGGCCAGGCCGAGCAAAGGGGCGGAAATAAGTGCCAGCAGAAAATTGGTGGCCGGCCCCGCCAGAGAGACCAGCATCATGCTTTTTTTCACGTCACCTTGAAAATTGTAAGGATTTACCGGAACCGGTTTGGCCCAGCCGAAGCGAAAAAAAACCAGCATCAAAAAGCCTACGGGATCCAGGTGAGGCAGGGGATTTAAGGTCAGGCGTCCCTGATAGTAGGCTGTTTTATCGCCCAGTTTATATGCTGCCAGCCCGTGGGCGTACTCATGAAAGGTTAAACCCACTATAAAGGCGGGGAGCGACAGCAACAGCTGTAGAGGGTCCGGCAAACTAAACACTTTGGCTCTCACCCTTTGCTGTGCAAAATTTAACCAGAAAACTCTTTTCTTCCTCTTCCGTACTTATACTGCCATCCAGCCTCTCCCGCCATAGCGCATCCAACGCCTCCCTGTATAGCGGGCCGGGCTTAAACCCCATCTCCTTGAGGAATTTGCCGCTTACCACGGGCTTGTTGTCCCTGATGGCAGTGAGTATCTGGCGCAGCCTCACCCTCATCCACTCCTCGTCCAGAATGGTCAGCAGCAGGGGGTATGATTCTCTTGGCATCAACATTATGTTTTGTGCCATCCTGCTGATCTTGTGCTGGTTTGGAGACCGCCAAACCTTTGCCAGGGCTTCCCGCCAGGATTTCAGGGTGGTGAGTATCTTTTCCGTCTGCCGTTTACTCAGGTTGTACCGGCAGCATATTTCCTCCGCCACCTCCGGCTCAGACCAGTGCAGTACGGCAATCATGTAAGGCAGCCATTTTTCTCCCGGCTCCGGAAAGCCCCACTGTTTTAACATGTTTATGGAGCGATGCAGGCCGTTCAGTACTGGTTGGACTTCCCAGTAGGTTACCCCTGGAAAAACCTGCGGCCAGACACCCAGAGTATTAAGCCGGGAAAGCATCTTGCCTGCCTCCGGCTCGATCAGTATGTGGTAAAGTTCGTCCCATATTCTTTCCCTGGACACCCGGGCCATTACCTTTTGCCTGACGGCTTCTTTAAGCAGTTTCAGAGTCTGAGGTTCAATATTTATATGGTATCTCTGTTCAAATCTGACAGCCCTTAAAATTCTGGTGGGATCTTCGATAAAACTCAGGTTGTAAAGCACCCGCACCAGCCCGTACTGGAGATCCTCCCTGCCGCCGAAATAATCAACCAGATCCCCGAAGCGCTCTTCGTTCAGGGCCACGGCCATGGCGTTGATGGTGAAGTCCCTGCGGTACAAATCCTGGCGCAGGGATGAGCTTTCCACCTGAGGCAGGGCCGCCGGGTATTCGTAATATTCCACCCTGGCGGTGGCTACATCCACCTTGAAACCATCTTCGAAAATCAGTTCGGCAGTCCCAAATTTGGGGTATACCCGTATTTTTGCCCCCAGTTGCCCGGCCAGTTTTTCGGCCAGGGCAATACCGTCCCCCTCCACCACCAGGTCAACGTCTAAGTTCTCGTAACCCACCAGCAGATCCCTTACCACCCCACCGGCAGCATAGAGCTGGTAACCCATTTCCGCTGCCATCACTCCCGCCTGGCGGATCATCACCCACACTGTGGGATCGAGACCGCGGTGCATTACCTCACTTATATTTTTATAGTAGCTCTGGGGGCGAATATTCTCGTCATATACCTTTTGGTGGTTGTTGTGGTAGTCACCGTGCAAGGTGCGCAGCACGTCGGTGCGGGATACCAGCCCCACAAGCCTGCCGTCCTGTACCACCGGCACCCGGCCAATATCATTTTCGATCATTATTTCCTGTACTTCCGAAACTGGCATATTGGAGGACACCCGGATGACATTGGTGGTCATAAAGCCTTTCACCGGAGCATGGCCCAGCCCGTGTTGGCCGGCCTTTTCCACGTCCCGGCGGGATATAACCCCGACAAGTTTATCCCCTTCCACCACCGGGAGTCCGCTGTGCCCGTAACGAAGCATAACCTGTCCGGCCTCAGTCATGGACATGCCCTTGTGCACGGTTTTTACCGGGCTGGACATTATATCCGAAGCGGCCAGAGGGGGCTTCACCTTATCCTGAATGGTAAGCACCAGTTTTTCGGCAATTTCGTTCACTTCGGCGTGTTTGACGGTGGCGGAAGCCGCCGCCTTGTGCCCCCCGCCCATGAAAGGGCCCAGTATTTCCGCCACATTGACCTGCGGTATATTGCTCCTGCCCACTATATGGACCCTGTCTTCCATTTTAACCACGGTGAATACAGCGTCCAAACGTTCGATCTCGGAAATGGTATGGGTCAGCATGGCCAGCCCCACCACGAACTCTTCCACCACCGCCCGGGCTATCAATACTTTAACCCCGTTAATCTGGTGGCGTTCGGCGGATACCAGCAAGGATTTAAGCAGCGCTTTTTGCTCTTCTGTGAGGGGCCTGCCCAGGAATTCAGACACCACGGAGAGATTGGCCCCCTTTTCCAGTACAAAAGACACCGCCGCAGCATCCCTGGGAGTGGTGCTGGTAAACACCAGCGACCCAGTATCGCCGTAAATACCCAGGGCAAATATGGTGGCTTCCAGGGGAGTTATATTTATGTCGTCTTGCTTAATCCTTTCCACCAGCAGGGTGGCGGTGGCCCCCACCATTTCCACCACTTCCAGCGAACCACGGGCATCCTCGTCCGTCCAGGGATGGTGGTCATAAATATGCACATCCACATCGGACCGTTCCAGAACTTCCGCCAGTTTATTAATGCGCCTTGGATTTTTGGTATCCACAAGGATGATCCTGGTTATTTCCTTTAAATCTATTTCCTTCAATGTCCTGACGGTAAAGGCGTCCTTGTGCAGGGACATGAACTCCTCCACGTTTCTGGAAAGCTTGCCGGGAAAAACCAGCTCTGCCCCGGGATACAATTTCTGCGCTGCCACCATGGCTGCCAGGGCGTCAAGATCTGTGTTGGTATGGGAGGTTATTATTTCCATGTTGATAACCTTTCAGACAAATTTAAAGCATATTATACCATATTCGAAAATAGAGAGAAAGCCACCCAGATAAACAATAAACATCTGTATTAGCTTTAGTCAAACGGTAATTTTAACAATTTGGGCTACCTCAAAAGCTAACCGGCAGGATAGAATCGCCTGTCCTGGATAACAATGAGATATATGCTTAGCTACGGCAAGATGCTCCCTGGCCAAAACAAACCAATTTTGTTTCATGCTGGTAACCACTACTCAGGCCCACTCTTATGTTGTATAATAGTGGTAGAGTTTGGACTCCCTGCCACGAATTGAGTTGGACTACCTGCCTTTACGGGGAGACGGGTAGTCCTTTGGGTTTTATAAAGTCGAGTAAGAACCATAGCTTCGCATGAAAGGAACGAATAATTAATGGAAAACGAAAAATTTCAAGAACTTGTATTGCAACAATTGAAGGTCCTTACCGAAGGCCAAATGTCACTAACGGAAAATTTTCAATCACTTAACGAAGGCCAAAAGTCATTAACGGAAAA
>LADO01000026.1 GCA_000961595.1 Peptococcaceae bacterium BRH_c4b
TCAGAATATTCCTTTTCCAGATCTTCAAGATAGCCAAGCTTCTCAACTGTTTTTTGTTTTACCTTCCCATCTTGCCTGTAACCTTGGACAAAAGATAAATAGGGTTTACCATTGCTCATACTTTTCTTTAGATACATAAATTCACCTCTAACCCTATTATATTTATATACACGACAATACACAACATAAAAATGCATAAAGATTGACAAAAGAAAAGCCCGAATTCTCGGGCTTTAAAGCGGCTTTTAATATTTAGTTATTGTAAAACAACGGGTAATGGCAATAACCTTGGCCTTAAATCAGGGCAATGACTGGGCCGTCTTTAACGAGGCGCTGGAGACTCTGACGGCCTGGCAAGCGGGTGTCAGGTAGGGGAATAACCCTTCCGAATCCAAGGTTCAATTATGTCAGGTATCCTGCTAATGGTGACCATAATCAATTGCTGCGGATCGGACGACAATTTTTTGTTGACACTCTACAGATTCATATGGTAAAGTTTTAATAGTTGAGTTGACTGGACGGCATCTTTGGGCCGGAGCCGGTCAGAATGATAGTCAAGTTTAGTTTGTTTTTAGAATAGCAGAGTTGAGCAGAGCTGAGATGATGTTGGATGCCAATAGACAATATGGCCGGCACTCATTTGAGTGCCGGTTTTCTATTTCCCGGGTTGTGACTGAAAAATGAATTTTTTTTGGAGGTAATGTTGCCATGCTGTACCCGTCAAAGGATAAATTTATTGAACTCTGCAAGGATTACCGGGTTGTGCCGGTAACCGGTGAATACCACGCCGATACGGAGACTCCTATTACCATATATGCCAAGCTGTCAGGAAGCGGGTATTCGTTTCTGCTGGAAAGTGTGGTAGGGGGACAGAAGCTGGGTCGCTACTCATTTATAGGTATAGATCCGTTTATGGTTTACAGTTATGCGGACGGCATCAATGTTATTGAGGAAAACGGCTCTGCCCGGCGTATTGAGGGAGACCCCTTTGTCCTGCTGGAAGATTTGATGGAACAATGCAGGGGGCCGGAACTAAAGGAATTGCCCAGGTTTTATGGAGGAGCGGTGGGCTATCTGGGATACGATATGGTCAGGTGCCTGGAGAACCTGCCCGGACATGATAAAAAGCAGGAGGTTCCCGATAGTGTAATGATTTTCCCTGAAGTGGTGGTTATTTTTGACCACATCAGGCAATCTCTGCGGCTGGTGGTAAACGTCAGAACGGGAAGTGAAAATGCAGCGGACTATGACCGGGCGGTGCAGAAAATAGAAAAAATGTACAGGAAGATTACTGCTGCTGGCGGCACGGCGCACCTGCAAGAATCCGGCGGTGGCACCCTGGCCAGTGTCAAAACTAATATGACCGATGAGTATTTCATGCAAGGGGTGGAAAGGGCCAAGGAGTATATCAGGGCCGGCGATATACTGCAAGTTGTACTGTCCAGAAGACTGGAAATACCCTTCGGCGGCGATCCCTTCAATGCTTACCGTAGGCTGCGCCGAAATAACCCTTCCCCTTACATGTATTATCTTGATTTCGGGGAGACAGTGATTGCCGGTTCTTCCCCTGAGATGCTGGTAAGGGTTGAGGGTAATACCGTAGAAAACAGGCCCATCGCCGGCACCCGCCCCAGAAGTGCGAATCCCGAGGAGGATTTGCGCCTGGCAGAGGAGTTGCTGGCCGATCCTAAAGAGAGGGCGGAACATGTAATGCTGGTTGACCTGGGCCGGAACGATGTAGGAAAGGTAAGCGCTCCGGGTATGGTGGAGGTGCCTCAGTTTATGGAAGTGGAAAGATACAGCCACGTGATGCACCTGGTTTCACTGGTCAGGGGAACTTTAAAACAGGGGGCGAAGGGGTTAGATGCATTAAAAAGCTGTTTTCCTGCGGGGACTGTTTCCGGAGCACCGAAAGTCCGGGCTATGCAAATTATAGACGAAATAGAAAAAACCAGGCGGGGGCTCTATGCCGGGGCTGTTGGCTATATTGGCTTTAACGGCAATATCGACACTGCTATAGCCATCCGGACGGTACTGTTCAGAGACGGAATCGCCTACCTGCAGGTGGGCGCAGGGATAGTGGCTGACTCCCAGCCCCATCTGGAACTTGAGGAAACCAACAATAAGGCCGGGGCTGTCGTCACTACCCTGGCGGAGGAGGAGTGCCACATTGCTGTTAATTATTGATAATTACGATTCCTTTACCTATAACCTGGCCCAATATTTTTCCAAACTGAATGCCAGTGTGGAGGTTCGCCGCAATGACCAGTTATCCCTGACGGATATTGAAGAGATGTCTTTAGACAGGCTGGTCATTTCTCCTGGACCATGCGATCCGCCAAAGGCGGGGATTTCACTGGATGCGCTGGCCGCTTTTAGCGGCAGGCTGCCCATTCTGGGCGTGTGCCTGGGACACCAGGCCATTGGTCATGCTTTTGGAGGCAAGGTGGTGCGGGCCGGGAAGTTGATGCACGGTAAAACATCTTTGATTCATCACGACGGCAGGACAATATTCAGGGGCATCCCGTCGCCATTCACAGCCATACGGTACCACTCCCTGATCGTGGAGAGGGAGAGTCTGCCGGAATGTCTGGAAATAAGCGCCTGGACCGAAGAAGGTGAAATAATGGGGGTAAGGCACCGGGAATACCCGGTAGAAGGAGTCCAGTTCCACCCCGAATCTATACTGACGGAACATGGCTATAAATTACTGGAAAATTTTCTTGAAATGTAGATAAGAAGCCGGAGGAGGAGAGCAGAGTGATTAAGGAGTCTATCCAAAAGGTAATCGCTGGCGGTAGCCTGGACGAAGGTGAGGCCGCCGGGGTAATGGAACAAATCATGGGGGGCGAAGCCACCCCCGCGCAAATCGGTGCGCTGCTGGTGGCGCTGAGGCTGAAGGGAGAAACGGTGGAGGAGATAACCGGCTTTGCCAGGGTTATGAGAAAAATGGCCACCGGGGTATCCACCAGTCACAAGCTGCTGGTAGATACCTGCGGCACAGGCGGGGACGGGACCAATACCTTCAACATATCCACTGCGGCAGCTCTGGTGGTGGCCGGGGCAGGCGTGCCGGTGGCAAAGCACGGCAACCGCTCCGTTTCCAGTAAGTGCGGTTCGGCGGACGTGCTGGAGTCCCTGGGGGTTAACCTGGAGCTTGACGCGGCGGAAATGGGCCGCTGCCTGGATGAGACGGGCATTTGTTTCCTGTTTGCCCCGGCCTTGCACGGCGCTATGAAGTATGCCGCAGGCCCAAGGCGGGAAATAGGCATAAGGACTGTGTTTAATGTATTGGGCCCTCTGACCAACCCGGCCGGGGCACAGACCCAGGTAATGGGGGTTTTCAGCAGGGAAATGGTACCTCTTTTAGCAGGTGTGCTGGCTCGTCTGGGCAGTAAAAGGGCCTTCGTGGTGTACGGGGACGGCGGACTGGACGAAGTATCCCTCTCCGGGCCAACTTTTGTAGGCGAAGTGATGGATGGTGATGTAAGGCAGTATTTCATTGACCCGCTTGATTACGGCATATCAAGGGCCGCTAGCGAAGAACTTGCCGGGGGAACCCCGGAAGAAAACTCCGTCATAATCAGGGATATATTAAGCGGAAAAACAGGCTCCCGCCGGGACGCAGTGCTGGTAAACGCCGCCCTTGCCGTTATGGCGGCGGGCAAGGCCGGAGATTTCCGGGAGGCTGTTCATATAGCCGCGAATAGTATAGACAGTGGCGCGGCCATGAGCAAACTAAACGATTTAACGGAGTTTACCAGGGATAAGGCACGAAAGGTGGCCGGCTAGTGATACTGGATGATATAGTGGCCTGCAAGAGGCAGGAAACCGGCATTCCGGAGTACCGGGCCAAAATTAATGCCTATATCAACGGACTGCATGCAGTACCAACTGTTAATTCGCTGTCCCAGGCATTGAATAAACAGGGTAAAGTATCATTGCTGGCTGAAATAAAAAGAGCTTCACCATCCAAGGGAATCATAAGGGACGATGTCAATCCGGCGGAAGTAGCCGCCATTTACCAAAAAAACGGTGCGGCAGCAATTTCAGTCCTCACTGATGCCAGATTCTTCAGGGGTGATCCGGGTTATATTCCTCTGGTCAAAAAAACTGTAGATTTACCCCTGCTACGCAAAGATTTCATTATTGACCCCCTGCAAATATACGAAGCTTCCATGCTGGGGGCGGATGCGGTGCTGCTGATAGTTTCCATTCTTGACGACAGTATGCTTGCCGCTCTGAGTAAATTGGCCGGGGAATTAAATATGGAATGCCTGGTGGAGGTCCACAGCCAGGAGGAGTTGAAGCGGGCCTGCGGGGCCGGGGCAGGCATAATCGGCATCAACAACAGGGATTTAAAAACTTTCAAAACCGATATAATGACTACCCTAAGACTGATTGAGCAGATAGATCAGGACGGTGTGGTGACAGTAAGCGAAAGCGGTATAAACACTGCTGCAGACGTAGCCATGATGAGAGCAGCAGGGGTGAACGCGGTGCTGGTGGGGGAAGCGCTGATGCGGGAAACTGACATTGGAGGCAAGGTACGGGAACTGGCTGGCGCAGGCTGCTTATGAAAATAACAAAATGATAGAGGTGTTTGGTTTGCCCGGCTATACCAGAGTAAAAATATGCGGTATCAGAGACGAGGTTACCGCCATGGCGGCGGTCAGTGCCGGGGCGGATGCGCTGGGCTTCGTCTTCGCTCCAAGCAAAAGGATGGTTACGCCGGAAAGGGCGAAGGAAATAATTTCTGTTTTGCCGCCCTTTGTGGCCAAAGTGGGAGTTTTTGTTGATTCCACAGCCGGAGATATTAGAGATGTCGCAGGATATGTAGGCCTGGACGTTATACAGCTGCACGGTAAAGAACCTCCCGAGATGTGCGCCGAATTCAGCCAAAAGGTTATCAGGGCATTCCGTGTCGGCTCAACAATTAATATCGATGAAATAAACCTTTATTCCGCAGACGCTTACCTTTTTGACACACTAGTTGCAGGTCAGCAAGGGGGCACCGGAAAGACTTTCGACTGGCGGCTTATAAATATAGGAAGTATTGCCAGACCGGTAATTCTGGCCGGGGGACTAAACCAGGATAATGTAAGTCAGGCTATAGCTGCTGTACGCCCTTACGGGGTGGATGTAAGCAGCGGGGTGGAAACAGACGGTGTAAAGGATCTGAATAAAATATCAGCATTTATCAGGAGGGTAAAAAGTGAAGGCTAAACTTCCCGATACCCGGGGCTATTATGGAAATTATGGAGGAAAATTCGTGCCGGAAACCCTTATGCCGGCCCTGGAAGAACTGGAGGCTGCGTACAGGGAGGCAATGGCCGATCCCTCATTTGCCGAAGAACTGAAATTTTATATGCAAAACTATACCGGAAGGCCTTCCCTTTTGTATTTTGCGGCCAGGCTCACGAAAAAACTGGGCGGCGCCAAAATATATCTCAAAAGGGAGGATCTTAATCACACCGGGGCTCATAAAATAAATAACACTCTGGGGCAAATTCTGCTGGCCAGAAGAATGGGTAAAAAAAGAATCATTGCCGAAACAGGTGCCGGCCAGCACGGGGTGGCCACAGCCACTTCTGCTGCGCTGTTCGGCCTGCAATGCGCCATTCACATGGGCGAAGAGGACATGGCCCGGCAGTCGCTGAATGTATTCCGCATGCGCATGCTGGGTGCCGAAGTGATACCGACCACTTCCGGCAGTAAAACACTGAAGGATGCCATGAATGAGGCCATCAGGGACTGGGTAACCAATGTTGACGATACTTTTTACCTGATTGGTTCGGTGGCCGGGCCCCACCCTTATCCGGAAATGGTCAGAGATTTTCAAAAAATAATAGGTGAAGAAACCAGGCAGCAGCTGCTGGAAATGGAAGGCCGGCTGCCTGATTGCATAATCGCCTGTGTGGGCGGGGGAAGCAACGCCATGGGCATTTTTTACCCTTTCTTAGATGACGCCGGGGTTAAGCTGATTGGCGTCGAGGCTGCCGGTTTTGGCACCGACACCGACAAGCACGCGGCCACCCTCAACATGGGCCGGCCCGGAGTGCTGCATGGCGCTATGAGCTATATTTTACAAAATGATGACGGGCAGATTGATTTGGCTCATTCAGTTTCTGCAGGACTTGATTACCCGGGGGTAGGACCGGAGCACAGCTACCTGAAGGATATCGGCAGGGTTGCCTACACTTCGGCTACCGACGGAGAAGCACTGGACGCTTTTCAGTTGCTCTGCCGCACCGAAGGAATCATACCCGCCCTGGAAAGCTCGCATGCCCTGGCCTGTGCGGCTAAAATGGCCCCGGAACTTTCCCCCGACCAAATAATGGTGGTAAATCTCTCCGGCCGGGGGGACAAGGATGTCAGAACGGTGGCAGCGGTTATGGGGGTGAATATATAATCATGGAAAACAACAGAATAACCCGTAAATTCAACGAACTCAGAGAGAAAAAGGAAAAAGGCCTGATAGCTTATATAACTTCAGGCGATCCTGATTTGGCTGCCACTGTTGAACTGGCCGTTGCCATAGCAGAAGCGGGAGCTGATTTGATCGAATTGGGTATACCCTTTTCCGACCCGGTAGCGGACGGCCCGGTTATCCAGCAGGCCTCCCAGAGGGCCCTGGAGCGGGGCGTCAGGCTGTCCGGCATCATTGATGCCGCTGCCGGGATAAGGAAGAAAACTGATTTGCC
Source organism: Peptococcaceae bacterium BRH_c4b (assembly GCA_000961595.1). Classification (GTDB taxonomy): domain Bacteria; phylum Bacillota; class Desulfotomaculia; order Desulfotomaculales; family Desulfocucumaceae; genus Desulfocucumis. The sequence goes on from LADO01000026.1 coordinate 6,705, forward strand.
GCTTATTTTTATGACTTATTACAACCCTGTACTGCAGTACGGACTGGATAGATTTGTGGATCACTCCGCTGCAGCCGGCATAGATGGGCTGATTGTGCCGGATTTGCCCCTGGAAGAAGCAGGCCCGCTGCTAAATTGTTGCCGCCAAAATGGCCTGGCGCTAATTCCCCTGGTGGCTCCCACTACCACACCGCATAGGCTTGAAAAAATTTGTAAGGAAGCGGACGGATTTGTCTACTGCGTATCTGTAACTGGTGTAACAGGGGTCAAGGAAATAGACACCGATATTGCGAAGTTTACTTCGGGTGTAAGAAAATACACGGATATCCCCCTGGCCCTGGGTTTCGGTATATCCAGTCCGGAATTAGCCGCGAACATGGCTCGTCACTGCGACGCAGTGGTAGTGGGCAGCGCCATAGTAAAAATCATATCCCAAACTAACGGCAGCGTGGATATGCTGCCTGCTGTCTCCAAACTTGTAGCTGATATAAAGAACGCCCTCACGGTACCGGTTAACTAAGTTATTAAGTTATTGTCAATATGGATGCTTTCTGCTAAAATATAGCGGGAGGTATCTTTTTTTATGGGCAGAAAAATGAGAGTGGAATATAAGAATGGAATATTTCATGTAATACAGCGCGGGAACAATCGGGAATTAATCTTTGGAGAAGACGTCGACAAAAATTTTTTAATTGGGCAGTTGAATATACTTAGCCGGGACATGGGATACGGATTATACGGATATGTGATAATGGGCAATCACTATCATCTGATTGTGCAGATACGGGCGGAGACATTAAAATCGGTAATGCACAGGATAAATCTAAGGTACAGCAAATATTTTAACCATAAATACGAGAGAACCGGCCATGTATTTGAAGGACGATACAAAGCAATCCCGGTAATGGAAGAGAAATACATATTATCACTGCTGCGTTATATACACCAAAACCCGGTTAAAGCAGGGATCTGCAAAAGGGTAGAGGAATACTGTTGGAGCAGTGAAAGGTTTTATAGGAAAAACATTCAAGACTGTGTGGAAATAGACCTCATCCTGGACATGCTGTCCGGCAACAGGAAAGCTGCCCTGGAAGAATATAAGGAATTTATGTCTCGGGAAGAAGCTGAGGATTTTGAAAATATAAGGACTATTGGCAAATCTGAAGACAATCCGGAAATCAATACAAGTTATCAAAAAGGAGTTCGGAAAGGCCTGGATGAAATTCTGCTTTCCACTGGTGTCAATGAAAAGGAATTTGAACTAATCAAAAAGGGTTCGAGGAAAAGAAACCTGACGGGGTATAAGTTTGCCTATGCCAAGGAAGCACTGGAAGTAAACTATACCTTTAAGGAAATAGGGAATAACATAAAAATATCCGATGTGGCTATAGTTGACATGTTGAAAAGGTATAACTTAATAACTTAGTTAACAGGTACCGCATAATAAAGGAATTGAAGATGGACGATATATTCACACTATCTCCGGATGAAGTATATCACCGCCTTGGCTCGCGCCCGGAAGGCCTGAATCCCGGGGAGATTAAGGAAAAATCAATACAAAAAGATGATAAGCCGGTGAAAACGAACTGGCCTATTGATATTGCCGGGAAAATAATCAGGCAGTTTACACACTTCTTTGCGATTATATTATGGACGGCCGCGGCTCTTTGCTTTTTCGTGGATTACTATCAACCAGGTGAAGGTATGCAGGCACTGGGATGGACGGTATTACTGGTTATCTTTATTAACGGTTTTTTTAGTTTTATTCAGGAGTTTCGTGCCGAAAAGGCGGCTCAGGCACTGAAAAATATGCTTCCGCAAAAAGTCAGGGTAATCAGGGAGGGAGACATAACCGGGATATTTGTTGAACAACTGGTTGTAGGAGATGTGTTGCTTCTGGAAGAGGGGGACCGTGTGCCGGCGGATGTCCGGCTGGTGGAAGCTTACGGACTTCAGGTTAGTAATGCTACTTTAACCGGCGAAGCGGATATTTTGCAGAGAGATGCCCGGTGTAGTGAAGCCACTTCTGTATTTGAAGCGGAGAATGTCCTTTTATCTGGAACCATGGTTATGTCCGGGCGAGGCAAAGGAGTTGTCTTCGCTACGGGAAGCGGCAGCCAATTCGGCAGGGTTACAATGTTGACAACAGGCATTAAAAAATCCATGAGCCCCCTAGAAAAAGAAATCGTCAGGGTTTCCAGAACCATCACATATATAGCTGCTGGTCTTGGTACGGTTTTTTTTATACTCGGTTTGCTGATGGGCAGGTCCTTGTGGTTTAACATCCTTTTTGCCATTGGCATAATTGTGGCTCTGGTCCCGGAAGGGCTTCTGCCTACGGTGACTTTAACTCTGGCAGTGGGCAGTCAGAGAATGGCCAAACGTAATGTTCTGGTGAAAAGGTTAAACTCCATTGAAACACTGGGCTGTACCACTGTTATATGTACAGACAAAACGGGAACTATTACGGAAAATAATATGCGCCTGGAAAATCTATGGCTCCTGAACGACGATCCGTCAACCCGGTGTAAAGCGTATCTTGCCATGGGATTTGCCAATAGCTTGCAATTTGACACCGCCATTGGCAAGGCCGGTGGAGATCCAATGGAGATGGCGCTAATAAATGCTACCGGAGAATATTTTCATGAAACAGGTATGCAGGTTAAAGCCAAAAGACTTGGGGAATTCGGTTTTACTTCGGATAGAAAGCGTATGTCCGTTTTATATATGGACAACTTAAAAGAAGAATTGTTTCTTGCTGCCAAGGGTGCTCCTGAAGTAATTCTACCCTTGTGCAACCTCACTGATCCAGAAAGAATGCGTATAGAAGAAATCATAACCGGAATGGCCGGGCAGGCCATGCGGGTTATCGCACTGGCCGTACGAATGCCAGCAGATACCGCTAAAGAAGGTCTGAGCCCGGAAGCCCCTGTGGAGTTGTGGGAAAAAGATATGACTTTTGTCGCCCTGGCTGGTCTTGCCGACCCAGTGCGGGAAGATGTGCCAGATGCCGTATTTATATGCCGGGAAGCAGGTATACGGGTGATGATGATAACCGGAGACGCTCCCGCGACCGCCAGCGCAGTGGCTGCCAGAGCCAGGATTATCCCTGAAGAAGCCAACCCGGTGGTTTTGACAGGAAAATCTATCAATGAGTTGAGCAATGAAGAATTTAAATCCGCTCTGCGCTCGCCCCATATTATCTTTGCTCGAATGCAGCCCGAACATAAACTGAAAGTTGTTACAGCCTTGCAGGAGATGGGTGAAGTGGTGGCGATGACTGGGGACGGTGTTAATGATGCCCCTGCCCTGCGCAAATCCGATATCGGTATAGCTATGGGGCTGCGTGGGACCGATGTCGCCAGGGAAACAGCGGATATGGTGCTTCTTGACGATCATTTCGCTACAATAGTAAACGCCATAGAAGAGGGACGTAGTATTTTTGCTAATATTAGAAAATTTATGTCTTATTTTTTCGCAAGTAATACACCGGAATTGGTGCCTTTTTTATGTTACGTTTTGCTTGGAATTCCGCTGCCTCTATCAATTATACAGATTATGGCCATCGACCTGGGTACCGACTTGCTGCCGGCGCTGGCCCTTGGTCTCGAGAAGCCCCGTAAGGAAATGATGAAGAGACTGCCAAGGAGGCGTGAGGAACGATTGCTGTCAGCAGGTATATTGTTTAGGGCTTATATATTTCTTGGAAGTATAGAGGCGGTGGCGGGAATGTCGGGCTACTTTTTTGTGCTCAGCAAAGGTGACTGGCAGTGGGGTCGGTCTTTGGGGATCAATGACCCGCTTTATCTACAAGCGACCACAGCCTGTCTGGTTGCTATTATTATATCTCAGATGGCCAATCTTTTTGCCTGCCGTTCCCATTATGATTCGGCCTTTAGCATTCCTTTAAAAAACAATCCTTATATAATATTAGGCCTGTTATGGGAGATAACGGCTTTAATTGTTATTGTTTATACGAGGCCCGGGCAACTATTGTTCAGAACACTCCCGTTTGATACGGACGCCTGGTTATTCCTGTTAGTGTTTCCTCCTATATTGCTCATGTTTGATGAAGCAAGAAAGAAAATGGTACGGATGAAAAATCTATACAATTAAGGATAGTTATGTAATTAGAACGATACAAGAAAAACAGTGAAATTAGAGTAGGCTATAGAAGGGACTGATTACAACAAAGAAGCTGAAGGTTGGGCTTATAATAGTGTTGAGTATAGTATTTGGTGTTATTCTGTTATCATTTATATTTTCTTTTCTAATAGGGCTTATTGGTTTTGGCCCCGGGCCGTTTAGCGCATGAAATCCGGATGCTTTCTGCTAAGGAAATAGGGAATAACATAAAAGTATCCGATGTGGCAATAGTTGACATGCTGAAAAGGCATAACTTAATAACTTAGTTAACCGGTACCTATCTATATCTAGTCAGGTTCGAACTTATATGGTAATATTTATTTCGTAGGATGGTTTATTGATCAAATACGGTAGGATGGTAGTATGGTAGGGGGGATAATATGAGAGAGTTTTGACTCCGTGCCCCTTGATGGGGTTTTTTGCGTTTTTATTCAGTTTTTTAATAATAACAGGGTAAAATATTGCTGAATATGGAACAGCATAACGGGGGTATGATGAAATGATTGTGGTTATGAATCAAGGCGCCGCAGAGGCCGAAATAAAAGAGGTTTTGAAAAAACTGGAAAAATACGGATTTCAAATACACTTGTCCCAGGGTGTGGAAAGAACCATTATAGGAGCTATCGGGGACAAAACCCGTTTAAAAAGCGATGCTCTGGAAGTAATGCCGGGGGTGGAAAAAGTGATGCCCATTCTGCAGCCCTACAAGCTGGCAGGCAGGGCTTTTAAGCAGGGAAACACGGAAATAAAAATAGGTAACATAACCATTGGCGGGAATACCATTCAGGTAATGGCCGGACCCTGTGCCGTGGAAAGCAGGGAGCAACTGCTGGAAGCGGCCCGGGCGGTAAAGGCGGCCGGTGCCACCATGCTGCGGGGCGGGGCGTACAAACCCAGGACATCACCCTACTCTTTCCAGGGGCTAGAAGAAGAAGGCCTGGAACTTTTGGCCGAGGCCAGAGAACTGACCGGATTGTATATCGTTACCGAGGTCATGGATACGAAGACACTGCCTCTGGTGGCCCAATACGCCGACATATTACAAATCGGCACAAGGAACATGCAAAACTTTGTCCTGCTCAAGGAAGTGGCCACTGCCGGCAGGCCGGTGCTTTTGAAAAGGGGAATATCCGCTACCATTGAAGAGTGGTTGATGGCTGCCGAATATATCATGGCCGGCGGCAACCATCAGGTCATTCTTTGTGAGAGGGGTATCCGCAGCTACGACACTTATACCAGGAACACGCTGGATCTTACTGCCGTACCTGTATTGAAGAATATTACTCACCTGCCGGTTATAGTTGATCCCAGCCATGCCATCGGTAAATGGCAGTACGTTCCCACCATGGCCAAAGCTGCCGTGGTGTCTGGAGCGGATGGGTTGCTTATTGAGGTGCACCCCAACCCCACGGAAGCACTTTGTGACGGCCCCCAATCCCTTACTCCGGAGAATTTTAACACACTTATGGAAGATCTGAGAGCTTTCGCAGCATTGTTGCAGCGGAATATATGAGGAAAAGAATAATATGATTTCAACTACTGGCAAAAAACATCTGTTTAAACGGGTGGCTATTATAGGAGTAGGACTCATCGGTGGCTCGCTGGGGCTTGCCATTAACAGCAGGGGCCTGGCAGGTGAGGTGCTGGGTATAGGTAGAAGCGAAAACACTCTGGAACTTGCGGCAGAATGCGGCGCCATCAATAGCAGCAGTACCAAACCGGACGCCGTCGCCGGCGCCGACCTGATTGTGCTGGCAACACCGGTGGGGGCGACGGTTGAGGTATTACGAACCGTTGTCCCGTACATTACGCCCGGCACACTGCTGACCGATGTGGGCAGCACCAAAACCGGTGTAATAAAAGGTATCCGGGAAATACTGCCGGAGCATTCTTTTTTTATTGGCGGTCACCCCATGGCAGGCTCGGAAAGGGCCGGTATCAGTGGCGCTGATCCCTATCTGTTTGAAAATGCCTTTTATATTATAACCCCTGACGAAAATTCCAGGGATGAGGATTTGCGACGACTCAGAGAATTGGTGGAGGGTATAGGTGCCAAGCCGGTTATTATGTTACCGGTCAAGCACGACCTTTCCGTAGCCGCAGTCAGCCACCTGCCGCATTTACTGGCAGCCTCGCTGGTTAATTTCTTATTTGATTTGCCGGAAGGTGAGGAAATATCTCCCCTTGCCGCAGGCGGGTTCAGGGATACCACCAGGATTGCGGTCGGCAACCCGGTGATGTGGAGAGATATATTTTTGTCCAACAGGGAAGCCATTTTGGGTTTACTGGAAAAATTCCGCACCAATATAGATAATTTATCCCAGGCCATTGATTCCGCTGACGGGAAGGAAATATACCGGCTCCTTGACCGGGCCAGGAAATTAAAACTGGGCATGCCGGCCAGAACAAAGGGTTATCTCCCCATGCTCTGGGAGATAGTGGTGACCATACCCGACAGCCCGGGGATGATATCTGAAATTACCGGTTTCCTGGGCAGGAACGGCATTAATATCGCCGATATTGAGATTATGCGGGTCAGGGAAGGAGAAGGGGGCACCATCCGGCTGGGCTTTGCCACCGAGGACGAACAATCCGGGGCGGTGGAAATTTTGCGCAGTTCAGGGTATATTGTTATAAAGAGATAGGAGTGTTTGCCATAAACAAGCTTGTCCGACCACCAAAATCATTAAAAGGTACAATCCGGGTTCCCGGTGACAAGTCGATATCGCACCGGGCAGTCATGCTGGGTGCCCTGGCTGAAGGAGACACCAGAATAGAAAATTTCCTTCCCGGCGAGGACTGTCTTTCCACCATCAGCTGCTTTAAAGCCATGGGTGTTCAATTTACTATGGAGCAGGGCGGCACCACCGTAACTGTGCATGGCAAGGGAGTCCGGGGCCTGCGCGAACCTGCTACGGTGCTGGATGCCGGCAACTCAGGCACAACTATGCGCCTGCTGCTGGGCATACTTGCAGGGCAGCCATTTTTCAGCACTATTACCGGGGACGCATCCCTGGTTAATAGACCCATGGGCAGGGTAACCGGGCTGCTGGCCCGGATGGGGGCCGGGATATGGGGTAGGCAGGGTGGAAACTATGCTCCACTGGCTGTTAAAGGTGGAAATCTCACAGGGGTAACCCTGCATTCACAGGTGGCCAGCGCCCAGGTCAAATCAGCGGTGCTGCTGGCAGGGCTTTTCGCCGCTGGTGAGACTACTCTGGTGGAACCGGCCCAATCCAGGGACCATACCGAAAGAATGCTGGAATATTTTGGCGCGGCGGTATCAAAAAGGGACACGGCGGTAACTGTACAGGGCGGGGTGGAACTTAAGGCTGCGGATATATTTGTGCCGGGAGATATTTCCTCGGCAGCTTTTATTATGGTAGCGGCTTCCATAGTACCTGATTCAGACGTAACCATAACAGAAGTGGGAGTAAATCCCACCCGGGATGGCATAATCGAAGTTTTGAAAGCTATGGGTGCGGATATACAAGTCAAAAATTATACCGTTATAAACGGTGAGCCTGTGGCGGAAATCCGGATTAAACACGCACCATTGAAAGGGGTAGAAATCTCCGGGAGCATGATACCCCGCACAATTGATGAAATACCGGTGCTGGCGGTGGCAGGCGCCTGCGCCTCCGGAGAGACTGTAATCCGTGACGCTGCCGAGCTGAAGGTAAAGGAAACCGACCGGATACGTGCCGTGGTAGAAGAACTTGGCAAATTTGGGGTTGCTATCAGGGAACTGCCCGATGGTATGATCATAAGGCAAAGTCAGTTGGCGGGAGCTGTCAGCAACAGCCGGGGAGACCACCGAATGGCCATGGCTGCCGCAGTGGCAGGGTTGGCTGCCACTGGAGAGTCACTGGTAGAAGACGCAGCATGCATAAATATTTCTTTCCCGGGTTTTTTTGATTTATTGGATTCTCTTCGGGAATAATATAAATAATTAGAATATACTACTTTTAACCAGGCATATTATTTCTTTAAAATAAAAAAAGGGAATATTAATGGGGTTGTCGAAAAATACCAGTGTATTTGTGTTTGCTAAGGTTGGTAATGTGTGATGTTTCTGGGTTTAAAAATTGCCATTGATGGGCCCGCCGGAGCCGGAAAGAGTACTGTAGCTAAAAAATTGGCTTGCCGGCTGGGCTTTTTGTATATTGATACCGGGGCTATGTACAGGGCAGTTACTTATGAAGCGCTTCTGAAAGGCGTCTCCATGGAAGATGAAATTGCTTTAACGGATCTGGCCCGTAATATCAATATCACTCTTTCTGTGGATCCGGATAATGAAACCCGTATTTTCGTGGACCTGATGGAGGTAACCCGGGAAATACGGGAGCCGGTCATATCCAGGCATGTTTCCCTGGTGGCCAGGGTATCCGGGGTACGCCGTGAATTGGTACGGCTGCAGCAGCAAATGGCTGCTGCTGGCGGAGTTGTTATGGAAGGTAGGGACATAGGCACGGTTGTGCTGCCTGATGCGGATTTTAAGTTCTACCTTACCGCTTCCCCCCTGGAAAGGGCAAAAAGGCGGGCCAGGGAACTGGAGGAAAATGGTCATCGGATCGATCTGGACCAGCTTGCCGGGGAAATTGCCGAAAGGGATAAAATAGACAGTACCAGAGTAACTGATCCGCTGAGACCGGCAACGGAGGCGGAAATAATAGATTGTTCCGCTGTTGATGCAGAGCAGGTTGTCCAGATGATTGTAGAGAAGGTAGCCGGGAGGATTGGTTAATGCTGTACCGGTTTGCCAAGTTGCTATGTGCGACGGTACTCATAGGGGCAAAAAGGCCGGCAGGCAGGAATTAATCGAGATTAGCCGTAATGTAATGGGCAAAATCTCCGGACTGCTGGATAATATAAATTGAATATGTTTTATTACATATAAAGCCGGTACTGTACACCGGGAGATATGTTAGAAGCGGTGATAAATTGATGCGTTTGCGCCGGGCCTCCAAAGCAGGATTTTGTTTTGGTGTAAAAAGAGCAATTGAAATGGCTGGGAAAACGGCCATGTCCAGAGACGGGCCGGTTTACTCATTAGGACCCATAATACATAATGAGCAGGTGGTAACTGACCTCTCCCGGCAGGGCTTGATAAACATCGAAAGTATAGACGAGGCAGAGTCGGGTGGAACGTTAATAATACGCTCCCACGGTGTGGGTCCGGAAGTAATCGAGGAGGCAAGGCGAAAAAATATAACCATAGTTGATGCCACCTGTCCTTTTGTCAGCAGGGCACAAAAAATTGCCGCCGAGATGGCCGCTGAGGGAAGGCAGGTAATAGTTATAGGTGATAGAAGCCACCCTGAAGTAAGGGGCATTGTCGCTTGGGCTGGTAAAGGGGCCATGGTAGTACAGGATCGGGAGGAAACGAAATTTCTTCCGGAAATAGATAAGGCGGCTGTTCTTGCCCAGACTACCCAGACAATAAAAAATTTCAATGAGATTGTGGAAGAACTTAATTCTAAAAGCAAGGATTTAACCGTCATCAATACAATCTGTCATGCCACCGGAGAGAGGCAGCAGTCTGCTGTAGAACTGGCTGGTGAGGTGGAGGTAATGGTGGTGGTGGGAGGCAGGAATAGCGCTAACACCGCGAAATTGACAGCCCTTTGCAGGGCTGCCGGAACGCCCGCCTATCAGGTGGAAACTGCGGATGATTTACAGCCGGAGTGGTTTGCCGGAGTTAAGACGGCAGGCGTTACGGCGGGAGCGTCCACGCCTCAGCGGACCATTGAGGAGGTTGAAACACGGATGAAGGAGTTGGAGCAAATGTCTGAAAACGAAGAAGGCATCAACGAAGAAGGCATCAAGGAAGAAAGCATTGTTACCGAAGAAAACAAAGTGCAAGAGCCGGATGCGGTGGAAACCAACGAAGAGGAGACATCCCAGCAAGGCATGAACGATGCGATGGATGTCAAATCAGTACGCACCGGTGAAATTGTCAAGGGAGTAGTGGTACAGGTTGGCCAGGACGAGGTACTGGTTGATGTAGGCGCCAAGTCTGAGGGCGTTATACCGCTACGCGAACTTGCCTCTTTTGATGTTGCTTCCCCACAGGAGCTGGTAAAGGTTGGGGATGAAATAGAAGTTTACGTTCTCAAAGCTGAGGATAATGAGGGCAGGCTGATACTTTCCAAAGAAAAGGCCGATGCCGAAAAATCCTGGGAACAACTGCAGGGTTACCTGGAAAGCGGCGAACCTGTTGAAGGTACGGTTCGCGAAGTGGTTAAAGGGGGAATTTTGGTAGATGTAGGCGTGAGGGCCTTCCTGCCGGCTTCCCTGGTGGAAAGAGGCTATGTTGAGGATCTTAACAAATATCTGGGCATGACCATAAAGGCCCGGGTAATCGAGCTTAATAGACCCCGTAAAAAGGTAATCCTTTCCCGCAAGGTACTAATGGAAGAGGAATTTGCCCAAAAACGGGATGAAATGATGCAAAACATTCAGGAAGGTGCGGTGCTCAGGGGTACCGTACGCAGGCTTACAAGCTTTGGCGCCTTTGTTGATATCGGCGGTATCGACGGGCTTCTGCATATTTCAGAAATGGCCTGGCATAGGATAAACCACCCCTCTGAAGTTGTCAGCGTGGGGGACGAAATCGAAGTGGCAGTATTAAAAGTGGACAGGGATAGTGAAAAAATATCCCTGGGATTAAAGCAGGTACTGGACAATCCATGGGATAATGTTGAAGAAAAATATCCGGTGGGCGCAATTATCTCCGCGAAAGTAGTGCGGCTGGCACCATTCGGCGCCTTTGTGCAACTTGAGCCCGGTGTTGAGGGACTGGTACACATATCGCATCTGGCGGATCACCATGTGGTTAAACCCGACGAGGTGGTTCAGGAAGGCGAAGAGGTTAAGGTTAAGGTGTTAAGCGTAGATAAACAGGAAAAACGTATACGACTCTCCATCCGGGAGGTAAATAGGGAGCGTGAGCCCCGTCAGCCCAGAGAATTTACGCAGAACAAGGTTCAGGAATCTGGTGACGGTGGTAATTTAACCATTGGTGATTTGGTAGGGGACATTTTTGATGACAAGGATTAATAGCAAATTGGTTTCATAGACTGCAAGGCGGCCGAAAGGCCGCTTTTTTTTGTATATTTGCCAATCTTGGGGGTAGCCTAAAATAATAATTCAGAGCAGGAGGTAGAAAGATGACCAGATTGCCCATCGGTATGATTGTATTAATTATTGTCTCAGCATTGATTTACTTTGGCCTGGCTCAACGTGTCCTGGACAGGTTGAAACTATCGGACAAAGGCGCGTTGATCGTGGTGGCAGCTCTTATCGCGGGCAGTTTTATAACCATACCCATCAGTGGCGGCAGGTTTCCCGTAACTATAAATGTCGGCGGCGCTCTGGTGCCGCTGGGAGTAGCCATATACCTGCTGGTCAAGGCGGGAACCACTAAGGAGTGGCTAAGGGCACTGGTGGGGTCCGTGGTCACCACCCTGGCCATATGGTCTGTGGGTAGCCTGATGCAGAGAGGTGCTACAGCGGAACCGGGGGGGAGATTTGGATATATTGACTCGTTATGGATGTACCCCCTGGTGGCCGGCATAGTAGGGTATCTGGCGGGTAGATCAAGAAGAGGGGCGTTTATTTCCGCCACCCTCAGCCTGGTTATTTTTGATATCGGTTATTATATCTGGCTGTTGAATAGCGGCGCCCCGGCCGGAAGGGTGGACCTGGGAGGCGCAGGCATGTTTGACGCCACTGTGGTGGCCGGAATATTCGCCGTGCTTTTAGCTGAAGCTGTGGGCGAAGTAAGGGAAAGAATGGCCGGAGGGCCGACCAGGAAGGGGAAACCTCCTGAACTGGCTAGTGCGCTGCGTAAACCGAACCTTGCCGGTGGTCATGAGGAAGGTGACACTAAAAAAGGTGTCAATGAAGAAAATGGAGGTGAGAGGATTGATTAAAAGAAACGGATTAGCTTTCATCCTGGGCGTGCTGCTGATTATATCAGGAGTTACTGCCCTGGCCACCACGGGTCCATGGGCATACCACGTTAATGCCTGGGCACCCCTGGCCGCACTGCAAGATGACAAAACGGACCATCAAACAGGCTTTGTAGTAACAATAAAAGATAAGGGCGGCAGCATTGTTTCCATGGCCGCCAGAGGCGTGGTGAGAGGCGATGAGATAATTAACGCCGAAGGCTATCACTATCGCGTGGCGCAGGTTAAGGGCTCCGAAGCACAGGCTGAACTGCTGGGAAAAGACAAAGAATTACTGGCCTACAGTGACTATTTCGATAAGCTTGAAATACCTGCATCGGTAACTGCTGCGGCTCGAAATAAAGTGGTGGGAATATATCACTCACACAGCGATGAATCTTACGTGCCCACCGATGGTACGGAAGCCATACCTTTTAAGGGTGGTATCTATAAGGTGGGACAGGCGCTGGTGAGCAGGCTCAGGAATGAAAATGTAAAGGTTGACTACGATAAGACACCCCATGATCCTCATGATAATAACGCCTATCAACGTTCGCGCCGAACTGCCGCCAGGCTGTTGAAGTCCAATCCGGTGGCACTGATAGACGTTCACCGTGACGGTATACCCGACCCACAGTATTACAAAAAAGAAATATCAAACGAGGACGTAGCCCGGCTCAGATTGGTAGTGGGACGGCAAAATCCGCAAATGTCCGCCAATCTGGACTTTGCCAAAAAAATGATGGCTTATGCCAACAAGACCCACCCCGGCATTGTTAAGGAAATATTTATGGCTAAAGGCAATTACAACCAGGATCTTATGCCTACTGCACTTTTAATTGAGGCAGGCACCCACACCAACAGCAGACAGGAGGCCGCCAACGGAGTGGCTCTGTTCGCCGATGCGATACCCACCGTACTGGGCATAAGTACAACACCCGGCGGTGGTGCCGGAGGCCTCACAACCGGAGCTGGGCCTGCCCGCAGCGGCGGCGCGTGGAAGGCGCTGGCCTGGATTCTGGGCATAGCGCTGCTAGCCGGGGGTGCCTTCCTGCTTGTCAGTTCAGGGGGTCTGGGTAAAGCCAAAAGCAGGGTTTCATCATTTATGGACAGGGAGTTTACCGGATTTTTCGGCCCGCGCAAACCAATTGGCAGCACCGGGCTGAAGAAAAATGGGGATGACAAAAACAAAGGTAAACTCGATCCCGACGAGAACGAGATTTTACGCGATAATTTCAAGAAGACAAGGTGAGCTATGGACGGTTTCCTTGAGATTATCCTGGCGGGCACCCTGGCCGGTACACTTTCAAGGGTGATGCTGTTAAGAATAGATTACCGGCAATATCCCGGCTATCCCCACGGTATGGTGGCGCACCTGTCCTTGGGTGTGATAGCATCTGCCATAGGGGCGGTGGTGGTTCCGGCGCTGTTAAAACCGGATTTTGCAGCTGTGACCTTTCTGGCACTGGCAGCCCAGCAGTTCAGGGAGATCAGGGGTATGGAAAGGATAACCCTGGAAAACCTGGATAGAAACGAGCTTGTGCATAGGGGCAACGACTATATCGAGGGTATCGCCAGAACCTTTGAAGCCAGGAATTACCTGGTCATGGGTACTGCAGTATTGACCGGGGCAGCCTATCACCTGGGGAATTTACTCGCTGCGGTAATAATGGCTGCCCTGGCCATTATTTTCAGCCGCAGTTTTATGTCCGGTGAAACCATCGGTGATATCTGCCGGGTGGAGCCCGCCAGACTTTATTTCCAGGACACCATACTTAAGGTAGACGAAATTGGGATCATGACCGTGGGGTTAAAAGAAATGAGGGAAAAAATATTACAAGATGGCCTGGCCGTGAAAATAACCCCCCTTAACGTCAATGCCAGGGCAACTATCCATGATTTGGGCCAGCGTATGGCCATTGCCCATACCGCTGCTGTCATTCTGGGCATTAAAAAAGATATAGACACTCCGGAATTAACCCCTCTAGCCCGGAAAAACATTGACACAGGTGACGTGGGGCTGTACATAGTACCTATGGAGAAAGATATGGAAGCGCTGTTACTGGCCGTAAAAAGGACGCCTGTGCTGGAAAGCGCCCGCAGTAAACCCCTGGCCACCCAGGCCGGCAGAAAGGCGGCAAGGAAGAATGTCTGACTCAGCGGTAAAAAATAAAATCCTTGCGGTGATAACCCTGGAAATGAATAGAGTTTCCGGTGGCGCTCCAATATTCCTCGCCACCACTGAGGAGGAAAGGGAAAAGACGGCAAGGTATTTGGGCAGAATTCTGGATGCTGCAGTCCACGATTTGGAAAACGGCAGCTATATAATAGTAGCTCACTAAAAAATCCTGTGGCGCCAAAGGGCAAAGCATGCTTTGAACAACCGCCTGACGTTTAATAACCAGTGGCTGTGGGAAGCAAGGGGAGGGATATTTTGAAAATTATATACCACTGTTACGGCGGCAATCACTCCTCAGTAACTGCCGCCGCCGTTCATCTGGGGAAGTTGCCCCAGAACAGGCTACCCACCGCCGGGGAATTATTGTCGCTGGAACTGTTTGATAAACAGGGCAGCCGGGATATAGGTAAAATAATTAAAGTGGGCACAGACGGCTGGGGTAATGATGTTTTTGTGGTGGGGCGGTTAAGCCGCCCTCAAATTCTTTTTAATATGTTCCGGGGGTTGGGGGAGCAATTTGAAATAGCCCCAGAAGACTACATACTTGTGGACGTGGGGATGCTTGTCAATAACACCATGAGGGTGGGGGGGCTACTGTCCAGGGGATTCGGGTTAATTAATATAGGCAGACCTTTAGTTATCCGGGGGACCATCAGCGATTACCAAAAGATATGCGATCTGGTATCAAAAATCAAAAACGGTCTGCAAAACGGACGCAAATTCGCAACTTATGCTCATTACATCTTTTGCCCTGAGGTATCCCATTGAAGACAAAAATATTTTATTGTACCTCCCCCTATCCTCTGGCCCCACTGGTGGCCGGAGTACTGACCGGCAGGCTGCCGTCAGTATTTGATCAAAAAACTTTTCGCGACTTTGCCTGCGCTAATAATTTCAGTCTCTACCCGCAGGGCAAGCCAGTCTGCCTGGGAATCTCACCGACCGGGGAGAAGGTCATGGCCATATCCACAGGTAACGCTTCAATCAACCCTGATAATATAATCAACGGTTTTTTAACAATGTACGGTTTAGGCAGCAATCATTATTCTCTGGTGAAGGTGACTTGCCGGGAACGGTTTTGGCTGTTACTGGGACGGTTTATGATGGCTATTCCGTTCTTGAATAATCCGGGCAGATTGGTAATCGAATGGAGAATTAAAAAAATATACCCCGATTTGGTTGAAACACTGCGTTCTTGACTATTAATGGCAACTATTAGATAATGAAACAAGAATTGCCCGGGAAGGATGTATGTATTGGAAAACAGTGGCCTCACGGTTACGGCTGTGTCAACGGGGAGCATTGCCGGCGAAACAGGAGTGGAGCCTGGTGACAGTATTATTTCTGTTAACGGGCAGCCGGTAAAAGATATAATTGACTACCGGTTTCTAACTGCTGACGAAAACATACTGGTCAGGCTTTGTAAAGCGGACGGGGAAGAATGGGAACTGGAAATTGAAAAGGATTTCGGTGAAGATCTAGGCCTTGATTTCGGCGCGAAAAGTCTGGGCCGGACAAGGCGCTGCGGTAATAGGTGTATTTTCTGTTTTGTGGAGCAGATGCCCCCGGCCATGCGGGAAAGTCTTTATGTAAAGGATGACGACTTCCGTCTTTCTTTTCTTCAGGGCAACTTTGTTACACTGACTAACACTGGGGATGCAGATCTGCAAAGAATCGTCAGCCAGCGTCTAAGCCCGTTGTATGTTTCAGTGCATACCACCAATCCGGAACTGCGCGTAAAAATGATGGGCAACCCCGGGGCCGGAAAAATACTGGACACGATCAGGCGATTGGTGCGGGCGGGAATAGAATTACATGCCCAGGTAGTATTGTGCCCGGGTGTCAACGACGGTGAAGAATTAAAAAGAACAGTAACAGATTTGTCAAGCCTGTTGCCGGGGGTGCGTTCCCTGGCGCTGGTCCCGGTGGGCCTTACCAAATACAGAGAAGGACTTTTTCCATTAAAAACCTTTACCAGAGAGCAGGCTGTGCATGTCATCCGGGCCCTTGAGGGCTGGCAAAACGCCTGCATGGAAACTTACGGCCATCCGCTGGTTTTTGCCAGTGACGAATTTTATCTGCTCGCTGGCTTTTCAATTCCTCCGGCAGAGAGGTACGCCGATTTTCCTCAGATTGAAAACGGTGTCGGGCTGGTGCGGATATTTATGGACAATTTTACGGAACTGGAGCCGCTGCTGCCGGAGAATCTGACTTCTCCTCTACATATTACCCTGGTAACCGGAAAATTGGCAGAAAGCATTTTAAAACCGCTGGTTAACAAATTAAACAATATTGACAACCTTAAAGTGGAACTGGCTTGTGTGGAGAATAATTTTTTTGGAAAAACTGTTACTGTGGCGGGTCTGCTCACCGCAGGAGACGTTGCGGCAAAATTAAAAAAAGACTGGAAAGACCGGGGGAACGGTGAATTGCCGGGTACTGTGATCATCCCCAGAGTTATGCTGCGCACAGGTGAAGATGTTTTTCTGGACAACATGACGGTATTCGAATTACAGGAGGTTCTTGGCGTACAGGTTAAGGTGGCCGGAGAGCCTGCGGAATTGCTGAATATCATAACTGGGGTCAGGCCCCCAACTTATTAACTTATTGTCGCGAAGCTCATGAGCTAGAAGCAAGATCGCCGCATGACAGAGCAACGTATGTAACAAAATGATTTTTCAGTATAGTGTATTCGATAAAGGTGGTAATATGACAAAACCAATTGTAGCCATCGTAGGCAGGCCCAATGTGGGCAAATCAACGCTTTTCAACAGAATTGTGGGCGGCAGGGTAGCCATTGTGGAAGGAATTCCCGGAGTAACCCGGGACAGGCTTTACCAGGATGCAGAATGGAACGGCGTCGGTTTCACCTTGGTGGATACCGGGGGCCTTGATTTTGATGATGAAAGTGAAATACCTTCTAATGTCAGGAAGCAGGTAGAAATGGCCGTCCAGGAGGCAGATGCTATACTTTTCGTGGTGGATGCCCGGGCGGGCCTTACCACCACTGATGATGCAGTGGCCGGGATGCTGAGGAGAGCAGATAAGCCGGTGATTCTGGTGGCTAACAAGGTGGAACAATTTGGCGGAGCACAGGATTATTATGATTTTTACAGGCTGGGGCTGGGAGAGCCCATACCGGTATCTGCGGCGGAAGGGCTTAACACCGGTGACATGCTGGACAATCTAGTGGAACTTTTGCCCCACTCTGAGTATGAAGAGGATCCTGACTCCATTCGCATAGCTGTAATCGGACGTCCCAACGTGGGCAAATCATCGCTGGTCAACGCCATATTGGGGCAGGAAAGGGTTATTGTCAGCGACATACCCGGAACCACCAGGGATGCTATTGACACGCTTATCGAACGGGACGGTAAAAGGTATATTCTGGTGGATACGGCCGGTATGAGACGCCGGAGTAAAATCGACCTGCCCACTGAAAAATACAGCGTAATACGCTCTTTAAGGGCGGTAGACCGGAGCCATGTGGCGCTGGTGCTGCTGGATGCTGTTGAGGGCGTCACGGAACAGGATAAAAAAATAGCCGGCTATGCCCATGAGAAGGGAAAAGCATCCATACTGGTGGTGAATAAATGGGATTTGATCGAAAAGGACGACCGCACCGCCAGCAAATATACCGAAACAATTAGGGAAGAAATAGCCTTTATGCAATATATGCCGGTGGTGTTTACCTCGGCACTGACGAAACAAAGGGTTAGCAGGGTTCTTGATTTGGTTGACAAGGTTGTTGAGAACTACAATATGAGGGTGGCAACCCCGGGACTGAACAACCTGATCAGGGAGGCTGTGCTGCAAAGTCCTCCACCGTCATACAAAAACAGGCGTTTGAAAATATATTACGTTTCCCAGCAGGGGGTACGTCCTCCTAAATTCGTTTTCTATGTCAACGATACCCAGCTTCTGCATTTTTCCTATTTGCGCTACCTGGAAAACCAGCTGCGTTCCGCCTATGGTTTTGAAGGTACCCCGTTAAAAATAATAATGCGCAACCGCGACAAGGAAGAATAAGGGGGGTTGGGTATTTGAACTTGCTATTAGCAGTGGTCGTTAGCTACTTGATTGGTTCCATACCCTTCGGATATGTAATCGCCCGCAGCAAGGGTGTAGACATTCGCCAGCACGGTAGCGGAAATATAGGGGCTACCAATGTTTGGCGAACCCTTGGCCCATTACCGGGGATCGTTGCCTTTGCGGGAGACGCTGGAAAAGGGTTTGCCGCTGTCTGGCTGGGTCGTTATGCAGGTATTGAGGGCGCCGAGTTACTTACCGGCTTTGCCGCCATGGCAGGCCACAGTTGGCCAGTGTACCTAAAATTCAAGGGCGGTAAAATAATTGCCACCGGAGCAGGGGTGGTACTGGCCCTTTCACCGCCGGCAACACTGATTGCCCTGCTGGTATGGTTATCCGTACTGGGGATATTCCGCTATGTATCCCTTAGTTCCATATGTGCGGCAGTATCGGTACCCGTATCCTTATATGCCCTGGGCAACGGGTGGAAATATGCCTCCTTCGGGACTCTGCTGGCGCTTTTGGCCATATACAAGCATATTCCCAACATAAAAAGACTCATCGCCGGCAACGAGTTAAAGGTGGGGACAAAGAAGGAATATAAGTGAGCCTTGGGTTCGGAAGGGGTTATTCCCCTACCGAACCCTTAGAGCGAACTTAGTTCGAGCTTTACAGCCTGTTGATCCCCGACCTTCGAGGGCGGGGCCTTACAGGCTGTTAGCGAGATAAAGACTATTCGCCCCCTACACTGACGGTTCTTGCGGTAAATAAGTTTGCCGCTAGCAGCATTTTACACGGAGGTTTGACATTGACTGATAAAAAAATTGGGATACTGGGCGCAGGTAGCTGGGCCACGGCACTGGCCGTTCACCTTGCCCGCAAAGGATTCCAGCCAGTTATGTGGGCCAGGCGGGAAGAGCAAGCCCTGGAAATCAGCACAGAACACAGCAACCACCGTTATCTGCCGGGTGTTGCAATACCAGGATCAGTGTATTCCACCACGGATCTAGAGCAGGTAGCCGCACTGTCGGATATGCTTCTGGTAGTGGTGCCCTCACACGCTTTCAGGGAGACCATTCGAAAAACACTGCCACTGGCCCCAAAAAATGTTGTACTGGTGAATGCAGCTAAAGGTATAGAACAGGATTCCCTAAAGAGACTGTCTCAGGTGTTCTGCGAGGAGGCGGGGGAGGAAATGGCACACAGGTATGTGATGCTTTCCGGTCCCAGCCATGCGGAAGAGGTAGGCCGGGCTATGCCCACCGCTGTGGTGGTGGCCTCGGAAAGCTTAAGGAGTGCGGAGAAGGCCCGGGACGTACTAATTTCGGAAAATCTAAGGGTGTACACCAATACCGATGTCACAGGCGTGGAACTCGGCGGGGCGCTGAAAAACATTATTGCTCTCGGAACGGGTATAGCCGATGGCCTGGGCTTTGGCGACAATACCAAGGCGGCCCTTATAACCAGAGGGCTGGCAGAAATAACCCGCCTGGGCATCAGAATGGGGGCCAATCCCCTGACTTTCGCCGGCCTGGCCGGGGTGGGCGATTTAATAGTTACCTGTACCAGCATGCACAGTCGCAATCGCAGGGCCGGTATGGAAATAGGCCGGGGGAAAACCCTTGATGAGGCCGTCGACAGCGTACATATGGTGGTGGAAGGGGTCAGGACCACCATGGCGGCTCATAAGATAGCACTGCTGCATAAAGTGGAAATGCCCATAACCAGCCAGATGTACCGGGTGCTTTTTGAAGGACAGTCGCCGAGGGAAGCCGTATACAATCTCATGGGCAGGGGTCCCAAAAATGAAATGGAAGAAATTAATCTGTCGTAAAAAGCATGCATATTTGCCCTTGCGAAAAAAAAGCCTGACCGATATGGTCAGGCTTTAAGTTTGTTCAATATATATAGTTAACGGATGATTCTTCTGGCGCCTTTGTAGTTATTACTGTAATAATCACTGCTCAGGCCGGTTGTGATTACACCGCTACTGGTGGATGCGTGAATAAAATTACCGTCACCGATATATATACCAGAGTGATTAATTCCCTTGCCTCCATAATAGCTAAAAAACACCACGTCCCCGGGCTGCAGGTCGGACTTGTCCACGTGTACTCCATAGCCAGCCTGTTCCGCAGCATTATGGGGGAGGCTAATTCCTGCCTTATTAAAAACATACATTACCAGTCCCGAACAGTCAAAGGCATTAGGTCCGGCAGAGCCGTACACGTATTTTTTGCCCAGAAGTGATTGGGCTTCCTGAATTATCATCCTCGCGTCTCCGGAATCGCTTCTGGAAACCTTTGTGGCTGGCTTAGCAGGAATGCTCTGCTTGACGACCGCTGCAGGGCTTTGTTTTGCCGTGGTGGCAGGTGCATTAGCAGGGAGTATACTATTCTTTAAATCCTCTGTGCAGGAGGCGGGAATGATCATACCCGCAGAAATGGCAGCAACTATTTGTGTTTCAGGAATATCGGCCATGGCTGGAACTGTGAAATTGAAGCACATAAAAGAGGAGACAATAAATGATGCAATTTTTTTCAACAGCTAAACCTCCGATGCGACAACTTAATCCTGTTAGTGAGATTGTTCGACGCGGAGGTTAATTTTTCCTTCCTTGAATTGCGAAAATATTGCAAAAATAATAAAACTTTTTCCCGGGAGGAAACCGGAGCAGATATTTTAAAGGACTGCTGTAATATTTTCCTGCATGTTTCATATATATATATTGTTAATGTATGCAATTGGAAAAAAATACACTTGCACCGGTTTTCTTTCAGACCCGCCGCGGCACAGTCATGTGCGGGTTGGGGGGGGATGCGGATAATCAACCGATTTATTAAAATATAAATTTTTAAAGGAGGGAGTGTTATATGGAAAGGGTTAACATCTTCCGAGACATTGCCGAACGGACTGGCGGGGATATCTATCTTGGTGTAAGTGGCGGGGTAAGAACCGGGAAATCAACATTCATTAAAAAATTTATGGAACTGCTGGTCCTGCCCAATATAAAAAGTCCCCACGACAAGGACAGGGCCAGGGACGAGTTACCCCAGAGCGGAGCCGGAAGAACCATTATGACCACGGAGCCGAAGTTTGTTCCCAACGAGGCTGTGGAGATAGTGGTTAGCCCCGGGCTGAAGGTAAAAATGAGACTGGTTGACTGTGTGGGATACAAGGTGGAGGGAGCCCTGGGCTACGAAGACGAAGACGGGCCGCGCATGGTTTCCACCCCCTGGTTTGAGGAGCCCATACCCTTTCAGGAAGCTGCGGAAATTGGAACCCGCAAGGTTATTTCGGAACATTCCACCATGGGTATTGTGCTTACCACGGACGGAAGCATCACTGACATACCCAGACAAAATTATGTTGAAGCGGAAGAAAGGGTGATTGAGGAGCTAAAGGATATAAACAAGCCCTTTTTGATTATCCTCAATACAATCCGGCCGGATGCGCAGGAAACCGCAGAACTTGCTGAGGAACTGAGCGAAAAATATGATGTGCCGGTGGTCCCGGTAAACTGTGCGGAACTATCCCAAAAGGATATTGTATTTATTCTTGAAAAGGTATTATTTGAATTTCCCGTTAACGAGGTTAATATTTCCCTGCCGCTATGGGTGGAGGAACTGGAGCATGCCCACTGGCTGCGCAAACAGTTTGAAGAGGCCGTCAGGGAAACGGTCCGCCACGTACGCAGGCTAAGAGACATTAATAATGCCGTCGAGAACCTTGCCGACTATGATTTTATATCGCAGGTAACTCTGCACCGGATGGATATGGGCAGCGGCGTTGCCGCCATTAACATAAGCTCCAAGCCGGAACTTTTCTATCAGGTGTTGACTGAAGAAAGCGGTTTGCAGGTTAGCGGCGATCATGAACTGTTCCGTCTGGTCAAAGACCTGGCCGTGGCCAAAAAAGAATTCGACAAAGTCGCCACTGCCCTGTTGGAAGTTAAAGATACGGGATACGGTGTGGTTACCCCCAGGCTGGATGAGATGAACCTGGAGGAACCGGAGCTGATTCGCCAGGGCAACAGGTTTGGAGTTAAGCTCAGAGCCAGTGCCCCATCCCTACATATCATCAAGGCGGACATTACTACGGAGATAACCCCAATTATCGGCACGGAGAAACAGTGCGAGGAACTGGTGCGCTACCTACTTGACGGCTTTGAAGAAAACCCGCAAAAACTCTGGGAATCTGAAATATTCGGCAAATCGCTGCATGACCTGGTCAGGGAGGGCATACAGAACAAACTGCACCGGATGCCGGAGAACGCGCAGGTTAAATTGCAGGAAACGCTGCAGCGCATTGTTAACGATGGGGGCGGAGGTCTCATTTGCATATTGGTATAAACCGGTCAATGGCCGGTTTTTCCTTTTTTCACTGAAATTATGCATATCAAAAAAATGGTTGCGCAGCGAAGGCTGGCATTTTCAGCAGGGGGAAATATCAAATCCATAAGATAAATCTGTTATGAATAACCCAATTATGGCAGTTCACACCATAAAATGGATTATTCGCGCCAGGCAGCAGGAATATGTCAAATAAAGCAGAAGTAGTTAATAGTGCCAAATAATGATAGGCGGCTTCTATGATGGGAATCAAACTTGATACTCCCAAGGAACGGTTGTATACTGCCATGGAACAAATTTCTTAATACACACCGGTTTCTCTGTGATAAATCTGCCTATTTGAGGGAGTTCTGCTATGCAGCCAACGCCGTTACCCTGGTTTATAGTTTTGCTTACTTCTGTCCCGCAAGCATTTATCATTATTAGAATTGGGTTTCAGCTTTATAACCTGGACATGGGCTATTCAAGAACAATATTGTTGTCATTAATAAGTGGTGTTCTAGCGATTTTAGCGAGAGAACTGCCACTCCCGTTCGGAGTTCATACAATAATTCTCATAGTATCTTCAACACTTCTGACAGCTATTGTCACTGGCACCAATCCGTGGCACTGTTTTATAGCAATTCTTACTGGAGCATTAATTCTCGGAGTGTTGGAGGGAGTATTATTGCCGATATATATCAATATAACTGAGGTCACTTCAGATAGACTGGCTTTGAAGCCCTGGTTGAATATATTATACTTCCTGCCTTCAGGTATCATTATGGCGGTTTTTTACCTTTTAGCGAAGAAACGTAATTATGTGATATTTGATTTGAGTCTGGATAGGGATTGATTAAAATGCTTAAAATTTGTAGATTGCTGATTATCTCTACCATACTCCTGGAAACTCTCTTTATTATACTTATGAATCTACAGATATATCTTTTTAAAGATATCAATGACTTAAAGACAATTCTGCCATTTGTAAATTTTGTAGTTCTAGCATTGAGCGCTCTCGTTGTTTTTTCAATCAAAGGGCTTGAAGAGAATACTAAGAAAGTAATGGAATTCAACCTCTTGAAAGCACACCTATTGCAGGTGGAAGATCTATTGAAAACTTTACAATCACAAAAACATGAACACAGCAGGCATATCCAGAATATACAAGCTATGTTGTACTTGGAAGAAGTGGATGACGCCAGAGAATACATCGATGGCATAGCGGAAAGTTACTGGCATGCAGAAGATATAGTTTACGTAGGCCATCCAGCTCTTACGGCGCTTTTAAACAGTAAACGAAAAGTAGCTGAGGCCAAGAGAATTGATTTTGCTTTTTCCGTAAAATGCGATATTGCCAATATAAGTGTGCACCCCTGGGACTTATGCAGTATACTGGGTAATCTTCTGGATAATGCTTTGGAGGCCGCCGTCCAGGGTCATGTTAACCGTAGAGTAGCGATGGAAATAAAACATGAAGATGCGAATTATGTCATTTATGTATATAACACTGGGCCGAAAATCTCGCAAAGAGCAAGGCAGCGGTTGTTTACAGCAGGCTATAGTACCAAGGAATCCAAAGCTTGCGGATACGGCTTGTACCTGGTTAAAAAACTGTTGGACAGGTATGGAGGGAAAATCGATGTAATATCAGGGGAACGTACAGCTTTTATTGTATATCTTCCCGACAGAGGTAGAGGAATAGATGATAAAGGCGATTGCCAGGAGAGTTGCCGGGACCATGGGAGCGCAGTTACAGGTTGACCGGGATAAGGTAGAGATTTTTGCCTACGGGTTGGAAATCATACTTGGAGCATTGCTGCAGTTAACGATTTTATTATTATTATCTTTATTTATGGACACCTTTATAACGACAATGATATGCCTGATAGCTTTTGCATCGTTGCGTTATTTCGGAGGAGGTGTTCACTTAAACACATATTCAGGTTGCCTGATAGTTGGTGTCTCTTTGCTTTTGGGCCTGGGCAAACTAGCGACCATAGATGTAAGTCTTGAAGCACTAACAGTAATTTCGGTATTAGCTCTACTGATGGGCACTTACACTATCTTTAGATGGGCGCCCGCGGGTACAGAAAAGAAACAAATTAAAGATGAAACAACAAGGCTGCGGCAGAGAAAAAAAGCACTCCTTGTCATAACAGTGTGGTCTATTATCACGGTGGTGCTTATAAAACAAAAATTAAACGCTAATGCTTTTGCAGCGGTTCTGGGAGCCTTCGGTAGTTTCATTTTGATAACACCTTTGGGATACAAGGCATTTAAAGCCTTTGATAATATCCTAAATATTATATGGAAAGGGGTTAGACGATGTTTAGAAAGATGACAATGATAATGGTCCATGCCTTGGCTTCAGTGTTAGTCTTTGTTGCCTATATTGGGGTGAGCCCGACTAGCTGGTTTGTCACTTATGAACCTGATATTCCAGAGAGTTTAAAACACAGGGTCTGATGTAGATGGTAAGTATTTTGCTTTTAGAAGATGAACATTATACCAGGAGATTTCTTAAAAAGCTGGTATCTGAAAACCCTTTCGTGGATAAGGTTATTGATACCCCGAGCGGCAACGAAGCAATCAGTCTTGCCAGGGAACATAAACCTAACATTGTATTATTGGACATAGAGCTGGCTCCTGAAGAAGGGTTGAACGGTATAAAAGTTGCAAAGAATATATATGAATTCAGTCCGGAATCATACTTTGTCTTTATAACCGGATATTCTCAATATGCGGTCGAATCATTTGCCGTCCATCCATATGACTACATTCTCAAACCGGTGAAGAAAGACAGAGTCGAAGAACTTATAAGCAGCCTTGCGGATAAAGTTAAAAAAAGGAATGGTGCCAGGAGCGGTTCTGATAAAATAATGATTAAAGACAAAAATGATAAATTTATGATAGCTCCTGACAACATCTTGCTTATTGAGAAGCAGAACAAATTCAGTTTGGTCCACACTGGAAGCAGCGTTTATAAGACATATCAAACCCTGGGTGAATTGGAAGATAAACTGGGAGACAGTTTTATCAGGGTCCATAAATCGTTCATAGCGAACATGGATAAAATCAGTAGAATTAGAGAGGTTAGTAACCGGTCATATGAGATTAGTTTTGACGGATATGACAAGGTTGCATTGATGAGTCGAAAAAAATTTAGGGAACACAAGCAAAAATTTACCCCTCTGTAGTAGAGGGGTAAATTTTTTGGTTTTTTGTGGATCTCGTTTGGTTAAATACACCCGAAAAGTGGCTATATACGGAAAACTAGTTGAAATATGTAAAACATTAACTATAATAACAAATAGATAAAGTCCTCCGGTTAGTGCACGATAATTGTTCATTAACCGGTTGTGCCCTTTACCTGTTGGGATCTAGATGAAATCTCAGCATAATGTTCCATCGGAAACCCGCAGGGATGAAGGAGACCGACTGAAAGGAGATGATATCTTGCCATACATATTAGGAAGCCCATAACAGACGGAACAGGTTGGCGACCACCCGTTTGCTGTGGGCTAACACAACCCCATACCAGTATATAGTAAAGGAGGGGCTAAATTTATTTTTACTTACTTCAATCTGTTGTGTAAAGTGTAGCAAAGTAAAAATGAATACTTGTTTTTTAGTTAGACGTTGTAGTTGTACGAGGGCACTTTGGTCAGTAAAGGAAAGCCTTGTTCTTGATTAAAATTCGCCAGCTATTTGTACGGAAATTTACAATAAACAAATATGGTCAAATAGCCCAACAAGTGATAAGGCAATTAGATAGTCCATAATAAAAAAGGAGCTGATTAACAATATGATTACTAAATCAAAAATACTATTGAAAAGAATTATGATATTAATGATTTCCCTCTTACTTCTTACTACGCAAGCTACACTCGGTTATGCAGCTGATAAAGTTATTGACGCTGAGCGTCATGATGTGGGAGATAACGCTTTGGAACAAGGAATAACATCATACAGTGTTTCTATGAACAATGATGTGATAGCTATAAAATATACCCATAAAGACCCCAAAAAAGAAGGAACATTGTATGCCCAGTATTATGAGCAGGGGAAAAATTATACCTTAAAATTGGTAAGAAAGAAAAGCTTTATCAATATTGATTGGGATGCAATAAATGGAAATTTCTCTCTAACTGATGAAAAAGGGCGTGCAATTAATTTTACATTTAATAAAGAGTCAAAATCTTGGATTCCAGATAATGAGCTTTCATACAAAATTTTAGAAGAGTACAAGAATGATATTCACTTGATGGTTTCTATATCGGAAGATTTTTCACCTTCAAATACAAACACTCAAGTTACAACTTTATCTGAATATTGCTCAGATTATGACAATCCGGTGGAAAACATGTCAATAGACGATTTTAGATCTATAGCATGTAGAGAAGCAAAAGGTGAATGTGCATCTGAATGCTCTAACCAATATTGTTACGGATGCCATGAATACGCCGATGATGATTGTGACTGCGTTTGCTTACAAGGAGATTTATTTTGCTCGTGCTTTGCTATTGGCTATCCATGCAAAGAATGTGAATATTAATATTACTTAAAAACATAATTATTATTTATAATCAACTAAAACTCATAAATACAAAGATTCGGGGAGGTTAGAGTTTTCCATCCTCTTCGACTCTACCTTTATCAAAGCTGTAATGGTGTGAATAAATGAATAGCAATCAAAATAATATGTTTTCTAAGCTAACATACACAAGAATAACTATATTAATGTTATCTATAGTCATATTTGTAATGCCAACTATTTATAAAATTGCGTTAATAACAGCTTTATCAACTGCTTTTTGGGTCTGGCAGTTCATAGAATGCTACAAGCAAGAACCTCTAAGCAAAACTAAAATAGTTTGGTTATTACTGATTGCGTTAACACATGTAATAGGCGCTGCTTCATATTTTTTTTATTCTTTATCAAAACAACAACATAAATAAACTAGTAATCAGAATTTGTTGCTTGGAGTGATATTAATTGTTTTTTATAAGTCTTTATTGTGTTAATTTTTATCTATAATTCACTATTGCTTTCTTTTCTGGGTTTGCAAAAGCATATATCTGAGGATAGCTGCTCGGCTTGCAATAAGGTGCCTTATATACAAATTTCTAACATTAGTATTGCAGCAGCAGGCGTAATTATCTCATTTTTTTTATTCATCCTCATTAAACTCTCAATAAAAATAAATCAAATTAATTATGTAGTGTTAATTTTATCTGTTTAAAGTTCAGCGTTTGGTTCTTTCCTTCTGATTGTGCAAATTATTTTAGGAAACACTTATGTTATCCTTGTACACTTTCAACCACTATATTCTATGTAGTTTTTATCTCAATAAGCTAACAAACAATAATTTCAAATCCGGTTAATATTATTTGTTTACATTATATTACATCAGTAGAGTTGCAAAAGTAAAAACCCAGCTTGTCAACCATAATACATTAAGAAAATCGAAGAAAAGCATGCTCCTGCAAAAAATCCTTATAATAGAAATATAGGGTAGTCTCCTGCCCAAATCTCTAATATAAGATAACAACACAATCATTGAGATAGGAAGTGACTATATTGCTCAAAAATATTATATGCATTCTAATAGGAATTTTGCTTTTTTCAGTGGTCTGCGCGGAAGCGGCGGATAAAACAGTAGGTTTGATTGTCAATAGTAGGCAGATTCCGGTTGAGCCCCAGCCTTTCATTCGCGATGGGCGAGTGTTTGTACCAGTCAGCTTTATTGCCGAGGAACTGGGTGCACAAGTAATCTGGGATGAAAAGAACTACTCTGTGTTAATTAATAAGGATGAGAGCGATGGTTATTTAAAGGGCCAAAATTTTTCTAGCGGTACAGACTCAGGTATTATTAACAATTTAATAAAAGCTTCCGAACTAAAAGATATTCTAGATGACGACAAAGACAACGAATTGGCCGACTACCGTCAGGGTCACAACGGCGGCGACCAATTGGCCAACGATCCGCTGATGGTGGACTTAAGAAAGAAAGAAGATTACGATACACGCCATATATCCGGAGCCGTCTGGGTAGCTGCGGCTGAAAATATGGCCGAAGCGCAAAACGTTCAAAAACTTAAAAGCTTGCTTGAAAAACATATAGCTGACGGTGGAAAATACGAGATAGTAGTTTACTGCTATTCTGGTAATACATCAGGATTGGTCGCCGGTGTTCTAGGAACACAAGGATTACCTGTGAAGAATCTCATGTATGGATTTGATATTGGCTGGAGAGGTACGAGCAAGGCATATAACCCCATCTACGCTCCAATGGAAGACAGTAATGGACAAAAGCACTTATGTGGAGGATGAGGGCATTAAGTTCCTCCGGCGGAGGATATGTGTAAACATAGGGACGGATCTAGTTTTACAACAACAGATAAAATGGGTACAACAGAATTATGGTTACGGGCTGGTAGACGCCGAGGAGGCGGCAACCGGTTACCATACTTTACCATGACCCCAGGGGATCATATAAATAAAAAAACAGGATTTTATTTATATAGAAATATGATGAAGGTTCTTGGATTGTATCAATTAATCTAATAAAAATTCTCCTTTGCGAGAGAAACCAGGGATGGATGCATTATTATCCATCCCTGGTTTGTTTTTTAGTGCCCGTAGGGCGAATTTGTTCTTTGACCTATTGTTCGGTGGTAAATATAATGGTATTATCCATGAAAATTTAAAAATTAAAGAAATTCTTTGCAAATGCAGGGTTTGCAGAATTTAAAATAGAAGTACTAATGTCTGGACAATCTCTTTAGATATGCAAAAAGGAGATGTTTTTTTTGGATTCAATTAAAATAGGTATGCTAGGCCTGGGCACGGTAGGCAAGGGGGCTTATAAAATCATTGCCAGTAACGCGGAAATGATTGACAGAAAAGTTGGCTCCCACCTGGAGTTTGTAAAAATACTGGTCAGAGATCAGAACAAGGACAGGGGTATTGACCTGGATCCTAACCTGCTAACCACGGACCCGGCGGATATATTGGACGATCCCTCCATTGACATTGTGGTGGAGGTTCTTGGTGGTATTCACCCCGCCATGGATTACTCTCTGAAGGCGCTGGCAAGCGGCAAGAGTCTGGTGACGGCTAACAAGGACATGATTGCCGAGTACGGCAAGGAATTGTTTGCCGCGGCCGAAACCGGCGGGGCGGATTTGTTTTTCGAAGGCAGCGTGGGCGGTGGTATACCGATTATCAGGCCGCTGAAAAATTGTCTGTCGGCCAACAGGATTATGGAAATAATGGGCATTATAAACGGAACCACAAATTATATGCTTACTAAAATGACCAAGGAAGGTTCTGATTATAATCAAATATTACGGGAAGCCCAGGACAAAGGCTATGCTGAGGCGGATCCGGCCTCCGATGTGGAAGGTTACGACGCCGCCCGGAAGCTTGCCATACTGGCGTCCATAGCATTCAACACCAGGGTTACCCTGAATGATGTTTATATTGAAGGAATTACCAGGATTTCGGCGAAGGATATAGAGTATGCCCGGGAACTAAATTATACTGTAAAATTGCTGGGGATCGCCAAAGACACGCCTGAGGGAATTGAAGTACGGGTGCATCCTTGTTTCATACCCTACAGTCATCCACTAGCTTCGGTAAACGACGTTTTTAACGCCATCTTCGTCCGGGGCGACGCGGTGGGTGAAACCATGTTTTATGGCCGCGGGGCTGGCGAGATGCCCACTGGTAGCGCTGTTGCGGCGGACATCATGGATGCCGCCAGGGATAAATTGCGTCACACCCAAGGCATAAACTGCACCTGTTTTGATCATAAACCTCTGAAACCCATGGGCTCCATAGAAAGCAAATACTATATACGTATTATGGTTCAGGATAAACCGGGGGTACTGGCGTCCATAGCTTACGCATTCGGGGACAAGGATGTCAGCCTGGCCTCAGTACTGCAGAAACATACGGAAGGGAATATGGCGGAAATAGTGCTGGTTACCCACAGGGTACTGGAGCAGAACCTGCAAAATGCTATTCTAATGGTTGAACAACTGTCCTCTGTTGGAAAAGTTCATAATATAATCAGGGTTGAAGGGGAGCTATAGCCCATGTCCGTGGTCCGCGTTCAGGTACCCGCCTCTACAGCCAATATGGGTCCGGGGTTTGACTGCCTGGGAATGGCACTGCAGCTATACAACAGCGTTGAAATGACCGCCACCGACGCAGGCTTATTTATTGACGTTCAGGGGGAAGGCTCCGGGGGAATTCCCAGGGATGAAAGCAATATTGTTTACCTGGCCGCCATGAGGGTTTTTAAACAGGTGGGTTATAAATGCGGCGGGCTGAAAATAAAGCTACACAACAATATACCGGTTTCTAAGGGTTTGGGCAGCAGCACCGCCGCTATTGTAGGTGGTATAATCGCCGCCAATATTATATCCGGACAGCAACTGACCCAAAGGGAAATGCTGAATATGGCCTGCGCCATGGAAGGCCATCCGGATAACGTGGCTGCTGCGGTATTCGGCGGCATAGCGGTAGCGGTACCGGTGGACGGCGAAATAAAGCACATTAAAATTGAACCACCTAAAAAAATGAAAGCTGTGGTGGCTATACCTGAGTTCAACCTGCCTACCAAAATATCCAGGGAAGCATTGCCGCAGCAAGTATCATTTAATGATGCGTCCTTCAATCTGGCCAGACTTGCCCTGCTGGTGGCAGCCCTGGGTCAAGGAGATATGGCCCTGTTGGGCGTCTCCATGGAAGACCGCCTGCACCAGCCCTACAGGTCAAATCTCATTCCAGGCATGAAAAAAGTAATAGCCGCAGCCAGGCTGGCCGGCGCCAGGGGCGTCTCCCTGAGCGGTGCGGGACCCACTCTGGCGGCTTTTACAGATGATAATTACGAACATATCGCCAGGGTTATGAAGGATACCTTCAAACAAAACGGCGTTATGGCCAGGACAATGATTCTGGACCCTTCGCCTGTAGGCGCAAGGGCACTGGAAATAAAATAATTCTGATCTTATGACTGAAAAAAAATTATATTTTTATAAATAATAAATCTATAAGGAAAGGACTCGTAATATGCTGGTAATTCAAAAATTTGGCGGCTCCTCGGTGGGCAAGCCGGAAAGAATACGCCGGGTTGCCAAAAGAGTAGTCGATACCAAGCGCCAGGGCAATGACGTAGTGGTAGTTGTTTCAGCCATGGGAGATACCACGGATGAACTTTTGGAATTGATGTACAAGGTTACCGATAACCCGCCCAAAAGAGAAATGGACATGCTGTTGTCCACCGGCGAGCAGATATCCATATCGCTACTATCTATGGCCATAAATGACCTTGGGGAAAAGGTCAAATCCCTTACTGGGGCTCAGGTGGGTATACGTACCGACAACGTTCACACCAAAGCGCGGATCGTTGATGTGGACAGGGATAGAATGCAAAAGGAGCTGGCCGGGGGAAATATACTGGTGGTGGCAGGCTTTCAGGGCATAAACGATGCCAACGATATTACCACCCTTGGCCGGGGGGGTTCCGACACCACGGCGGTTGCCCTGGCTGCCGCCCTCAACGCCGATGTTTGTGAAATCTTCACAGATGTGGACGGGGTATACACTACTGACCCCAGGGTTGTCCCGGAAGCACGCAAACTTAACACCATCACCTATGATGAGATGCTTGAGCTTGCGCACTTAGGCGCCCAGGTGCTGCACCCGAGATCAGTGGAATGCGCTAAAATATATGGCATACCCATACATGTGCGTAGTAGTTTTAACCATAATCCCGGCACACTAGTCAAGGAGGTAGAAAACATGGAAAAAGCTATGGTGGTGACGGGAGTTGCCCACGATATCAATGTGGCCAGAATCGGTTTATTTGACGTTCCGGACAAACCCGGCATCGCCTGGCAGATATTCAGATCCCTGGCTGGTGAGAATATTAACGTGGACATGATCATCCAGAGCGCTATGAGAGATGATATTAATGATATTTCCTTTACTGTGGGCAGGACGGATTTAAGAAAAACCCTCGAAATTGTAGAAAAAATAAAGGATGAGGTAAATATTAAATCATACAGCCACGATGAGGATGTGGCCAAGGTTTCCATCGTGGGGGCCGGCATGGTTACCAATCCAGGGGTGGCGTCACTGATGTTCGAAGCTTTAGCCCAGGAAAGCATTAACCTGGAGATGATATCTACCTCAGAAATAAAAATATCCTGCATTGTAAAAAGCACACAGGCAGAAAAAGCAGTGCGGGCCCTCCATAAAAAATTCAACCTTGACCAGGAACAGCCGTGTGATTGCTGTAGCTAAGCAGCATAATAAAAACCCTCTTGCGGGAGGGTTTTTATTATGCTGTGGAAGCGCAACAAATTCATTTTTCATCCATTGCCGGTGCCACGCAGCGGCAATGGCGGTCTATCTAAAGAACTGGTCCCCTATAAATTTATCCATTAAAGTGTATCCGTCCTTAATGAACGTCATGCCACCAGCCGCAGCGTTTTTCTCGTCGTATCTGACGTTCCTTAAGACACCCGCTGTTTTAGCGCAGACAGCAAAGGGCACTGGATCTGTGGCGTGGGTCATGGTGCACATGGGGGTGGGGTGGTCGGGCAAAACCATCAGGCGGTAATCTTCAAATTCCTCCATTCCTCCCAGCAGAGTTCCGATGACCTTTTCATCAATTTCTTCGATGGCCTTCAACTTGGTCTGCAAATCTCCCTGGTGGCCTGCCTCATCGGGCGCCTCAATATGGATGTAAACAAAATCGTTGCCCTGGCGCAGTGTGGCAAGGGCTGCCAGCGCCTTGCCCCTGAAGTCGGTGTGGATATTTCCCGTGGCGCCATGAACGTCAACCACCTCAAGTCCCGCACAGATACCTATGCCCCTGATTAAGTCCACCGCTGATATGACTGCTCCCCGGATGCCGTATTTGTCTGTAAATTTAGGCAGAAACGGCCTTTTGCCCTGGCCCCAGAACCAGAGGGAGTTTGCAGTGTTCATGCCCTTTTCCCTTCTGGCTGTATTTGCCGGATGACTGGATAATATTTCGTTGCTCTTTTTCATTATATCTAATAATATAGCAGCGCCTTCTTCTCTGGGCAGGTGGTCCGTGATGGTCTTCCCGGAAATATCGTGGGGAGGTGTCAGCACTGTGGAGGCGGTGGCGTCTGACCACACCATCAGGTGCCGATAGCTCACCCCCGCGTAATATTTTTTATCGATGTCAGCCAGCTTGCGGTTAACTTCAGCAATTAACTCCCGGGCTTCCAGGGTGGAGATTTCCCCGGCGCTGTAGTCTACCATGGTTTTATTTGCATACTCCCCCCCCTCAGAGAGGGTAACCAGGTTGCAGCGAAAGGCCACGTCTTGCTCCTCCAACTTAACACCCATGCTGACAGCCTCCAGCGGGGACCTTCCGGTATAATATTTAACCGGATCGTAGCCCATCACCGAAAGATTGGCCACATCGCTACCCGGTGGAAAATTATCCGGGACGGTTCTGACAAGTCCCATCACACCCCTGGAAGCTATAAAATCCATGTTGGGTGTGCGGGCATATTCCAGCGGCGTACGGTTGCCCAGCTCCGGACAACCGTAATCGGCCATGCCGTCCCCCAATATAATTACGTATTTCATGCTTAATCTCCCCTTGTAGATATATTAACTGATGGTTATTCAGTTTGTAATTTCTCTCTCTATTCTGATATTCCTGTTCTCTTCAAAAAGAAGGGGCGGTTTAACATGGAACAATTAATGGTGGACAAAATAAAACACAACGTACAACTGTACATTTGCATGGCAGTGAAATATAATAGAATTCGAGGTGAGTATAATTGGGGAGTTGAAAAAGTATAAGATTGGGGAAATAGCCGAACTTGCAGGGGTGAGCAGAAGAACCGTAGACTACTACACCAACCTTGGCCTGCTAAACCCTATTCGTTCAGGAAGCAATTACAGGTATTATCCGGAAGAAGCACTGGTGCGTCTGAAAATGATTGAGGGTATGAAGGCCCAGCGGCTGACCCTGGAGGAAATCAGGACGAGAATTGACAGCCCTATATCGGTTGAAGAAAAGCATAATATGGAAACGGCAAACATTGATTTTATCAAAGAAAACCTGGGACAGCTGGAAAAACAGCTTTCCCGGCTGCAGCCCGCCGTGGCTGGTATGAAGCCTGGTCAGGCTGCCGATGTAACGAAGCAAATACTGTTCCAGAGTATGACTCTTGTCCACACGATGATCGTATTAATAAACGAAATGACACAAACCATATAGGTAACACTGCAAAAACAGCTAAACGTTTTACGGTAAAGATCCAGCAAAATATTATTTAGGGGGCAAAAATAGATGAACACTTTAAAAGCCTGGCTTTTGATGGGTGCGCTTACCATTTTGCTTGTTTTAATGGGCAACGCTTTCGGCGGTAGTTCGGGAGCCATGACTTTTTTCCTGATAGCTATGGTCATGAACTTTTTTGGCTACTTCTACAGCGACAAAATTGCCATTAAAATGACCCGTTCCTATCCTGTATCCGAGGCAGAAGCGCCGGATCTTTACGCCATAGTGGGGAGGTTGTCCCAGCGTGCCGGCATTCCCATGCCCAAGCTCTTCGTGACTCCGTCCGACCAGCCCAACGCCTTCGCCACCGGGCGCAATCCCGAGCATGCTGCTGTGGCCGTAACTGAAGGAATTATGCGCATTTTAAACCGCTCAGAGGTGGAAGGGGTGCTGGCTCATGAATTAGCCCACATTAAAAACAGGGATGTTCTGGTGGGCACTATCGCTGCCGCTCTGGCCGGCGCCATAACCATGATGGCCAATGTATTCCAGTGGGCAGCCATATTCGGCATGGGCAGGGGCGACGACGACGAGGAAGGCGGCAGCATGATCGGGGGACTGGCCATGGCTTTTATCGCGCCCATAGCTGCTATGATTATACAAATGGCCATCTCCCGCTCCAGGGAATACATGGCCGACGCCACCGGCGCTCAAATAGCAGGTTCCACGGAGGGGCTCTCCAATGCACTGCTGAAGCTGGAATCAGCTGCGCACCGCATTCCCATGCAGGTTAACCCGGCTGCTTCCCATCTGTTTATTGTAAATCCACTGTCCGGAGCATCCTTAATGAAACTGTTCAGCACACACCCGCCCATTGAGGAAAGGGTGGCCAGGCTTCGGGGCATGAGATTGTAGGTTTGTATCAAAGGAAATATTTTAGCTTCATAGACGCATTAAAAATCCCCCTGGTTGATAAAACCAGGGGGATTTTTATCAGGTGTTTTTGTTGTTGTTGATCATTTGTTTTCTATCCATTCGGTTCAGAATATCATTCATGTTTACATAAACAAACAGGAAGCACGTAGCAAAGGCAAAGGCAATAAACACTTCCTCAGGAACCATTTTTTTGCTGTACAGCACATAAGACCCTGCGGTTAGTAGCAATGCAATCAGCAGCGGTATATAATGCTCCCATAGAGTGAGACACAAAATTTAAAATGTAAGTTATACTGGAAACATGAAAAAGCGAAACCATTATTCAGCCGAATTTAAAAGCAAGGTGGTCCTGGAGGTGTTGCAGGAAGCCTCCACTGTCAATGAAATCGCCGCTAAGTATGGTATAAGCCCTGTGGTTATCGGCCGCTGGAAAAGCGAGTTTCTGGAACGAGCTGCCGAGGTGTTTAAAAAAGGCCCCTCCTCAGCCGAAAAGGAACTGGAAGAAAAGAACGAGAGAGTGGCCCAGTTAGAGCGTAAAGTCGGTCAGCTCACCTGCGAGGTGGACTGGCTCAAAAAAAAATCTGAAGAAATTATCGGACCAGACTGGAAGAAAAGATTTCGTTGACCGAAACAATCCTCACATCAGCGTCAAACGTCAGGCCGAATTATTAAGCATAAATCGCACTAGCGTTTACCGCAAGCCCCCTGGGCAGAAGCCTATCTCTGATGAGGATTTATTTGTAATGCGTCGGATTGATGAGATTCATACGGCTCACCCCACATGGGGTTATCGAACCATCACCCGGATTCTGAGA
>LADO01000062.1 GCA_000961595.1 Peptococcaceae bacterium BRH_c4b
TCTGCCAATGCCAAGGTATATATTTGAACCTTTTTCTGGTTTCATATTAAAATGAGCTAGTAGCCTTTTGATATCACCCTGGCAAAATCGTATAGGCATTAGTAACCAATCACTTTCTTAATTTGTTCTTTGTCTCCATTACATCTTAGCAGCTTTAATAAATACAGCTGCTTTGTGTCAGACTCAACTTTAGAAAACAAATCAATTTTATCGATGTATATGATAAGAAATTGAAGGATACTGTCAATCAAATTTATAACTGCTGTTTCAACTGTGTTGCCTTCACCATAAAGATCAATTTCGTTCAATGCAACAGTATATATTCCTAACACGTCATCTAAATCAACTATTGGACAAAAGGATAGGTTATCTAAAAGTCGATCAAGATGTGTAGTTTTAATATGAGATACTTTTTCTTCTTCGTTATTTGCATTATAGGTTATTACTTCAATTCCTTTTAACGCAATATTATTAAGTTCTGAATAGCGTTTTTTTGTATCTCTTATATTATATTGAGGAATGGCGATGGACATTTTTTTCTCACCCTTTCCGGCTTCCATAAGGCTTCCTCGCTTTCTTATTATATAAAAGCTGGTCACTGTGGTCAAGGTGGATACTGTGGTCACAGTGACCCTTTAATATTATATGCAGGAATATCAAAAAGAAAACAATAAATTGGTTCGGTCATAGCCTGAAGGAATAGGGGTGTCGGGAAGTAACATGAAAAAATGCTTCAGGGGGCCATTAAAATGGCCCCCTGTTTTGTGAATTCATACAATGTTGTACCCTGTTCCGGTTTGTTGCTTGGTGCTGAGCTTGGCCATCAGGTTGGCCAGCACCTGCTTTTCCTGCTGGTCGGCCACCTGCCAGAGTTCTTTCAGTGCCTTTTGCTCCGGGTTTGAGGGCGGTACGCTCTCCGCCAGTACCTCGCCAGCTTGCCGGGCCAGAGATGCTATACGTTCCCTGGAGACCCCCAGTTCCTCAGCAAATTCCACCGCCTGACCCAAAAACATTTTCCAGCTATCCCAATCTGTGTTGACCTGTTTCTTTAAAAATTCCACGGCTCTCACTCCTTCAACTATCCTGAGGCATAAATTATTTTTACCCCGGTTGTTATATTATTCTGTTGCATAAAATGTAAATTTATTCAATATATGTTGACTCTGAATACTTACAAGGAGTTTTTTTCTGGTGGCAATACCATCATCTTATATTACGGATTCAGCGGTTTCTGGCACAACTGCCCTTGACGGGGCATATGTTAATAAAGAGGTAACGTGTTTTGACTGCGCCTTTTTTTCTTGTAAATTATACCTGTTCTTTGGAGGGAGGACTGCTTTTCCGGCGGATCCCCCGGCGTGCAATGTTGCTATCTTGGGGGGTATAATAAATGAAAATTGGTGACATTGTTACCAGAAAAGTATATGGAGAGGACATGCAATTTTGTATTCTGGGATTTTATACCAACCAGGAAACCGGGGAAAGGGTGGCTATACTGGCCCTGCTGGACCCGACCCTGATTGTTGAGGCTGCTGTTCAGGAACTTGCTCCAGTATCAGCCAGAAATTTATTCGCCCTGACTAACACCGGCATGCATCTTCATTAACTGCCCTGCCAAGGGGCGGTTTTTCTTTTTACCAGGCCTACAAGAGGAATAGAGCCACATTTATGGAAATATACTACTAGGTGTCTGTGAAAAAACTTCCAGAGGCCGTTCAAAAACAAGTATGGCGCGGAAGGAGAAGCCGGACAGCGCGGAGCGTACTTGATAGTACGTGAGCACTGGACGGCGAGCCTGACAAAGCCAGACGCAGTTTTTCAACGGCCTCCTGGGTACCAGGTATTGGAGGTGTAATCGTGGAAGATAGCAGCAGGCTGCTGCAGATAGCAGGGAGTATTGTAAACAAGGCAAAGAGCAGAGGGGCCGGTATGGCCGAGGTTTATATAAATAACAATAAAGAATTGTCTATTGAAGTAAGGGACGGCCGGGTGGAAACAATGAAGCTCGCCGGGGAGACGGGACTCGGATTGAGGCTTATGTTGGGTGGCCAGGTGGGCTTTGCCTACACTTCTGATTTGAACGCCGGTCCCCTGGATGACGTGGTGGGACAGGCTCTGGCCAACGCTGCGGGAACTTCTGGAGACCCTCACCGGGTCCTGCCGGAACCGGCGGCCACATATCCCCGCCTTGACCTTTACGATCCTGCCATCAAAAATGCTTCGGTGGAGGAGAAAATTGAACTGGCCAGGACCATGGAGAGAGAGGCCCGGGCCTACGATCCCAGGGTTAAAATAATTGAAAACTCCAGCTACGCCGACGCCGAGGTGGAGGTGGTGCTGGTGAACAGCCTGGGAGCCAGGCTCAGCTACCAGGGTGCATACTGCGGCATATACTTATCCCTGGTGGCGGGGGAGGGTGATGACAGCCAGACCGGCTTCGCCCTGGATTACAGGCTGGATTTTAACAATCTGGACGCAGGCAGGGTGGGGAAGGAAGCAGCACGCAGGGCGGTAAGGATGTTGGGCGCCAGGCCGGTGGCCACCGGTAAGGTGCCGGTGGTTTTCGAGCCTTACGTTGCCACTGGCTTCCTGGGTCTATTATCACCGGCGCTGTCGGCCGAGGCGGTACAGAAAGGCCGCTCCCTTTTTGCCGGCAAGGTGGGCGTGCGGGTGGCCTCGGATTTAATCAACATTGCAGATGACGGCGCCCTTCCAGGAGGAATTGTCTCAGCTCCCTTTGACGGGGAAGGTGTTCCCACCTCCCGCACCGGACTGATTTCAAAGGGCATTTTGAACGGCTACCTGCACAATACTTATACGGCTTCAAAGGATGGAGTAACTTCCACCGGCAACGGGGTGAGGGGTTCATTCAAATCCACTCCGGAAGTGGGGTCCACCAATTTTTTCATTGAGGCCGGCAAGAGCAGCCCTGACGAAATCATAAGCGGTATAAAAAGCGGTTTTTACGTTACAGAGGTTATGGGAATGCACACGGCCAACCCCATATCCGGGGATTTTTCCCTGGGGGCCGCCGGGCTGTGGATAGAGAACGGGCGTATCGCCTCGCCGGTCAGAGGGGTTGCTATGGCCGGCAATATACTGGATCTGTTGAAAAATGTGGAGGCCGTGGGTAGCGACCTCACCTTCTTCGGCGGGCGTGGCTCCCCCACGCTATTAATAAAAGAAATGAGTATCAGCGGACACTGATAATGAGGCGGGAAAAGGAATGCATATTTAGTTTATATAAAAACTCCCGGAAAGATTGCCGGGAGTTTTTTGACTGCAGCTTTTTGCCTTCGCCGGCAGGCGTTAGAATTCTTTGCAAGGCCCGTAATCTATGGTAAAATATCCCCAAGTGTGTTTGGAGAGTGGTATATGTGAAAATATTGGTATTAAACGGTCCCAATTTAAATCTGCTGGGACGGCGTGAGCCGGAAATATACGGGCGCCTGACCCTGGATCAAATCAGGCAGCGGGTTGGCGAACTGGCCCTGGAGCTGAAGGTGGAAACGGAATTTTTCCAGTCCAACCACGAGGGTGAACTAATAGACCGCTTGCACCAAGCGGATACGGATTCTGACGGCGTGGTTTTCAATCCAGGCGCCTTCACACATTACAGTATTGCCCTGCGGGATGCTGTGGCCGCCATTTCCGTGCCGGTGGTGGAAGTTCATTTGTCAAATATATATGCCAGGGAATCCTTCCGGCATCATTCGGTGACAGCTCCGGAAGCTGCCGGACAGATATCGGGACTGGGGCTGCACAGTTATCTGCTTGGCTTGAGGGCGGCTGTAGAAATGGCGTCAGGCAGGGGGAAGAAAGTTGAATAAAAGGATTGACCGCCTGCGCCGGATATTGGCCGCCGGGGATGTGGAAGCATTTCTGATTACCAGGCCTGAAAACCGTTTTTATCTCAGCGGTTTTACGGGTTCATCCGGTGCCCTGCTGGTTTCTGCCGGTGAAACCAGGATGTTTACCGATTTCAGATACGAGGAGCAGGTTAGCCGGCAGTGCCCGGGGTGCCGGATTACCAGGATAAACCTGCCTCTATTTGAAGCGCTTCCGGAAAACCTGGCGGAACAGGGCATCAAAGTGCTGGGATGTGAAGGCGATTTTCTGACCTATGAACAGTGTGTGTCTCTGCAAGAGAGTCTTAGCGGTATAAAGATTAAACCACTGTCCGGACTGGTGGAGAGGCTAAGGGAAGTTAAGGATGAGGACGAAAAAGTTAAAATAGGTGAAGCCGTTATGCTGGCTGACAGGGCTTTCGAATATGTTTTGCCCTTAGTCAAGCCCGGGGTACCGGAAACGTCCATTTCTCTGGAACTGGAATTTTTTATGCGTAAAAACGGGGCCTCCGGTGCCGCTTTCGAAACCATTGTGGCCTCCGGGCCGCGTTCCGCCATGCCCCATGGTGTAGCCTCGGATAAGCTGCTGCAGCCAGGTGATCTGGTGGTGATGGATTTTGGCGCGGTGCTGGACGGCTACCACTCGGATATTACCAGAACCGTGGTGATGGGCAAGCCTACCGGGAAGCAAATTGAAATATACAGGATTGTGCTGGAGGCACAGCAGGCTGCCCTGGCGGCAGTCAGAGCAGGCGTTACAGCCGCCGGGGTGGACCGGGCGGCCAGGGATGTTATTGCTTCCTACGGCTACGGGGATAATTTCGGCCACAGTACCGGACACGGGGTGGGATTAATGATTCATGAGAATCCCAGGCTGTCTGGAAAAAGCGATGCCATTTTAGAGGAGGGCATGGTGGTCACCGTAGAACCTGGTATTTACTTGCCCCAGTGGGGTGGTGTCAGGATCGAGGACACGGTGCTGGTGGAGAAGGATGGCTGCCGCATTTTTACCGGAGCCCCCAAGAACGAGCTCATAAGTTGTATCTGATGGTGAAAATTTTTATATGGCCGGGAATGCTAGTTGCAGGCTGTATTTATTTTAATGTAATAGAAAAGGGGAGATAATATGATTTCCACCAATGATTTTAAAACAGGGCTGACCATCGAAATTGAGGGAGACGTCTGCCAGATAGTTGATTTTCAGCATGTTAAACCAGGAAAAGGCGCAGCCTTCGTAAGGGCAAAAATTAGAAATTTACGCACCGGGGGCGTGGTGGAAAGGACCTTCAACGCAGGTGAGAAACTTCCCCGGGCCAGGATCGACCGCCGGGAAGTGCAGTACCTTTATAATGACGGCACGGATTATAATTTTATGGATATGGAGTCCTACGACCAGATGACTCTGACTAGGGATGAACTGGGTGATGCGGTTAAATACCTTAAAGAGAACATGACCATTAAACTTCTGTTGTACCAGGGCAAGTCCATGGGTGTGGATCTGCCTAATTTCGTGGAACTGGAAGTGACTGAAACAGAACCTGGCATCAAAGGCGACACCGCCAGCGGCGGCACGAAGCCTGCGACCCTGGAAACAGGCTATGTGGTGCAGGTGCCCTTCTTTATCAATGTAGGGGACGTGCTGCAGGTTGATACACGTTCGGGACAGTATCTGAAAAGAGCCTAATCCTAGGAGGCCGGTCAAAAACAAGCATGGCACGGAAGGCGAAGCCGGACAGCGCGGAGCGTACTTAATGGTCAGAGGTCAGGGGACACACCTCCTTTGGAGGAATGTCCCCATTTAATACTGTACGGCGAGTATTCGTTGGGGACATTCCTTCGTGGAATTTGTTAAAAGGTAAGAATTAAGGTAACACAGAAGGTGTGTCCCCTTACCTTAAACGCCAGGCGCAGTTTTTCAACGGCCTGCTAGGAAATAAATGTTTAAAAACCCCTTAGTCTGAGAAATAATATAACAGTCAATACGCGGCAACGGAAACTAATCTACCAAAGGGGGTAAAAATTAAATGGAGGACCTCAAGTCCAGGGTGGCATACCTGCAGGGACTTTCGGCTGGTTTGGACATCCACTCCGAGTCCAAAGAAGGAAGGCTATTAAGCGGTATAATCGAAGTGCTGAACGATTTTGCCAAAACCGTGAACCATCTGGAGAAAGCACACGACCATCTGGAAGATTATCTGGAAACAATCGACGAGGATCTTTACCACCTGGAAGACCATATTTACGATGAAGATATGGTAGGAAATGAATATAAGGGAGCCGGGGACTACATGGAAGTGGAGTGTCCCAGGTGTGGGGAAACGGTTTGTTTCGAATCGGAACTCATGGAAGATGACGACGTGGTGGAGATCACCTGTCCCAATTGTGACGAAGTGGTTTTCATCAGCGACGAACGCTTTGAAGCTGCGGACGAACCGGAATTACTTGAGGGCAGGAGACGGGATTACGAAGATGACATATAGGTTTTTTGGGGCCAGATAAACGGCAGGGCACGGCAAATTTAATCTTAAAGGGGAAACAGCGCCCGCGCGGGTGCTGTTTTTATCTATGCCAACGGAATATATTTGCAGTAAAACTATTGACTTGTTATGGCCATGGTTTTAAAATAACCCCAGTGTTTTGGAAAGGTGGTAAAAAAATGTCCTCAAACAAAAAAATAGTTATCATCGGCGGCGTTGC
The DNA here is from genome assembly GCA_000961595.1 of Peptococcaceae bacterium BRH_c4b. Classification (GTDB taxonomy): domain Bacteria; phylum Bacillota; class Desulfotomaculia; order Desulfotomaculales; family Desulfocucumaceae; genus Desulfocucumis. The sequence goes on from LADO01000062.1 coordinate 6,546, forward strand.
TGCCGGTCCCAAAACAGCGGCCAGGGCCCGCAGGCTGGACCCGTCGGCTGATATCACAATTATCGAGCGGGATACCTATATTTCCTATGCCGGCTGCGGCATGCCTTTTTATGTAGCCGGTTCGGTAAGAGAATTCAGCCATCTCTTTCAGACTTCATACGGGGTTGCCCGGGACGAGCAGTATTTTTCCAGGGAAAAAGGGATCAAGGTGCTGACCGGCAATGAGGTCACGGATATTGACCGGGGAAAGAAAGAGGTGCTGGTGCGCAACGTAAAAACGGGCGAGGAATCACGTCTGTCTTACGACAATTTGGTTATCGCCACCGGTTCCACCCCCTTCACGCCTCCGGTGGAGGGTATTGAACTGAAAGGGGTTTACCGCTTTAATCATCCCGAAGACGCCAAAAACATCAGGGAGGTGCTTGACGGGGTCCAGGAGGCGGTAGTCATCGGATCCGGACTGATCGGCATGGAGGCTGCAGAGGCCCTGCGGGAAAAAAATATATTCGTCACCGTAGTCGAGCTGAAGGAGCAGATCCTACCGGTCATGCTGGATAAGGATCTGGCGGATGTGCTTGCCCTGAGGCTTGAGGAGCAGGGCATGGAATTCCGGCTGGGGCATAAGGTTCTGAAACTTAAAGGCGATGACGGCAAGGTTACCGGGGTGGTAACGGATCAGGAGGAACTGGACGCCGACCTGGTGATCGTAGCTGTGGGCGTACGGCCCAACGTGGAATTGGCCCAAAAGGCCGGGCTGACCATAGGCCGGACCGGGGCTATAGAGGTAAACCGGTATCTGCAGACCAGTGACCCTGATATTTACGCCGTGGGCGACTGTGTGGAGAATACACACCTGATATCCGGCCAGAAGGTATATCTGCCTATGGCAACCTATGCCAACCGGCAGGGCAGGGTGGCTGCAGACAATATTATCAACGGGCCGAAGTCTGAATTCAAAGGCGTGCTGGGCACTGCGGTGATGAAGGCGCTGAATTGGAACGCCGGCCGCACCGGGCTGGGAGAACAGCAGGCCAGGGATCTTGGTTATAATGTTATTACCGCCCTCAATTCAGCCCTTGACCGCACCCATTATCACCCCAGCCACGGCCTGGTGCTGATGAAGCTAATTGTGGACAGGGATTCCAGAAAGGTGCTGGGAGCCCAGGGTATAGGCCCCGGTGAGGTGGTCAAGCGTATCGACGTGGCTGCCACCGCCATAAGCTTTGGGGCGACGGTGGATGATCTGGCGGCACTGGACCTGGCTTATGCGCCGCCTTTCTCGACACCCATTGACCTGGCCCACCATACCGCTAATATTGTTCGCAACAAGCTGGACGGCCTGGCCAAAACCATTTCGGTGCAGGAAGCCAAGGAGAAACTGGATCGGGGCGATGATTTCCTGATCGTGGACGTGCGAACCCCCCAGCAGTTTGCGCCCAAACATATTGACGATCCGAGAGTTATGCAGGTGACACTGAGTGATATACGGGATAGAATAGAAGAGGTGCCCAAGGACAAGGAAATTGTAGCGCTCTGCGCTATGGGTATACGCAGTTACGAGGCCCAGCGCATATTCGAGGGGGCGGGTTTCAAGGATGTGAAATATATTGAGGGCGGCCTGCAGGCCTGGCCCTACGATTTGGACTAGTGCAATATAGCTGATAAAGCGTAAAAAGAGCGCATCTCCGGCAGTGAGCCGGCTGATGCGCTCTTTTTGTTTTTAACAAAACTAACCTGGCCAAAAGTCAACATTGTCACGGCAGAATAATTGTTCAGCAGCTGTTAGCCCATAAATATCTACAATATTCTATATAAAGTCTAATATTTGCTGTTAAAAAAATTACTAAGTCACAATAGCGGGCGTATTCTGCAAACCCTATTAAAACTAATATTTATAAATAGAAGGAATTATCTGATTTATCTAGAAAAATATTTTGTAGTGAGCTATTGTTTAACTATTTGTTTGCATAATTCGACATATTATGCTGAAGGAGTGTTTAAGCATTGGAATCTATCACCGTATATTCAAACCTTCGAAAAACTGGTATTGACTTTGTAAAAGATATTCCTTGGGGAACACATGTCTGCGCTTTTTATCAAACAAAAACTGATCTGGTTAACATATTGGTACCCTATTTTAAAATGGGTCTAATGAACAATGAATTCTGTATGTGGGTTACGTCTGAACCAATCAACGCAAATGAGGCAATATTGCTATTGAAAACGTCTATTAGTAATTTTAACGAATACCTTGAAAGAAAC
>LADO01000013.1 GCA_000961595.1 Peptococcaceae bacterium BRH_c4b
TCCTATTTGGAACAAAACTATTACCTGTTTGATTATCGAGATGATGTAATAAAGTCTTTTGAGTCTGTCTTTGATTTTGACTTAAGTAAAAAAGTTATGTCCCAGGCCGAGATTAAAAAAATTTTGCAATACAAAAAATAACTGTAAATACACTACAACTTTATGACAAAAAAAGAAACCCGCTAGCTCTTGATAACTCTAGGCTAACGGGTATTTTTTAGTCATTTCTGCTGTAAAACCCAGGAATAATTCTATTTAATATTTTGGGTCAAGTCAATAAATATTTTATGCTATGTTGCCGTGGGTTGAAAAAGCTCACCTATATGAGGAGCTTTGTGGTGCGGTGGTGGTGGAGAATTAGCCAATAAACGGCATTAATCATTTTTATTATATGCGCTATACCTGTTCGAGAGAAACTGCAGTACAAGACCCATTACCAAACCATATATAGCTTCCAAAAAAAAGCAGGCTAACACCATTATAGGAGGTAAAACTGAATAAACTCTTGGAACCATTAAATTAGGAATTATGGCCACGTGTACAGGCCAAAGAACAAGACCAACTCCCATACCTTTTAGCCAGGCATAGTCATTTCCAGTCCATTTCAGAATAAAAGCGGCTATTACACCTACAAATGACCCGGTGACGAATCCCGCTATCACTCCTATAGTCATTGTTAATGTATTTATTGGGGTTCCGGGGGCATTTAAAAATATGGCATTATAATGAAATCCGGTATAGGGTAGAATGCCAAAATAATAAAGGAGCCAGTTGATTCCTGCACACACTGCCAACCCAATAAAGCCGGCAATACTACCACGTAAAATTATATCCATAAGCTCTGGTCAAATTCTATTTGACCATTTCACCTCACTCATAATGTAATTTTGATGTTCTCGCAAACTCTGAGGATGCTGTCTTTTGATATATCAGGCATCGATGGAAACCTTTTATAGAAGGCTCTCCCATGCTGGCTAGAGATTCCAGAGGGTATAATTTATAAGCTATGTTTTCCAAAAATAAATAAAATATGCAAATTAAGTCATAAAACTTTAAAATCCTTGCCGGAGCACTGGGTCCTCTAATGGCTGTCCCATTTGTCGTATTTGTTCCCAGGTTGCTTCGGTGTCGTTTAAACTTGTCGCTTATGGGGAGAGGTTTATTTGCAAATTGAGATGTTGTATAATGTATTATCATGGAATTAGATACAGAAGGGGAGACGGATTTAGTTGGCAGATAGAATTCAAATGAAAGTTCCATTGGTAGAGATGGACGGCGACGAAATGACCAGGATTATCTGGCAGGATATCAAAGACATTTTATTGACGCCTTACATAGACTTAAAAACAGTGTACTATGACCTGGGACTCAAAAAAAGGGATGAAACAGATGACCGGATTACGGTGGAAGCTGCGGAGGCCACCCAAAAATATGGTGTGGCGGTCAAGTGCGCCACCATTACACCCAATGCCCAGCGGGTAAAGGAATATGACTTAAAACAGATGTGGAAAAGCCCTAACGGGACTATTAGAGCAATTTTGGACGGGACGGTTTTCCGCACCCCAATAATTGTTAATAACATCAAACCTTTTGTAAAGACATGGGAAAAGCCCATCACCATTGCCAGGCACGCTTACGGCGATGTTTACAAGGGTGTTGAAATGAAGATTGAAACAAAAGGGAAGGCAGAAATTATTTTTACAGGTGAAGACGGACATTTATCGAGGGAGGTTATCCATGATTTTGCCGGGCCCGGCATTGTAATGGCCATGCACAACCTGGATAAGTCCATTGAGAGTTTCGCCAGGGCCTGCTTCAACTATGCACTGGATCAAAGGCAGGATTTGTGGTTTGCCACAAAGGACACCATTTCCAAAAAATACGACCATACTTTTAAAGATATTTTTCAAGACATCTATGCCAGAGAGTATCATGATAAATTTTCGGTGGCGGGAATTGAATACTTTTACACGTTGATTGATGACGCCGTGGCCAGGGTGGTCCGCAGTTCGGGCGGCTTTATCTGGGCTTGCAAAAATTATGATGGCGACGTCATGTCGGACATGGTGGCCACCGCCTTTGGCAGCCTGGCCATGATGACATCGGTTTTGGTTTCGCCCGACGGTTATTTTGAGTATGAGGCTGCTCACGGGACGGTGACGAGGCATTATAATCAGTATCTTAAAGGTGAAGAGACGTCAACCAATCCTGTGGCCACTTTATTTGCCTGGACAGGGGCATTGAGAAAAAGAGGCGAACTGGACGGCACCAGCAGTTTAGTGCAATTTGCCGGTGAACTGGAACAAGCAGCCTTAGACACCATAGAAAAAGGGATCATGACAAAAGATTTGGCTTTACTGGCAGAAGGGGATAAGAAGATAGTCAATACCCGGGAGTTCCTGGAGGAAGTCAATGCCCGTTTCAAATTTATGCAGAAATCTTAAACCTAACATAAAAGGTAGTTCCCTCTGGGCTAGTTTTTACTTCTATCTTAGCATTATGTCTATTGGCAATACTATAACATATCGCTAATCCTAGTCCTGTCCCATTATCTTTGGTAGTAAAAAACGGAGTACCCAGTTTATCAAGTATATCAAGAGGTATTCCTATACCGCGATCTTGTATTGACAGTACCACCTCACTTCCGTCTAGGTACGATTTAATAGTGAGATATTCATCCGGAGGCATTGCTTCAAGTGCATTGCGAACCAGATTAAAAATTAACTGCCGAATTTCTTTTTCATCTAATAATAACTCAGGTATTTTTTCTAACTTAATATTGATATAATTAGCAGTAACCATTGCATCAGCCTGGATTAAGGGGAAAATCGCTTTAATTATTGTATTTAGATTTTGCTTTTTAAAATCTACGACCTTATTTTTTGCTAGGGAGAGGAATTCAGTAATAATTGAATTGGCTCTATCCAATTCATCAATCATGAGATTAAAATGTTCCCTGTCTTGAATATACCTCTCTTTTTGTCCTAATATTTGCAGAAAACCCCTAACAGTTGTCATCGGGTTCCGAAGCTCATGGGCAATTCCAGCAGCCATTTCACTAATTAGGTTTAATCTATCTAAACGGGATATCTCTCTTTGGTACTGCCTGAGTTCAGTTATATCAGATTTTAATACAAATAAACATTGTTCGCCATTAAGGTCAATTACAACTCCGGAGGATAAGGCAACAAATATCTCACCGGATTTTTTATAGTTTCTAACTTCATGATTATGAGCGAATCCTTTTTCTTTAATATCCTTTAGATACTTAGCACGTTCATCCATATCTACCCATAAATTTAAATCTAGTGTTGAACGTCCTATAAACTCGTCCCTACTATAACCATGCATTTTCAGACAACTATCATTTGCGTCAATAAATTTTCCACTGTCAAGATAACATAACGACAGTGAATGAGGACTGTAATAAAAAGCTTTAGAAAACCTTTCTTCTGAAAAACGCAGCATTCCCTCCATTGTTTTATTGGTAGCAGCGAGTTCACTATGAACCATTAATAATTCTTCATTCTGTTTTTCAAGTATTTTGTTTTTTTCATTAATCTTATTCAGTAGTTCACGTAATTCCGATACGTCATTTATGGTGATGACCCGGCCCAATAGATTCCTGTTTCTGTCAAAAACCGGTGAAACATTTATGGAGATATATGAAGTTTGCTCCTTATGGAAAACCAATTCTGTTTTAATGTATTGTCGGTTGCTTCGGTGATACTCCTTCAAAAAATTACTGGCTGCTATTTTGTTTTGACTATATTCCAGCAAATCCTCAATCTTTAACACCTGTCTGGGTCTGTGATTTATGAAGTTGGCGGCACTTATGTTTAAATTAAGAACTATATCATCCTTATCTAAGACAATCATTCCTGTGTTCATGCTGTTGATTGCATCATGCTCGGCTATGGATACAATTTTAAACAGGTCGTATTTCTGTATGGCTGTAACAAAACAAAGGGCTGATAAAATAATCCCGGCAGAGGTTAAGCCCGGCACCACTAATCCCGGGAAAAGGATCACATTAACCAGCACATCAGACAGGCAAAAAACAGTAAGGAGTATAATTCCCCACAGGCAAAGGGACAGCTGTTTCTTCATATAACCTTTTTCAAGCTTTTTCATTGTGTTAAAAATTAGACCGAAAACAACTATTAGATAAACTAGACTGCATATAACAAAAAACCAGAAAAACGGCCCGTATGTACGAACGGTCCACCCTCCGTTTACAGGCTGGGCAAACATATAATGCCAGGGGTTAGTGGTAATTAACACGGCGCATAAAACCGCAGGAAATGCTGATAGATAAAGGATCTTTCTGTCTATACTGTTAAATATTTGAATAAGTGTTAGGGAAAATATCAGCCAACCATAACCGAGAAAACATATTCCCAGAAATGCCGAATTAATAAAAAACCACTGAAATTGCTGGTTTGGTGTAATATGCAAAAAAAATTGGCAAATTGGCCACATCATCATCAAAGAATGAAAGGCTAAATATGCCTTGTGTATAGTTGTAAGATCATTTACTATAAAAACATATACACATATTGTCAATAATGCAATAAATAAGCCTAAGTCAACCCAGGATACTTCCACTACCAAACCATCCTTACATTCTCATCTTCAATATTAAGTCTTAACTACCTTTCACTGATTGCTAATCCTTATCAAATATAAAATACTCTTTGATATATCCCAACCAACACGTATATTGGTTGGGTTCTGCAATAGTCCGAAAGAGTTTTGGCATGCTCGAAGACAGGTGGAGTACACTATACACCCATTGTGAAACTGTGTTTAGTGGTTATGTGATAAAATTCGACATCTCTTTTTATTGTCCTTTGGTGTAAAATGTCTAATAATGTCGGACAGTTCTTTGGGAAGACAGGGGGACGGTTCTTCAGTCTTAATGATTTAACGAGACAGAAGACCGTCCTCCTGTCTCTACACTCCTGTCTCTATACAGATGCTGACCCGGGCTTTACATCTAAATTGTCGGTACGGTTAAACTATGAAAAACCCTATCGCCATCTATGAAAGGTGCAATCATCATGAAACAAGCGGAAAGGGGACACATATTCAGCGGAAAGGGGACACACCTTCAAATAAGGAAAGGGGACACACCTCTTTCGGAGGAATGTCCCCAACGTATGAATGTCCCCAAGGTATGAATGTCCCCGATGGAATGTCCCCAACTTATGTGTTTTACTTCCATGAAATAGATAAATCCAGTCTGGCCAGTGTGGGGGGCAAAGGAGCTAATCTGGGTGAATTGTGCCATGTTCCCGGGATTGCTGTGCCTGCAGGTTTTTGTGTTGCTACAAGAGCTTACACGGATTTCGTAAATACGAGTGAGGAGTTTGCTGCGTTACAGAAATCCTTGGAAATAGTCGATGTTGAAGCACTGGAAGAACTCAGGGCAGTGGGACAACGCATGCGGACTCACCTCGAAAACCTGGACATTCCCGCCCCTATTCAACAGGAAATTATCCACGCCTGGCGGAAGACCGGCAGTCACTATGCGTATGCCATTCGTTCCAGTGCGACAGCGGAAGACCTTCCGGGAGCGTCTTTTGCAGGGCAGCAAGACACCTTCTTGAATATTGAGGGTGAGCAGAACATACTTGACTGTGTCCGGAAATGCTGGGCGTCCTTGTTCACCGACCGGGCCATTGTTTATCGCCGGCAGAATGGTTTCGAACATGATCAAGTGTTGCTGGCCGTCGTCGTGCAGCGGATGGTATTTCCCGAAGTGTCTGGGATCATGTTTACGGCCGGCCCGGTGACCGGCAACCGGAAGATCGTATCCATCGACGCAAGTTTTGGTCTGGGAGAAGCGCTGGTGTCAGGTATTGTCTCTGCCGATTTATACCAGGTAAGATCGGATAAATTGCTCAAAAAGCAAATCGCCAAGAAAGAGATCGCCATCTATGCCAAGCCTGAGGGCGGAACAGCCAAAGTAGAGATTACGGGAGAGAGGCAGACAGCCCCGGCTTTGTCAGACGAGGACGCAGTTAGGCTGGCCCGGATGGGACGAAGCATTGAAGCACATTTCGGGAATCCACAGGATATAGAGTGGTGTCTCGCTGACAACCAAATATTTATTGTGCAGAGCCGGCCAATTACGACACTCTATCCCGTTCCTACGATAGCCGATGATAAAATTCACCTTTTCGTATCCATCGGTCATGCGCAAATGATGACTGAGGCCATGAAGCCCCTGGGGATATCGGTACTAAAGACGTTGGTTCCCTTCGGCAAAAGTTCTCCGCGGACAGAGAGCGACCTGCTGCTGGAAGCCGGGGGAAGGTTGTATCTCAATATCACCCAATTGCTTGAATATCCGCAGTTAAGGAAACGGCTGCCCGAAATCCTGCTCAATGTCGATGAATTGCTCGGCCGGACGGTGCAGGAATTCATCGAGCGAAAAGACATACAGGCAGCGGCGCAGCCCGGCAGAAAAGTGGAGTTCGCTCTGGTAAAAAAGGTTTTTCCAACAGCCTTTGCTGTCCTCAGAAATATATTGTACCGTGACAATTACCAGGCCATCGATGAGATGAACCGGTTTATTGCCGACCGAGTCAGGGATAACAAAAACAAGCTGCAAGAAGTGGCAGGTTCAGACAGAATCACGCAGATTCAGGAAATGTTATCCACCTTGCTGCCGATGGTTTTTACAACGGCAGCCCAATATATGGGACCCGCGATTATTACTTACAAGCTCATTGAGAGCCTATCCAAAAAGTGGCTGGGCGACGCGGCCGAGTTGGGCAGTATCAGTAAATCCCCGCCTGGTAATGTGACAACTGAAATGGGGTTGGCGCTAGGAGATGTGGCAGATGCCGTCAGAAATCATCCGGCGGTGATCGAATACCTCAAGCATGTGGCCAACGACACATTTTTATGTTCCCGGCGGTGAAGATGTTCTGCCTGTTTTCTTGTATTTCTTCGAAAAGTATGGTATGCGGGGGACAGGGGAAATCGACGTGACCCGGCCACGCTGGCGTGAGGCTCCGACCCAGTTGGTCCCCGCCATTCTGAGTCACATTAAAGGCGTCAGGCCCGGGCAGCACCGCCTTGATTTTCTGGCAGGCAAAGAGGAAGCTGAACTTGCCGCCGAAAAGCTGCTGGATCGCCTGCTGAAAACGCCCCGGGGCTTCTTTAAAGCAAGGCGTATGCAGCGGCTGATCAAGGTTCACCGCTCATTGATAGGGATTAGGGAACATCCCAAATATTTTATTGTGCAGAATCTCGATATGATCAAACAGGCAATTTTGCAGGAGTCTGACAAACTAGTGACGGCCGGCATCCTTGAGCATCCGGAAGAAGTTTTTTGGCTGACGCTGCAGGAAATCAAAGAAATGATAGAAACCCAGCAGGTAGACCGCAATATTATCACCATGCGAAAAGAAAAATTCCAACATGATGAGAAGCTGACTCCTCCCCGTGCCATAACCAGTGAGGGAGAAATCATTACCGCCAAACCGGGAGCTCAAGTGCCACCAGGTGCGCTGGCCGGGAGCCCGGTGTCGGCCGGAACGGTCGAGGGCCGTGCCCGGGTCATCCTGAAGCTGGAAGAGGCTAAAATGGATAAAGGAGATATACTGGTGGCGCCGTACACCGATCCGGCCTGGACGCCGTTATTCCCCCTTGCGGCCGGTCTGGTGACGGAAGTCGGCGGCCTGATGACCCATGGTGCGGTGGTGGCCCGGGAATACGGCATTCCAGCGGTGGTGGGGGTCGATCAAGCGACTCGCAAGATTCAGGATGGACAGAAGATACGTGTGGACGGCACTCAGGGATTCGTAGAGATTCTGGAGTAGTGTGCCGCATGTGTCAGCAAAGGATAAGAGCATCAGGAAGTATTTTTCCTAATGCTCTTATCCTTCCTTACTAAATAATTATAAATGAGGAGCGGTCTAACCAGTTAAGAAAAAGTGGTCTAAAACGAGAGGAATCGGTGGACGATTTGTTCCGGAATAATCAGGTCGTTAATAAAACGTTAGGCTACACTCAAAGTATGTTATACTAAATAAAATTTTTACAGGAGTGTAAATTAAATGGCCTTTTATTTCAATGAGCCGAGTCGAACTTTCAGCGAGTATCTGTTAGTTCCCAGTTTAACCCGAAAAGAATGTGTTCCGAACAATGTTATTCTGAAGACCCCATTGGTGAAGTTTAATAAAGGTGAGGTTTCGGCCTTATCCCTTAACCTACCGTTTACTTCCGCCATTATGCAGGCAGTTTCCGATCACAAAATGGCAATCTCCCTCGCTCGATGTGGGGGTTTATCTTTTATTTACGGTTCTCAACCGATTGAGGATCAAGTGGAAATGGTCCGTCAAGTAAAAAATCATAAAGCAGGTTTTGTAGTAAGCGATTCACACCTGAAATCAGACCAAACTCTTCGGGACGTCGTTGAACTCACAAGTAATACAGGTCACTCCACGATCGCCATAACCGAAAATGGCTCTCCTACAGGAAAACTAATGGGAATCGTCACCAGCCGAGATTATCGCGTAAATAAGTATCCGATGGACCTTAAAATACACGAGTTTATGACCCCATTTCATTCTCTGATTTACGGGTACGAAGGCATCTCCCTTTCGGAAGCAAATGATATGATTTGGAAACATAAGTTAAACTGCCTGCCGATTATTGACGAAAACCAAAACTTATGCTACCTCGTATTTCGAAAAGATTACACAGACCATAAAGAGAACCCCCTAGAATTGATTGATTCCCATAAAAGATTGATTACTGGCGCGGGAATCAATACTCGAGATTATAAAGAACGGGTACCTGCTTTGGTTGACGCCGGGGTTGACGTTCTATGTATTGACTCCTCCGATGGTTTTAGTGAATGGCAAAGCGAAACTCTTAGTTTTATTAAAGAAATGTACGGGGAAAATGTTAAAGTTGGTGCCGGTAACGTTGTGGACCAGGAAGGGTTTCTTTACTTGGCGGAGGCAGGAGCCGATTTTATAAAAGTAGGTGTTGGTGGTGGTTCGATTTGTATTACCAGAGAACAAAAAGGTATCGGGAGAGGGCAAGCTACTGCGGTTAATGAGGTGGCCAAAGCGCGGGATGAATACTACAAGAAAACTGGAATTTACATCCCGCTCTGCTCCGACGGAGGTATAGTCCACGATTATCATATGGTTTTAGCTTTGGCAATGGGAGCAGACTTTGTAATGCTCGGTCGCTATTTTGCCCGGTTTGATGAAAGCCCCGGCCGTAAAATAAATTTAGGTAGGATGAACTATGTTAAAGAATACTGGGGGGAGGGTTCGAACCGGGCCCGCAATTGGCAACGCTATGATATGGGAGGTGAGAACAAACTATCCTTTGAAGAAGGGGTCGATAGTTATGTCCCATATGCAGGTAAATTGAAGGACAATATAGAGATTACGGTTAGTAAAATTAAGTCAACTATGTGTAACTGTGGGGCATTAAGTATACAGGAACTGCAAAAAACCGCAAGGATGACACTAGTTTCGGCAACCAGTATAAGGGAAGGTGGAGCCCATGACGTCATCCTTAAAAATAATAATGAGTTTGAAAAATAGCGTCGCCTAACAGCGTATTGACACTGCAGACTACCATCAGTGTTGTTTTCATAAAAATCACAAAGCATATTATATCACAATAGTGGAAATTGTTGGGTGGCTTAACTAAACCGCTGAGAGTCCCTGTCGATCGCCTGTATATAAGATAAAGACGGATATTCTGGCATGTCGTGCAGCAAAGACAAGGACGTGTACAAGCTACCACCCAACACAATGGTATACCTATAAATGATGATGCCGGGTTGGAGAGGGAAGCGGACAGGATAGGGAATAAAGCAGCCAATTTCAGTTCTCCAAGGGATATATCCCAAAGTATGAAGGTTCATTCATGTAAAGAAGCATCCTCATGTTCTCAACTTCAAAAAACAAATAGTAATATGCTAAGTGCCATACAGCTTAAGGGATGGAAACCAGAAAAACTTATAGAGTATATTTAGACTAAAGGATTAAGAGGGGTATGCAATTCCTTGAGCGCTGCCTGGCTAACAAACCTGATCGCGCCAGGAAAAGATGATGTAGGTGTAAATGATGAAACAATTGAAAAAATAGAGTTGTTTAAAAGATTATTAGATGCTGTAGTCGGCTTCTTCAACGGTGATTATGATTCAAGATATGTAACCATTGCATTTATTGACTATTTCAGAAAGAAGCTAAAATCAAACTGGCTGAATGGATTAACAGAAGGTAATGTAGATGATGAGTTTGATTCATTTAAGGAATACATGAAAGATGATGAGGATGGCTGGCAACCTGATCAAAAAGATTTTAAAGAGGTAGAAACTGAAGGAAAGTATGAAGAATTAACGAAGGAAAAATTATATGAAATGATAGACGGAGTATTGGAACCATTCTTTTCTATGAATGAACTATTTTACGGAGTAGTAGTTCTGGGTGCAGATATGAGGAGCGATACTGAAGAATACGATTATGAATCATTCAAGGGTCACCAAATGGCTATTCGTTATACACCAGATAGTAACTATTTATTTGAAATATATGACCAGAATGCCGGCTTAATACCGGAGAATATTTCTGAACAAGAGGAAATAGCTGAAATTCTAACGGATCATTTGCATGATGGATACATTAGTAACCCCATAGAAGGGACCAATTATGCAAAGATATCAATTACTTTAAATAAAAAGGGGTAATAGAATAATGGGCACTGCCTGCGGCAGGGGATGCACCCCTGCCTTGGCTGAGTCACGGGGCTGCCCAGGGTTTAATGATATTCGGGAATTCAACCGACAATAGTTAATAAATTGGGATGAGGATATGCAGCGTGATTAAAAAATGATGGAGTGGTTAAGCTTTTATGTTGTGGCTATTAATATTTTTGGAATAGACCAACAAATAAGGAGTACCAAACGGCACTCCTTAACTTATATCACTAGCTTACAATTGGACATATAAAGCATTTTCTTCCTTATCATATCGAGCTTCAAATTTCCCTTTTTTCTTAATATTAAACTGATTGTAAAATCCCTTACCAAAAACCTTGGTCTTTTTTACTTCCATGCCTGAGCCATTCTCAGCCGCCTTGATCCTAATCGTATCTGTTTCAGGATCATAAGCCAATTCGATTCTATCAGTACTCAGCTTTTCCCTTGCTACATTATTCAATACAATAGAAGTTTTTGATAATGATACTACAGGCTGTTTCTCTTGTTTTTCTCCCCTTGGTTTATAAACTTCAAATGCCAATTTTAATACCTCCAACAAAAAATTTAATATGTAGATATTTTAGTTATTATATTTCGTTTTGTCAAGAAAGAAGGCCTATTAGCCGGGCAACTTAAAGTATTTTTTTCATGCAGCATATAGTAGGTAATGATTATGCCCTTGCCAATTATGTTTTATCAGCGGACTGTATTATCAATCCTGCCTTGGTTCTGCTAATCTGTGAAACCTTCCATGCTGAATTAAATTTAATGAATCTATCCAATATCAAAAGAAAAGAAAAATTAATTATGAAGAAGAACTTTGTAAAATTGGTGGTTAATATCAACCATGTCGCCAGGGTGGTCGGCATTACGGACGAGATCGGGGCACATACCTTACGTAAGGCCTTTGCCTATCATCGCTACAAACAATATAAAGACATCGTGTATATTCAGAAATTATTAAACCACTCGTCTCCGGTGATTACTCTCGCATATATCGGAGTGACGAGGGACACCCTGGATGATATGTACCGTGATTGCGAGCTATAAAAAACCGTCCTGGTTTGTTCCGGGGTCAATTTTATCCCTTTTATGTAGCAACGCTGTTAACTATGTGGTTATTGTTTCGCTAGGCTACCAAGCCGGTGGATATGTTTCCTTGGAAGAGAATCACCTTTATATTTTTCTCATGTAATAGATTATGCGACATAAGAGAACCGTCCCCTGTCGCACTGGCGAAGGTATTGATATGCAATAATGTTGTTTTGCAGGTCGGAAGTAATTGAAGGGGGATTGAGAAATGAAAAATATCATAATAATCGGTTCGGGAATCGGCGGCCTTATTGCCAGCAACCTACTTGCAAAGAAGGGACATAAAGTAACCATATTTGAAGCCCATAGTATGCCCGGCGGCTATACCGCCGGATTTTACCGGAAGGGTTATTATTTTGAGAGCGGCACTCTTACCTTTGAAGCTTCAGCATCGGTATTCAAGGCAATGAAGGACATCGGAGTGTTTGAAAAGATAGACTTCGTAAAACAGAGAATACGGTTCGTTTCAGAGGATTTCGACGGAACTCCTGAAAATTACGATGATTATAAAAAAATGATTTACTCTGGTTTCCCATCCGATAAAGAAAAGCTGGATACTGCTTTTTCAGATCTGGACAAAATAGTCGGTCTGTGGAACGTGGATGAACCCATGCCCTTTCTTTACGGTGGGCTTAAAATGTTAAAATCAATGCTTCCCTACATCCTGAGCGCCCCAAAGCAAATAAAACTATCAAAGCAGTATGGCAACATGACGTCATCGGAGTTTGCTGCAAGATATTTCGAAAAAGACTCAAAGCTGTTCAAGCTGTTCAGCGGATTCAGCTATCCGGATATGCCGGCCATGTTCGGGACCGGTTTATTGGCGATGTTAACCGACCTCTGGACTGTGAAAGGCGGTATGCAATCATGGGCTGACATTCTCGCAGAAAACTTTAGAAAACTGGGCGGGGATTTGAAGCTGAACTCCTATGTCGACAAGATAATCACAAAAAACGGGGCCGCAGTTGGAGTCTCATGCAAAAATACCGTTTATGACGCAGATTATGTTATTTCTGCCGGGGATTATAAGAAAACCCTACTGAAGCTTTTAGACGACAAGAGCCTTATTCCGCAGGCGCTCCAGGATAATATCGGCAGGGCTGCCGTTTCGGAGGGCTTCTTCACAGTATATCTGGGGTTGAATATGTTCAACGAAGAACTCAGCAAATATATGAAGGTTCCGCATGTATTTGCTTTTGACGATAAAACCGGTTACGACATTTACAATTCCGAAGACGGAGAGTTTTTCAGCAAGACATCTGCTTCACTTTTTTCGCCGTCAATGCTAAACCCCAAACATGCTCCTGAAGGGAAATCCTCATTGATGCTTCAGACCATGGTGCCTTACCATTGGATGAACAACTGGGGCGGCGGAGACAAGGAGGTATATGGAAAATTGAAGGAAAAAGCAATAGATGCAATGATAGACAGCGCATCCAGGCTGATTCCCGGCTTGAAGGAATGTATCGAATATAAAGACGCCGCAACTCCCCTGACTTATGAAAGATTCACCCATAATACCGATGGAGCGAGCTCTGCATGGAGCTGGAACCCTAAGAAGAAGTTCTATAAAAACACCATGAGCGTGAATATAGAAACACCGGCGAAAAACCTTTACATTGGCTCCTGCTGGGCGATGCAGATCGGCGGTGTGCCCGGTGCCCTTGCAGCAGCTTACCAGTGTGCCAAAAAGATAAAGTGAACCGGGTAAAGTAAGAAGCAAGGATGAAATTTCAAAACCCTTGTTTCTTTTTGGTTATAGATATAGGCTCTTTTAAAGTATTATGTTGATTTTAGTTCTACTTCCTATTATCCATCAGGCTGTGTGAAAAGTCTTATCCAACAAGAGCTTGGTGGTAAACGTTGCGAAATAGCGTATTTTTAGCCTTTCGGTGGATTAGATGCTGTATATTTAACATCCAATTCAGCACAAAGTGGGGTTAAATTGCTGGAAAAATAAGTTTTTAACACAGCCTGCCATATACTTGGTATTTCTATAATGCTAATTTGAAGAGCTAAATATTTTGCATGATACTTTTTATGTACTTTACGTACCTAACCCATATTATCTGGAACAGTATTAATACAAGGATGCCACGCATTATTACTCAAAAGGAGAACCTCGATATAGGGGATTACCGATGAGCGATTCACTGCTTATTACGAAAAGTTTGCCCCTGGACTTGCGGCATATTACAACGATGCAATTCAGCATTATTGCATTGTGAATGCATAAGTATTCAGGAATAATGCCAAAAGAAGCGATTGGTTAAACACCAGTCGCTTTTATTATGATTGATGGCAAATCCCAGAGAGTATCTACTATCTGGGATTTAATTTTTTTATTCAAGGAAAAGGCCTTTAGTGACCGTTGAAAAATTAAGGAGAATTGAAGAATCAACAAAATCCAAAATCTCCAAAAGAAGTTAAAGGGTTCTCATGAACCCTTCTTTCTTTTGAGTCATTGCAAATCCAGACAATATTATGTAAGAAATTGACACAATTTTGCTAATTTTATACAAAAATTATAGTCATGTTTTTCATAATCTGCTAACCTTAAATTAAAGGAAGCTAAAGGTCTCTAATCCATAAACGCTAAAACTAGACAAAAAGTAAGGTTGTGTGAAATGGGAAAAGTTTTCTAAATATACTGTAAAAGAAAGTGGTGGAGCTATTGGAAAAACGCCAATGCGGTAATTACCCAAATTTAGCTTGCACTATGGAATAATTCCCTTGAGGAGAGTTTAGTGAGAAAACAATTAATCATGATATTCTTGGTGGTATTTGCTCTTTTATGAGGGGAAGTAAACCTTCCCTTGTCGAAATGTCCCAATAGGAGGAATGATAATGAGTGAAATAAATTTAACCAAAAGCGTACCGAGCGTAGATCTTAAGAGTTCAAAAATAGCATATGGAAGATGTCTTATTATAATATTGTTTATGTCGCTTTTGTTTGCGTGTACAGGCTCTTATCTTTTTTATAGGGTCGATGCTTCATTCGTAGAAAATAGAAGTATGCAAAATTTTCCCTCCTTTACTTTAATAAAATATATTAATAATGATTTTCAAGGCGAATTTGATAATGCCCTAAGTGACCAGTTTTTTCTAAGGGAAACATCCATAACCCTTTATAATTCATTGAAATACAACATAAACAAAACGGCATTTATAGTTCTAAACTAATCTAGCAAGGAGTAGAAAAAATGAATACGAAAAAGATATTATTAGCTTTCTTTTTGGTTGCATGTCTATTGTTAACAGCTTGCTCAGAAGATAAAAATACTTCTCAATCCAAAGAAACACATAAAACAAACGTCAGTACAGCTAGCAGCAATGCACCTAGTAGCACTAATAATAATAGTTCTGTTAGTAATTCCGCTAAAAAAATAAAACTAATTCCAATCACAGATGAGTTTTACGAAATTGAGAGTAGTGGACATATTCTAAAAAAGCCATTGGTTTATCAAAAGAAGACCCTTGAAAGAGTTGATAAGCGCATAGAAGAAATAAATAATTTAATTTCTAATAATCCTGACACCAAATTTTTTTTATACTATGTTACACTGGGTAATGAATTAAGTTTTTTTGACTGGTCCCCAAAAGAACAATTTGATTTTTACGGATATATCAGAAAAAAGTTAAACCCTGGTATTAAGTCTAATAGATTAAAGATTAGCAGCGTAGAAGATTACAAAAAATATTTTTACAAATATGATCATCATTGGAATTCTTATGGCATTGATGTCGGCTATAATGATGCGTATAACCTCTTATCTGCTGGTGGGGTTAATATGCAGCCAATAATGACAGTTAAAAATAAAATAACAGTAAGTGATAAGTTCTTTGGTAGCAGAGTTAGACAAATGGATGTTAGTAAAATGGATGGTGATCCATTTATAGTAAATGAATACAATAAACTTGATTATGACTATTTTTACAATAATACAAATCGTGGCAAGTGGACTAATTTAAATAATGCTAACAAGGATGAAAAATTTGATTACTATGGTGGATACTATGGTAGATTTAATTTAAAAGATTCCTGTCTTGACCCTGATAAAATAAAAATTAAAACTAAGTTGAATAATGGTATGAATGCTGTATTTATCGGTGATTCTTACTTGCAAGGATTGTATGAGCCGCTTGCGCAAAATTTTGATACAAGTTACTATGTTTATTATTGGCCTCAGTTTGACATGGATAAATTTATTAAATCTAACAACATAAATGTTGTATTCTACTTAGGATCTTCTACTTATTTGATAACCCCAGAAAAAGATATAAAATAAAAAAACATGAAAGAATAAAACCTACTAAACTGTTCGCAGCTTAAATTATTCAATGGAGGAAGTCATGGTTTTTAGCAGTCTAACATTTTTACTTGTATTTTTGCCACTAGTATTATTGCTTTACTATATATCTAAAAACAGGGTTCTTAGAAATATAATACTTTTTATCTTTTCATTAATATTTTACTCCTGGGGTGAACCAGTATATGTACTTCTATTACTTGCATCAATTATTATAAATTATAGTTTTGGATTGTTTATTGATAAATTTAGGGGTACAAGAAAAACAAAGTGCTTTTTCATTATATTAATAATTTTTAATATAACATTATTAGGATTTTTTAAGTATGTAAATTTTATAATAGAAAATTTTAATTTAATATTTTCCCTTAGACTTGAATCTTTAAATTTAGCATTACCTATAGGCATATCTTTTTATACGTTTCAAATCCTATCCTACATAATCGACTTGTACAGAAATAAAATTAAAGTTCAAAGAAATATTTTATCTTTGGGGTTATATGTGACGCTTTTCCCTAAACTTATCTTAGGACCAATTGTTCGCTACAGCACTATTGAACACGAATTAATCAATAGACAAGAAACCTTAGATAATTTCGTTGCAGGTTTAAGAAGGTTCCTTTTAGGACTGACAAAAAAAGTATTAATTGCTAATCAGGTATCACACATTGTCAGCGCACTTTCAGAACAAGGCATAGAAAACCTGGACGTAACCTTTTCCTGGTTAATGTTAATTGCTTTTGCGATACAAATATACTTTGATTTTAGTGGCTATTCAGATATGGCAATTGGTCTGGGTAAAATGTTTGGATTTAACTTCACCGAAAACTTTAATTACCCATATATATCCAACTCCATCACCGATTTTTGGCGTAGATGGCATATCTCTCTTTCCTCCTGGTTCAGAGATTATGTGTACATTCCTTTAGGCGGAAATAGAGTTAAACAACCTCAATGGATATTTAACTTATTTACTGTTTGGACCTTAACTGGTTTGTGGCACGGAGCATCATGGAACTTCGTTCTGTGGGGTATGTATTGGTTTGTATTTTTACTACTAGAAAAGAAAATGTTTTTAAAAATACTTGACAAGTTGCCTAAATTATTCCAATGGATATATGCAACTTTCTTTATTCTCATTGGCTGGGCGATCTTTATGACCGATACGAATAATCCTTTAGATATCTTGGCTGCTATAAAAGGACTTTTTGGCGCCTATAATGAAAATTGTTATATTACATTTTGGGATCTTGACATGGCAACTAAAATCCCATTTTTAGTTTTGGGCATTATATTTTCATTTCCTTTCAAGAAATATTTAGATAAGTTTTTTGATGGTAAGTGGATGCTCGCATATGATACCATTCTGATTGCTCAATTTGCCCTATGTATCTTCTTTCTTATGGTTGATTCTTATAATCCATTTTTATATTTCCGTTTTTAAAAAGGATATAGAAAGCAAAACCTGGATCTGTACAATAATGTAACGAGGTGAATTACTAAAGTTCTACATGATGATCCCAGGGTACAAGCGGTGGTAGAAAAATCACATAAGTTCATCCATGATACCTTTTATCCTTGCACCTTGGAAATGTTTAGCGTCTGCTTATTACGAAAAGTTTGCCCCTGGACTTGCGGCATATTACAACGATGCAATTCAGCATTATTGCATTGTGAATGCATAAGTATGCAGGACGGAAAACGCTAAGAAGAACGGGCCAAATCCAAAAAGTGTTTACCACAGCCTTATCCCGCAAGGAATTGCGGGATTTTTAACATGAACTGTATGTTTCCACGTACCAGCGGAAATACTAAAATCATGATAATTGACCATATCGGTCAATAGTGTTATAATGCTATTGACCGATATGGTCAATTATTAATTGGGGACATACCTCCGACCCCATAGCCAGGCTTAAAGAGAGGAATGTCCCCTTTCTTATGCACGGCTATTTACTAAGAAAGAAGGTAAACATTATGTTTTCAAAATTTTTAAGCTTAGAACCAGAAAAGCAAGAACGTATTTTAAATGCAGCGCTAAAAGAATTCGCACAGAAAGGTTATAAAAATGCATCAACGAATGAGATCGTCAAAGAAGCAAATATTTCAAAAGGGTTGCTATTTCACTATTTTAATAATAAGAAGGAATTGTTTTTATTTTTGTATGACTATTCTTTAGACATTTTTATGAATGAGTTTTTTGGGAAAATAGATATGAATGTAAAAGATATTTTAAAAAGATGGCCTCAAATAGCATTGGTCAAAATTGAGGTAATCAGGAAATATCCTGAAATCTTTAATTTCATTGTGGCTGCAAATACTGAAAATGCCAGTGAAATCAAAAATGATTTAGAGCTTAGGAATAAAGAAATTATTACAAGTAGTTATGCTAAAGTACTTGAAGATATTGATATTTCTAAATTTAGAGAGGGTATTGATATAAAAAGAGCCATAAATATTATTATTTGGACCGCAGAAGGTTTAGCAAATCAAGAAAAGGCAAAGGCAAAGTTATCCTCTTTAGGTCAAATTAATTATGAGAAAGTATTGGCGGAATTTGATATTTATATTGAATTGTTAAGAAATTGCTTTTATAAGTAAAACGACTTGCGTTGCGCTATCAACTCCTTTATATGTGCTTTGGTTTGCTTTATTTGAATTGTGATCTAATTTACGACACGTTAAGGAGGCAAACCCGTATGAATTCATATGTACTTGGTTTCCAGGAGATCGATAAAACAAAGCTCATGATCGTCGGGGGCAAAGGCTTACACTTGGGGGAACTATCAAGGATTGAGGGAATACGGGTACCGGAGGGCTTTTGCGTCACCACTGAGGCGTATAAAAGAGCGATCGGGCATAACGAGGAGTTTAAAGCCTTGCTTGATCAACTATCGCTTCTAAAGGTGGACGACAGGGAAAGAATCGGTGAAATTAGCGGAAAGATCCGTGGGGTCATCGAAGGGGCCGTCCCATCACCACCTTATACCCCGTACCGGACGTGAACGATGGGCAGAACCGGGTCTATATGTCGGTGGGCCATGGGCAGATGATGACGGATGCCATCAAACCATTGGAGATGTCCTTCTTCCAGTTATTATCTGACAATTATCCATTACGTAATGCCGGTGGAAGGCTGTTCGTCGATCTAACGCATGACCTGGCTTCTCCCATTGGCCGAAAGATCGTACTCGGTCCGATGGGCAAGAACGACCCTCTGATGCAGAACGCGATCAAGAGTTTAATGCAGCGGAAACATTTTATGAAATTATTGCCGCGCGGAAAGAGAATTTTCAGCATGCGTACCAAGGGACTATCCTGGGCACTTCCCATTCAGGCCATAAAGATCTACCGCAAAAACGACGTAGCGATCATTCAAAATCTCATTTCCCACAACGAGGCGTCTATCAGAGATCTGCAGCAAAGAATCGCAAACGTATCTGAAGATGAACTGTTTGCCTTTATTTTACAGGACCATAAGCAATTAAAAGAAATCATGTATGATCCACGAAGCTTGGGAGCGATTATAGTCGGGGTGTATGCAGCGAATTGGATCAATAAGAAAATTGAAAAATGGCTGGGCGAAAAGAGTGCAGCCGACACGCTTTCCCAATCGGTAGCCAACAACGTTACATCCGAAATGGGGCTTGCTCTGTTGGATGTATCGGATGTCGTCCGGCAATATCCAGCGGTGATTGAATTTTTTCATCATGCCACCGATGAAACCTTTTTTGAGGACCTCACCAAACTGGAAGGGGGCGATGCTGTCAGCGACTCCATGCAGGCGTACCTTGAAAAATACGGCATGCGTTGTTCCGGTGAGATCGATATTACCAGGCCTCGTTGGAGCGAAAAGCCGACCGCACTCATCCCCATGATTCTCAGCAATGTCAAAAATTTTGAGCCGAATGCGCACAGCGTCAAATTTGAGCAGGGACGGCTGGAAGCAGAGCAGGAGGGGCGGGACCTCTTAAGCCGCCTGGATCAATTGCCCGGTGGCAAGCAAAAGGCTCAAAAGACAAAGAAGATGATCAGCGTTTTACGTAATTTTATCGGCTATCGGGAATATCCCAAATATGCCTTCATCCAACGTTACTACATTTATAAGCAGGCCCTGCTGAAGGATGCCGGCAAGCTCGTGCAAAAGGGGGTCATCCAGGAGAAGGAGGATATCTACTTCCTATCCTTTGAGGAACTTCGGAGGCTGTTCGCACAAACCGGCTAGATTACAGCATCATAACCAAGAGAAAAGAGGAATACGAGGTCTATGAGAAGCTGACACCGCCGCGGGTGATGACGTCCGAGGGCGAGGTCATATTTGGCGAATACAATACCGGCAATATTCCCCAGGGTGCTTTGCCGGGCATACCGGTTTCATCCGGCATCATCGAGGGACGCGCACGGGTCGTTTTAAAAATGGCGGACGCCGACATAGAGGATGGCTTTTGGTAACCTCATTTACTGATCCCAGCTGGACGCCGCTGTTTGTAACCGTCAAAGGCTTGGTGACGGAAGTAGGCGGCGGGCTTATGACCCATGGTGCCGTCATTGCGCGGGAATACGGTCTTCCAGCAGTCGTAAGCGTGGAAAACGCCACGAAGCTGATAAAAGACGGACAGAGGATCCGGTTGAACGGAACGGAAGGGTATGTAGAAATGCTGTGACTGGGAAGCGCCTGAACAAACTTGATAACATTTAAACCAATATTCAAAAACTGATAAGTATCGGCAGGAAATCATTGTAAAGGAAGACAATGGTAGTGGTAAAGGATGTATTAAAGCAAAAAGTACAAACTACAAATCAAATTACGGGGCAAAGTAAATGGTTGGCGTTGGCCACAGTCATGGTGACCATGTTCTTTGCCTCCATGGACCAAACTATTGTCTCCACCGCCATTCCCACCATTATCGGGGACTTGCAAGGGTTTTCCCTGTATGCCTGGGTATTTGGCGCCTACATGCTGACTTCGGCGGTAACCGTTCCGATTTACGGTAAGTTATCCGATGTATACGGGCGGAAGCCTTTTTACATCTTTGGACTGGTTATGTTCGGAGTTGGGTCGGCGATCTGCGGACAGGCCGTCACAATGACGGAACTCGTATTGGCACGGGGGCTGCAAGGAATCGGGGCCGGCGCCATGATGAGTATGCCGCGGGCGACGGTGGGGGACATTTTTAACCCCAAAGAGCGGGGGCGCTGGATGGGGGTCATGGGGGCTGTATTTGGATTGTCCAGCATTATCGGCCCCGCCGTCGGCGGCTGGATTACCGGCACGTTTTCCTGGCGCTGGGTGTTTTACATCAACTTACCCCTGGCGGTGCTGGCGATTATCGGCGTCGTGCTCTCTTTACCCAAAGTCCGCGCGGACGAACAAGTCAAGATCGACTGGCTCGGATCGGCGTTGCTGGTTACCGGCCTGATACCCATTTTACTGGGGTTCACCTGGGCCGGAACGAAGTACGCCTTGACGTCCCCGATGGAGTTGACTTTGTTAGGAAGCGGTGCAATTATGTTGGTGTTGTTTATTTGGTATGAGCGCAAGGCTTCCGACCCGATCATAACACCAATTTTGTTCCAAAACCGGATCTTTTCGACTTCGCTCATTCTCGGGATTCTCGTATCAATGGCGATGTTCGGCAGCGTGATGTTCCTGCCCCTGTTCATCCAGGGTGTCATCGGCTTAAACGCCCGGGAAAGCGGACTGGTTATGTCGCCCATGATGATCAGTTTTATTGTGGGGAGTATCATTTCCGGACAGATTATGACAAAAACAGGAAAGTATCGCCTGCTCTCTCACATTAGCGCGGCAGCCATTGTCCTGGGTACCATTCTGCTCATGACAATGGATATCAACACCGGCTATCCCACCGTCATCGTCAACATGGTGGTGCTCGGACTGGGGGTGGGTTCCCTTATGCCGTTACTTAATATCGCCGTGCAAAATGCCTTTCCATACCGGATAATGGGAACCGTCAACTCCACCCAGCAGTTTGTGGCTTCTCTCGGGGGCGTGATTGCCTCCCCGATCTTCGGATCGATCTTAAGCCTCGGATTCCAAGACCGCTTTAGCGCCACCCTGCCTGATAAAATTAAGGAGCTACCAGGCGATATGTCCCGGTTGGATCCGCAAACCCTGCTGACTGGTCAAGCCCAACAGGCTATCGCCGACCAGTTCGCCCGGTTTGGCGTAGCCGGGCAAGAAATGTATCACCAGCTTTTACACGCCGTGAAGGTTTCGCTTGCCGCCGGTATCAGCAATTTATTTGAAGTAGGCCTTGTGTTCGCCGTGCTCTGTTTCATTAGCACGTTCTTTCTGCCTGAGCGCGCCCTCCAGGGAGATGAGTACTACAGAGATTCCAAGGAGTAAAAAGGCCTCTTTGTTGGAACCAATGGTCCGGTCTCCTGGTCAATTTACGTCTTGGCAACGTAAAAACCGCTCCGGGCCGGGAGCGGTTTTGGCTTTACTAATCCCCGGCGGGCATGGTCGGTATCCACTTATCAACTATGTTTGTGTTCACTATTTCCGATAAATAAACAAATTCAATGCCCTGTTTTTGTAACTGGGGGATTTTTTCTTTGAGTAAGCGGGCGGTGACATTACCCCCCTGTCCTACGTGGCCGATGGCCACGGCTTTTCCATTTTCCAGGGCCTTGCGGGCCAGAATGTCAAATTGTTTATCAACGTGGCCAGGGCTTTTGACATTATCGAGGAAGATATCCCTTTGTGCCCAGGCAATGCCTAATTCATCGGATAAAACCGGTATTACTGATTTATCGTTGGTTCTGCTGTCCAGAACGAAAAATCCATTCTCTCTGGCCACCTGTAAAATTGGCCTCATCATTTTATCGCTGACCGTTACCGCCGATCCCATGTGATTGTTAAACCCTACGGCGTGGGGGACAGATGCAAAATCATTTCTGACCCGGTTTGTTATTTCATTTTCCTGCAGGTTCATGGTTATGGCCCCGGGTCCCAGCCAGCTTTTCTTACCGTTGATTGGCTCCAGGGGCAGGTGTACTATAACTTGGTGGCCTTTCCTGGCAGCTTCCTCAGCGTGGCCGCGGGTATTTTCCATATTAGGCATTATAGCGCAGGTTATGGGTATGCCCAGGGATATTATATCTTTTACTCCGTCGGTGTTATGCTGCCCGAAATCGTCAATTACGATGGCCACCCGGGCTTTTTTATCCTGGTTGGGTTTGCTGTTGGAAAAAGAATTCTCTTCCAAAGTGCCTGCGGAAAAAGCATGTCCGCTTTGAACGGGTACAGATGGAACAGTTAAGCCAATAAAGACGAGGAACAGTACCGTCATAATTTTGATTAACCCGCGTGACATGAAGGGCCTCCTCATAATGTTCAGAATAATAGCCCGGCTGCTGACCTGAAAAGCTGGATGCGGAAACAACCCACAAGGTCGTAAGCCTTGTGGGTTGTTTGACTTTTTTTCATTTTGTTTTCGGAGTCATCCGGTTGCCTATTTCCCTGATTTCCCTGTCAAAGGATGATACCGTTTTTCCCTGGCTGATGCCCCTGGCTACGTTTTTAATCCTGGTCACTGTATCAACATTAGAGGTTACGGTTACTGTGTAATTCGGTTCCATATCTTTTACCTTGTTCAGAACTGCCCTTTCCACATCCTTTGTTCTGGTTTTTGCGACGTTAGGTTTAAGGTCCAGCCCCAGATATATGTTCTTTCCCGACACTATTGCGGTTGCGCCCCGGACATCCGTTACTTTTTGGGCTTCGTTGGCCACCCTGTCGGCTACGCCTTTGGGATAATTTTGGTTGGCAGGCGTTGTGGCTTTAGGTGCCGTTGGGGTCCCGGGGGCCGGTGGAGTGGGCTTCCTGGCTGCTGAACAGCCTCCGAATACCAGCGAGGCGCCCAGTAAGGCAGTTAGTGGTAGTATTAGCAGTGCTTTTGGTGGTTTCATTGTTGCACCTCCGTTTAATATTTCATCTCCTTTTATTATCCCGTTAAGCCCGCCGATTATGCGGGGTCGAACTGTTTTAGGAGATTATGTTTAATAAGTATAGTAATTTTTAATATAATTGCTGATTGACTGAAATAAAAAAGCCTTTTGCTGTGTCTATAATGTTGGGGACATTCCTTCCCGAATTTGTTAAAGAGTAAGGAATTCAGTCAACACAAGAAGGTGTGTCCCCATACCTTAGAAGGAGAAATTTTAAGGGAGAGATGGATTTAAAGGATATAGTAAAAGATGTTAGCGCGGCTTTGCAGGATAAAGATACACGCAATCTTTCAGTATGGCAGGTGGCCGACGGCATCCGGAAATGGAGCAGTAACTTTACCGGAGGCAAAATATAAGTAAAGCGTAATGTAGCCGGGATTCCCTTGCCGGCAGGTTTTGCCATAACTTATGGCGGGCAGGATGAGAGCATGCAGGAGAGCTTCGGCCAGTTAATCTCAGCCCTTGCCCTGTCTATTATACTGGTTTACATGGTACTGGTCATGCTGTATGAATCGTTCACCACGCCCTTGATTAGGATGCTATCCGTTCCTTTTGGGATTGTGGGTGCCCTGACAGCTTTGGCCCTGTTCAGATACAATATTGGTTTGTTCACCTTTATGGGTATCATTATGCTGGACGGGCTGGCGGCCAAGAACGGTACATTATTAATCGACTATACACATACTTTGATGGAGAAGGGCAAACCTCTGCGGGAGGCGCTGGCCGAGGCCGGCACCACGCGGCTGAGGCCCATTATCATGACCACCATCACCATGGTGTTCGGCATGCTGCCCACGGCCCTGTCCCTTACCGAGGGGGCGGAAAACCGCAGCGGCATGGCCGTGGTGATTATCGGCGGGCTCCTCAGTTCCACCTTTTTTACCCTTTTCATTATCCCGGTGGTTTATACCATTATATACGACTGGAAGGTGAAATGGCGCCTGCGCAAATCCCGGACCGTGGGTGTTAGTAGTTAACTGTAAGGTGAGTTAGTACTACAGCGAAATAAGCAATATTACGCTGTAGTGTTAGCTATAAATCTTTAATATACGGGGCCGGGGGCTGCATCAAAGCCTCCGGCTTTTTACAGTGTATAATAATCAGTATGCCCACAGTATGCATTGTGATAAAATATTGGTAAAATTCGTTTTATGACAACGGAAGAATCAAGGAGGTTATCATGCAGCAGGACCAAGCGCTAAAAAAATACACCTTACTTATAGCCTGTGTTGCTTCCTTTCTGACCCCTTTTATGGGCAGCGCCATTAATTTGGCCATACCCTCCATAGGCAGGGAATTTAACAGCAGCGCCCTTATGTTAAGCTGGGTGGCCACCAGCTATCTTCTGGCTTCCGCGGCTTTATTAGTGCCTTTTGGGAGATTGGCAGACATCGTGGGGAGGAAAAAGGTATTTATCCTGGGTATAGTTACATTTTTTCTATCGTCCATCCTGTGCGGGCTGGCCTGGTCAATTGAATCCTTAATTGCCTTCAGAATACTGCAGGGTATCGCCAGCGCCATGCTTTTTAGCACCGGTATGGCCATTCTGACATCAGTTTTTCCGCCCCAGGAAAGGGGCAGGGTGCTGGGCATAAACGTGGCTACGGTGTATACCGGACTCTCCCTGGGCCCCGTACTGGGGGGAGCGATGAATCATAATCTGGGCTGGCAATCAATATTCTATTTAACCGGGCTGGCATCGCTGGCTGTGTTGTTTCTCGCCATTACCAGGCTGAAGGGAGAATGGGCCGGCGCCAGGGGAGAGAAATTCGACTTGACCGGGGCCGTACTATACTCCGTGGGTCTGGTGACTTTTATGTACGGGGTTTCCTCCATAGCCACCTCAGTCTGGGCTAAATATGTGCTGGTGGTTGGCTTTCTGGTGCTGCTGGCATTTATTAAATATGAGCTTTCGATAAAGTTTCCAGTGCTGAATTTAACTCTGTTCAGCAAAAATGTTACCTTTGCCTTTTCCAATCTGGCGGCTCTGATCAACTACAGCGCAACCTTTGCGGTGGGCTTCCTGCTGTCGCTGTACCTCCAGGAGGTGGTTGGTTACAACTCCCAGACGGCGGGCTTTGTACTTCTCTCACAGCCAGTGATTATGGCTTTATTGTCGCCTTATGCGGGAACCCTTTCCGACCGTATAGAACCTAGGGTGGTGTCTTCTCTGGGGATGGCTTTAACTACCCTGGGTCTGTTTGTGTTTTGCTTTCTGGGTGCGGGCACTCCCATCTGGCTGGTGGTTATCAATCTGGCGCTACTGGGAACGGGCTTTGCGCTGTTTTCATCACCGAATACCAACTCAGTCATGGGCTCGGTGGAAAAAAGGTTTTACGGCGTGGCCTCCTCCACCCTCGGCACCATGAGGCTTACCGGGCAGGCCGTAAGTATGGCCATTGTGACCTTGCTGCTGGCTCTCTATGTCGGCAACGTCAAACTAAGCCACGCCGATGCAGGGGCGCTGACGGCGGGCACCAGGACGGCGTTCATAGTATTCACCGTCATCTGTTTCGGTGGCGTATTCGCCTCCCTGGCCAGGGGCAACGCTCACGGCAGGGAGCCGGACAAAGGATAGAAAGACAATTGATAAAATGACAAGGGAGAGATAGATTTTGCACTGCCAGTTGGATGAACTAAAGATAATATTTGATGTTGCCGCTGCGGCCAGAGACGCGTTGCTCAAAAAGTATCCCGGCGGCATTGGTATTGAGGAATTTACCCGCAGGGCGGCTAACGTAACTTGCGGACTTTTGCTGTTGGAAAACTACGACGTTTTTATACAACAGGGCATAATTAATTTTAAGGGAAAGGAATTCCGCTACTACTGGGTTGAGTTGTATCTAGCCGGGGAGGCCTTCGTGCTGGATGCCGTCCTGCCACTTTTTACGGAGGGTGCGGGTGTTCAGGCGTCGGATATAATTTTCCTGCCTCTGGACGAAGCAGCGGCAATGTATGGCTATGGCGCGGGAAGTGATTATGAGTGGCGGCGGGAGGACTGTGAGGAGATCGTCTGGGAAACCGTTCTGGCAACGTTGAACATTAAAAAATCGCCTGGTGAAATAATGGAGGAGATAGCAGATACCATTTTTTGATAGACATGCCCAAACCAGATCGGATGACGAATAGTGTTCGAGGGTGACGATGCGCTATATAATAAAATTGAGGGAGAGAAGAAATGAAAATGCAAGCACCTTGCGAAAACTGCAAATGGCGCAAGCACTATGAGAGAAATCCAAAATCTATATTGGGCAGGCTGTGGCGCTGGCACACCGGCTGGTGCCCGGGCTGGAAGGCATACCAGGCAGAATTGTTGGAAACAGGCAAAAAACGCTCCTGATAATCAAATCCGTCATTTTCAGCGTAGTGGATTTATTTATAAAGGAATCCCCTGATAAATGTCTAAATATAAGATTTGGACATTTAGCGGGGGGTTTCTTTTTTGAGATTTTGCAGTCTTTCTTCCAGCAGCTACGCCAACAGCGTTGTAATTCAGGACAATAGAACCTGCGTTTTAATTGATTGCGGCCTGAGAAAAAGGGATATCAAGCCCTTTTTGGGCAGTGTGGGACTGTCCCCTGGCGATATAGACGCCGTCCTGGTCACTCATAGTCACGCAGATCACGTGTACGGCCTGAAATTCCTGCTCAAGGAAAATAATGTGCCGGTATATTCTACCGCCGGCGTGCTGCGGGAGATTAACTCCAGATATAGCTTCAGCATGCAGCCAAATTTTCAGGTGATGCAGTTATTCGAGGAGATTGGCATCGGCAGCATGTCTTTAATTCCCTTCAGGCTGTCCCATGATGTCGAGACCATAGGATTTTTCATCAAAAGCGGGGCTGAGAGAATGGGGGTAATCACCGACACTGGCTTTGTTCCGGATAACTGTATCAAAGCCTTTGAAACCCTCGATTATTTATACATAGAGTCGAACCACGATATTGAAATGTACAGATATTCCAGCAAGCCCCGTCACGTGATTAAGCGCAACCTCGGTCCCAATGGACACCTGTCCAACGGGCAGTGCGGAGAAGCCCTAGAATCTATGGGGCTAAATAAATGCAAACTGGTTACGCTGGCACACCTCAGTGAAGACGACAATAATCCAAGCAGGGCGCTGGAAAGCGCCACCAGGCACCTTGTCCCGGGCACGGCGCTAGTTTGCGCCCCCTCCAGAGTTCCTGGCCGCTGGTCCGATTTGCTGCTGAAATAATTGGTTGCACTCTTGAATATATAACACAAAATTACTGGGTGGCGATAACGTCCAACAAGTATGACTGTTTTATACCGGCCGTCAGGTTTTATGCTGTGACGGCTGTTTTGTTCTATTTCCCTGCCTTTTTGGAAAAGCCGTATGTACCCAGTTTGTCTGACATTAACCTGTATTCACTGAGGCAAAAACCATAGGGCTTTATTTTATCAAGATCCGGCCGGCCGTTTTCCTTCAGCACATCTTCATTAAAATGAACAGCCAGCACATCACCCAGAAAAACATCATGGCTTCCTAGAGATATAACCTGCCTGACCCGGCATTCAATGTTGACCGGGCATTCGGCAATTAACGGGGCTTTGATACGGGAAGCGGCCACCGGGGTGAGGCCCGCCCCGGCAAATTTATCTTCATCCTTGCCGGATACGGTTCCGCAGTAGTCTACAGTCCGGACCTGATCCGCCGAGGGGATATTGATGGCGTATTCCCCGGATTTCTTAATCAATTCGTAGGAATGCCTGCCCACCGGGCGAACGGCGACATATACCACCGGCGGGTCCGAATTCATGATGCCTGTCCAGGCAATGGTGATAATATTTGGCCGGAATCCTTCCAGTTGAGAGGTTACGAGAACCGTGGGCACGGGAAAAAGTGCCGTGGTGGGTTCCTTAATGATTTTTTTCACTGTATTCACTCCTTTTAATGTGTGGGGACACACCTTCTTGGGTTGGCTAAAATCCTTATCTTAAACAAATTCGAGAAGGAATGTCCCCAATTTGTGTATGGGGACACACCTCATCTAAGGAAAGGGGGCATACCCCTTCGGGGAATGTCCCCAACGTATGAATGTCCCCAATTTATGTTTATATAGAATTATTTATACACCAAAATCGGTAAAAATAACAATATCGTTATTGTAAAAGCCTCAGCGCTTTAGCGTGTACCGCGTTCAAAGGCGGTTTGCCTTACGGCGCGGCAGTTTTTGCTGCAAGGGAATATTTAATCTGGTAATGACTTAGCCATAAGATTAGCCTGCAGGTTTGAAATTTTTTGTGCAAACCCCCTGAAAATTATCCAGGCAAACGAATATATATACATTCGGGAGGTATCACAAATGACAAATAATGCAGCGAAAGCTTTAATTATTGATTATAACCATATAACCCGCTACAATCTTAAGTCCAGTCTGTGGAAAATAGGCTGTAAGGTTTATGAGTCGGAAACCGAAAGCGAGGCCGTTACCACTATCGTTACTCAGAATCCTGGCTTAGTGCTTCTGTCCCTGGAGTCCGGCAGGCCTAATGTTGTTGAAATAATAAGAAAAATCAAGGAGCTTCATGACTGCCTGCTGATCGTGTATTCGGATACTGTCACCAAGGATGACCTGGTGGAGTGCTACTCTGCCTCAGCCGATGAAATACTGGTGAACCCTTGCAGTCAAGTTGAACGTTTGTTTAAATACTTCAGCAGTTCTGTCCCGGAAGTACGCAGATTTTGTATCAGCCAGTACAGGCAGTTGGTCTACAAGGAGGCCAAAAGAAAAAACGCCCTGCTCTACAGGCAGGCTGTAAGTATATAGTCACAACACAAATTATTTCTGAGTCTCAATGCTCCGGTATCTTGCCGGAGCATTTTTATTTAATATAAGTGAGCCTATATTTTTACTCGATTACGGCCTTCTTGTTTTGCCTGGTAGAGAGCCTTGTCGGCCAATGAGATCAACTCTTCAGGGGATGAATCATGACTAGGAACAGTGGTGGTAACACCCAAACTAATAGTAACATACTTGTTAACAATGGAGTTGGAATGGGTAATCACCAAACCTTCTACTTTTGTACGTAATGTTTCTGCCACAACTAAAGCACCATTTGAATCTGTTTCAGGTAGAACTACTACAAATTCTTCCCCGCCATAACGAGCTACCAAATCACCGGGCCGCTTTATTATAGCACTTATTAAATTAGCAATCTGTTTCAAACAGTCGTCACCACCCAGATGGCCGTAGGTATCATTATAAGCCTTGAAATAGTCAATATCAAACATTATTAATGACAGAGGGGTTTTATCACGAACCGCCCGCCGCCACTCCCGACCGAGATATTCGTCAAGATAACGACGGTTAGCAATACCTGTTAGTCCATCCAATGAGGAAATACTCCGTAGCTCCTCTTCAATTCGTTTACGTTCAGTGATTTCCTGTTGAAGTTGCTCATTGGCAGTTTTTAATTCATCGGTACGCTCTCTCACCATCTCTTCAAGGTGGTCACGGTGTTTCCTTAATTCCTCTTCCATCTGTTTGCGTTCGGTGAGGAAGCGGATTTTTTGTGTGGCGATTCCCACCTGATTGGCTACAGCACTAATGAATTCTAGTTCCTCTTCATGCCAAATACGGCGATAGCTGATCTGATTGAAAACTAAACAAAAATAACCTTGCTTACGAAAGGAAAAGGGGTACCAGAGACCGCTTTTAATATGCATTTGATTATGAAGAATTTCCGCCGAACCGTCACTGATTAGAATAGGATTGATATCATCCACGTGGCTTTGCGCCAATTGTTTGTATTTCATCATAAAGTCAGTACCATTGAGAAACACGTCTCGATTATACGTATCTTTGGTGGCAGTAATATTCGGTGTTTCGGGGTTGAGCCACTCGCACAGTCCTATAACCAGATGTCGTTCAAAATCCATATCGTAAATCAGACATCGGTCTACACCAAGAATCTCGCCGACAATTTCCGCCATGGTTTCCAAAATAGTTTGGGTGTCTTCACTAAGGATGATCGTTTCAGTCATACGATTGAGGGCACTTGCAAAAGATAATTGCTTTCGTAACCGTTCCTGTTTCTTCTGCAGTATCTCTTCAATTTGCTTATGTTCGGTAATTTCCCGTTTAAGTTGCTCATTTGTTTTATTATTATCTTTCATTCCTTTTAATCTCCCATTTATGTTATAGGTTTGTTGCGGCATATTATTCCATATATAATCAGTTATTTATACAATTATCGACATTTTACCTTTGGATTATTTGTCCAAATTTAAGAATAATTCAAATATTTTTTATTAAGAATTATGGTAAAATAAAGATATTCAAGCAGAGGAGCCTTTTTAAGCTGGAGCAATCCCTGCGCAAGCTGAAGGAATTGTGAAAAGTTAGCTGTGATGAGTATATAAATAACAATTTTGGAAAGGTTGCTTCGAATATGACAATAATTAAAACGATTTGGAGTTGGGTAAGCTCTGTTGGGATAGCATTTGCCCTTGCTTTATTCATAGGCATTTTTATATTCCAACCCTTCAAGGTAGAAGGGCATTCCATGGATCCAACTTTGCATGATCAGGAACGGTTATTTGTGTCAAAACTCCCTCATACCTTTTCCCGCATTCCAGAATATGGAGATATTGTTATTATCGATAGCCGGGTTGACAGAAATCGTTCTTTTAAGGATGATGTTTTAGAATTTCCTGTTTTTCAAATTTTGTCAGGAAAAACAGATCATATTTTCTATGTAAAGAGGGTCATCGGAAAACCAGGAGACGTTTTAGAGTTTAAAGATCATAAGGTTTATCGAAACAGTGAGGCGTTAAATGAGCCTTATATAAAGGAGACCATGAATTATTCTTCAGACAAGAAATGGGTCGTTCCTGAAAATCATATTTTTGTTATGGGAGATAACCGTAATAATAGTAATGACAGCAGATCAATCGGTTTTATTCCCCTCGATCATAGTATAGGTAAGAAGATTCTATAACAGATGAAAAGAGGAGCCGTGGCGGCTCCTCTTTTAGTAAAACGGTACCTTATACTGAAGGGAATATATCATGCAAATTAAAAAAATTGTGGATTTATCTGTCCCTATTTCAAACCTTATGCAAATTTATCCCGGTGATCCAAAACCGGAAATAAGGCCGGCGGCAAATCTGGAGACAGATGGTTTTAATCTGCATTATATAAACATTGGCTCGCATACGGGTACCCACGTGGACGCGCCCTATCATTTCCTGAGCACCGGGCAGAGGATTGAACAATCCGATTTAAATCTTTTTACAGGTGAAGGTGTGGTAATTGATGTAACAGGTAAAGGTGAGCAGGAGCCCATAGAAATTAAGGATGTTGAGAATTATCTGGAGCGGCTCCGGCCAGGGATGATAGTTTTGTTTCATACCGGCTGGTCCAAATACTCCGGGGAGGATAAATACTTCAGGCACCCCTATGTAAAGGTAGAGGTTGTTGAGGAAATGATTGGCCGGGGCATTTGCTCCT
Source organism: Peptococcaceae bacterium BRH_c4b (assembly GCA_000961595.1). Lineage (GTDB taxonomy): Bacteria > Bacillota > Desulfotomaculia > Desulfotomaculales > Desulfocucumaceae > Desulfocucumis. The sequence continues at coordinate 32,595 of LADO01000013.1, forward strand.
TCTTTATTGACGCGCCCAATATCGATACTACAGGAGGCGAGACATTCCCGGCCCACAGTGCTATTTTCCAAATTAACGGGGTGATCGGGGAGAATTTGATCAATATTGAGGATATAGATTTTGAGAACCCTTGGATCGTAGCCTTTCCGCTGAAGATTGTAGGTTGTGACGGCTCACCCGTGCGCTGCGTGGCGCTGGATTTGGAGTAAACCCTGTGTTTGTCAACCCGTAGTTGAATTATTGCGCATTCTGTTGTTGTTGCGACATAAAGCAGAGGATAAGCTGGATATCCAAATTGTTATGTTAGATATTTTTTTCTGACAAACTCGTAAGAATAATAAACTATACCTAGTGCGAGAAAATCGAAAATAAAGTTGGTGATATAGCCCCATTGTACGAATTTAATTACATTTAATTGAACCGCTACGTACACAATAAAATCAACTATAAGGGCAAAACTGGCTAAATATATTGGCATGTCTTTTCTTTCTTCGGGTAAGAAGTGAATTAATAGCATAGCTATTAGACCCGTGGATAATTGATGAAAAAGGGAAACCCCCAAAACCTGACTACCTAATTTTGCAGGGTTGTATGATATAAAATTTAATTCAACTAAGGCTATATTACCTAAAAAACTTAGAACTATTGCAATTATAGCGGCTGGCAAAGTTTTCATTATGTCTAAACCATTTCTGTATTTAAGTATTAGTATCATAATCAGCCCAATGAAGAAGATAGCTCTCCAAAAAGTCATTTCGAACATTTTTATAGCCCCCTAGCGTAATAGAATACGATCATTATTTTAAATAAAAAATTGATAATTTATACGGTCTAAAATGTTAGCTTTACAAAATGGGAATTTGTTACTGTGTATTACAAATAATTGTCAGCAATAAAAATAATAAAACTATTTTCGGTGTAATGCAAAATTTACCGGGTTAATGCCCGGTAAATTTTTTAAATAGATGTTTAGATAATTATAAAAATATCTTTACAAAGGAAATTGCATGGATATATAATGCCAATAAGATATTTAGATGTTTGTATAAACATCAACCAGGGGGGTGAGCCATTGTTTTACAACAATTTGTTTAAAGCCCTTTCGGACCCCACCCGCAGGGAAATATTAAAAATGTTAAAGGAGGGGGATATGACGGCCGGGGATATTGCTGACAGGTTTAATATTTCCAAACCAAGCATCTCCCACCATTTGAACATTTTAAAGCAGGCTACGCTGGTTCAGGATGAGCGCCAGGGCCAATTTATTTATTATAGCCTGAATACCACCGTGTTTCAGGATTTGATGGGCTGGTTTTACGATATCCTGAAAGTTAAAGATGAGGAGGCATCCGAAGATGACGATAAAAAGGTTTGACCTGAGCAATATGCTCAGGGATATAAAGTCGGACTGGATTATTTTGTGGGCATTAAAACCCCCTGGACCCTGGCCAGTGAGACAGTTTGGCAAAAAACTCACCGGCTGGGCTCAAAGCTTTGGGTACTGGCAGGACTATTGATTGTGATTATCGGTCTGGTTATAGGAGGAGAAAAAGGCTTTATACTGTTTTTCACCATAATTGGACTGGCGGTTGTGGTTCCTGTCGTTTACTCATATCTTTTGTACAGCAGGGAAAAGGTCTGATTTGTGGTTAGGCAACCCGTGCGAATAAAACGGAAACGGTGCATAAGGAGATTTTCCTAAGCACCGTTTATTTTTTCCAGTAACTGGCCTAAACGTTCGCCGGGCTTACCTTCTTGCAGTAACAATTCCAGCTTCTGGCTCAAATACTCCTTTACCTGATATTCGTCTGCTATGTCTGGTTCCGGGGTTGCCAGCCGGGGCCGCCGGCCTAGTTTCCCTCCGGCCAGCAGGCGGAAGCCTGTCCCGGCGGCCCGGAGTGCACCGGAGGGGCACTTCCTTATACAAATGCCGCAATTAAGGCACATGTTCCTGTTAATATCCGGCCCGCTATCCGTCATGGTGATGGCGCCGTCCGGGCAGGCCAGGACACATTTACCGCAAAAAACGCATCCCTCAGCAGACTGGGGAATCAGTTGCCCCTGGATGCCGAAATCCTTGATCTGCGGCTGAGAGCATGAATTGGGGCAGCCAGCTATGCCCACCCTGAAAATCTGGTGATGCAAGGGTCGGTCTGTCTGCAATCTTTCCCGTTGTCTCAGGTTAAAATCAGCGGCGTCAAATACCTCTTTGACTAGGGCGGCGACGTACTCCAGATCCAACAACGAATTCGGGCAATTCCGGCAGCATTCAATTATATACATATCAACCAAATTATGTCTTCTCCTTCCTGTGGAGACTACTTATATTTTAATTCTCCCGGAGATTAAAACAATGATTTTTGTCACAAATAAAGGTGTTGGAAGGACAATATAGATTCCCGGGGATTGACAAATCATATCAATGTGATATCATAACCATATCAAAAATAATCGAAGCGGGGGATATACTATGCAAGAGCATATCGCATGGAAAGTCAATGGTTTCCTGGCTATAATTCTTATCCTGTTATTATTGGCCGGTTCTGTATACTTATTTATCGGTTTAAAGTTTGTTTGGGGGACTATCCTGACCGTTGCCACCTTGCTGTTATCAAGCGGCATTTTCATTGTGCAGCCCAACCAGTCCAGGGTAATCACATTTTTTGGAAGCTATTTCGGTAGTGTCAGGGATAACGGCATCTGGCTTACGGTGCCCTTGTCAACAGGAAAGAAAATTTCTCTACGGGTGCGCAACTTCAACAGCGCCAAATTGAAAGTCAATGATGTGGAGGGTAACCCCATCGAAATAGCCGCTGTGGTGGTGTTTAAGGTTGTCGATTCGGCCAAGGCATTGTTTGATGTGGAAAACTACGAGCAGTTTGTGGAGATACAAAGCGAAACAGCACTTCGTCATGTGGCCACCAAATACCCTTACGACAGATTTGAGGAAGAGGGCTACTCCCTGCGGGGCAATGCTGAGGAAGTGGCTGCCGAACTGGCCAGGGAGCTTCAGACCCGTCTGGCGCTGGCGGGGGTGGAGGTTATGGAGGCCCGTCTAACCCATCTGGCTTATGCTACCGAAATTGCCAGTGCCATGCTGCAGCGCCAGCAGGCTTCAGCCATAGTATCCGCCCGCCAGAAAATTGTTGAGGGGGCCGTTGGTATGGCACAAATGGCTATAGCCAAGCTGCAGCAGGAAGGTGTGGTGGAACTGGATGAAGAACGCAAGGTGGCAATGATCAATAACCTTATGGTGGCCATTGTTTCCGACCGGGCCGCCCAGCCGGTTATTAACACAGGAAGTCTTTACTAACAGGTGCCGGCGATGCCTGTAAAGAAAAGCTTTCCACTACGCATAGATCCCAAACTTCACGAAGCTCTGGAACGCTGGGCAGCCGATGAGCTAAGGAGCGTCAATGCTCATATCGAATTTTTATTGCGGGAAGCCGCCAGAAAGGCGGGACGTCTTTGTGCAGGGCCAGAAGACCGTGCGGAAAAAGGCATGCAAGAGGATAAGTGATCATATAACCAATAAGCGTTAGTACTGCGCATGCAGTACTAACGCTTATTTTTAAGGAAAAATTTCCGTACACCTCAATGTGATAGCTATTATGTATAGCTAGTAAGTAGTGTTGAGGATTTTCGTAAGGAGCAGAGTAAACTGTTGTGTGATGTTGAAAATATAGACTGAAAGACGTAATAATATATTTATTTTACTTCGAATGCAGCAATCGAGATGTTGTGCAATAAGCCGGACTGTACTATTAAAATATGCCATAATTTACAAAACCACTAATTGCCTTTGACATGTATGTGGTTTATGCTATATAATACGAAAGCCACGGTAAGCCAATGAAGGAGTTGATACTATGGCTTTTTTTATTTTTAAACAATTGACAGGCTATAAAAAGAAACTGTTAAATCTGTGTAGCGTGCTTAACAACAAAATTAATATGTTGATTTGCAATGCGAAAGTAAAAGGATTAAGAAATTACTTCTCTTTCACCAGGGAAGACCTGAATTTAAACATGCTTGTTAAGACCATAAGGAAATATCCTGTTCATCTTGCTACTGCCCTGGCGCTGGTTACGGGGATTGCCCTGGCCGGTTATGCGGTGGCCGGTGCAGGTTCCCCTGCGGAAAAAAAGCAGGTGGCTACATCGGAGATGAGCAATGGCAAGGTTGAAAACAGTACGGCGGAAAGAAATTCATTGATTTTTAACCGTGGCGTTTCGCCATCTGATATTAACCGGTCTCGCAGTTACCAGGCAGGAAGCCATATTTCAAGGGGCTGGATTAACCGCAATGACATGCACCTGTTGGCCATGGTGATTGAGGGGGAGGCGGCAGACGAGCCGGTGACGGGTAAAGTTGCCGTAGGGGCGGTAATCCTCAACCGGACAGAATCCGGTGACTTTCCCCGCAATGTGAGAAATGTTGTTTATCAGCCCTGGGCTTTTGAATCCGTCATGAACGGGCAATACACGCGGCCTTTGAGCAATGATTCTATAAGGGCGGCCAACATGGCTGTCAACGGATGGGATCCCTCCGGCGGCGCTCTGTATTTCTGGAATCCGGTTACCGCCAAAAGTAAATGGGTGTGGCAAAAGCCCATTACTTTGCAAATAGGCAAGCATGTGTTTGCAAAATAGCGTCCCCGCATGGCCTATTGATTGTGGTTATGGCCCGGAGGCATTAAGCCACCGGGCCATACACTGTAAATGCCTGGAATGTAACGCCCACTGTCGGTTTTATCTCGCTAACAGCCTGTAAGACCCCGTTCTCGAGGGTCGGGGATCAACAGGCTGTAAAGCTCGTTTAGTTGGGGACATTCCTCTGACACTAGATTCAGGCTCCAAAAAGAGGTGTGTCCCCATACCTTTATGTTCGCTCTAAGGGTTCGGTAGGGGAATAACCCCTTCCGAACCCAAGGCTTACTTATATGCCATTGACATTTATAATATGGTGATGTTACATTTGTTTTTAACGTTACTGAACGGCGGGGGATTACAATGCAGATGCAACTCGTAGTGGTTGATAAAGATAAGTGCAGGCCCGGGGTATGTGAAAACGGCGTGTGCATCGCTACATATTCATGCAACTGGAAGGTGCTGGAGCAGCATAAACCGTATGATTTGCCCGTCATCAATCTTTCCCGCTGTCTGGGATGCGCCCGCTGTACCTCTATCTGCCCGCTGGGGGCGCTGCAGGTAGTTGACAGGTGAATCTACTAACGGGGTTGTGTTAATAATGACTCAACGTTTTCACTTTTGCCCTAAATGCGGAGGGAAACTGGAGAATAAAAGTTACCGGGAGAGGCGAAGGCTGACCTGCAATCGGTGCGGCTACATATTTTATGAAAATCCGGTGGTGGGGGTAGCCGCCGTGGTATTCGACCGGGTAGGACGGATTCTGCTGGGCAGGCGCAAAAGCAGTTACGCCGGACTGTGGTGCATACCCTGCGGCTATGTGGAGTATGATGAAGACGTTTATGATGCGGTGGTGCGGGAATTCAAGGAAGAAACAAACCTGGATATCAGGGTAACAGGGATTTTGGCGGTGCATTCAAATTTTCACAATCCCGAGGCGCATAGCGTGGGTATATGGTTTAAGGCTGAAATTACAGGTGGAGAACTGAGGGCGCAGTCAGACCTGGACAGGGTTGGTTTCTTTGACCTGAAAGACCCGCCTCCCCTGGCCTTTCCAACGGATGAAACGGTAATCAGCAATTTCACGAGATAAAGGGTCAGGTAAATGAAATCACCCCGGGTGCCAGGCGTGCTTCCCCGGGGTGTTCCGTTATTAGCGGATATTTTTGTGTGGTGACATTTGCAGGCCCGCTGCCAGGTGATCCACGAATTGCCGGGCCGTCCGCCCGGAGCGGCCATTGTGCCACATTTCCCAGTGCAGGGCCAGGCGGTGCAATTCATTCTGATCTATTGGCAATTCCAGCCGGGCTGCCAGTCGGTCTACAATATGCAGGTAGCCCTTCTGGTCGGGGGTGGAGAATATCACCGTCAGGCCGAACCGGTCGGCCAGGGAAAGTTTTTCCTGCATGCTGTCCCCCGCATGCACTTCGTCCCCCCGGCGTTCCGAGAAGGTTTCCTTGATCAGGTGATGCCGGTTTGAGGTGACATAAATCAGCACGTTGTCCGGCTTCACTTCCAGACCGCCTTCCAGCACGGCCTTCAGTGTTTTGTATTCCTGTTCTGTTTCCTCAAAGGAAAGATCATCGATGAATATGATAAATTTGTGCCGGTATCCGGCCAGGAGTCTCATGACTACAGGGAGATCGCCCAGATCCGGCTTGGCTAGCTCCACCAGGCGCAGTCCCCGGCCTATATAGGTGTGCGCCAGGGCTTTTACCGTGGAGGATTTGCCCGAGCCCCGGTCACCATAAAGTAGCATATTGCTGGCTGGATAATCCGCGAGGAAGCGTTCCGTGTTTTCCAGAATCAATTCGTGTTCCGCGGACAGCCCGATAAGTTGTTCCAGGCGAATGGGGTCCGGTCTCGAAATGCCTTGCAGGCTGCCGCCTCCGGTCCCCCTTTGCCACCGGAATGATGGGTAGCTGCTAAAAAGCCCGTAACCGAATTGATGGTAATAACCGGCAAGGGGTTCTACCACATCTGACCAGGACTCCGCCCGGAGCAGGAGGTCTTTAATCTCCCGCTGGCGGGTTTGCAGCCAGGCGCCCGAGGTGCCGGCATCAGGCTGAGAGCAGCTGCTAGCCGATTCTTCTGTGCTATTCTTTTCCCATTCCGGCCATGTAAATGGTGTAAAGGGATCGAAAGGGTATTGCCCGCTGCAGGCAAACGGGCTGCCGGGCCCGGGCTGAAGCTCCCCAGGAATTGGGTCTTTGGTGGGTAATATTTTCTCAAACACTTTTTCGGCTGCATGCTTAAACAGTGACGAGCCGAGGGTTGCTAATTCTTGTAGAATAATCAGATCCCTTGCCGCCAACTCCTTTACCTTCCTGCTGATCCCTTTCGGGCCGGCTGTGGCCGCTTGCCGGGTGAAGAAGTTGTCGTCCTCCAGTATTAAATCAGCCATGCATGCGGGCCAGTTGTTTTCCACTGCCAGGGCGCAGAAATTATGATAGCTTTTGATAATTTTTTGTGTGGTGGATTGCCTGTCCGTAAAAGTATGTAGTAGATCCTGCAGCGATAAAAAAACCTCTTTATGCTGGAGGTTTTTGTAGATAATCAGGGAATCTCCCAGCAGGGCCAGCGTTTCCATTTCCTTGTGTGTGTAGTTGTAGTTGCTGTTCATACCAAATTTTTGCTCCCGGTTATTTTTTTGCCCTTATATACTACATCAAAGGCCAGGCTTATTCAATAAGCTCAAGTATTTTATGGGCGTAGAAACGGTAGCCTTGATTTATGTTTACGCCTTTTTTACTTACAGGGAATCAGCGGACTGCATTAACGACCTCGCCGGCTCTGCTGATGTCTAGATTGTGCCATGAAAGGGATAACCCAGGGGAGTTTTTAAATGAGTGAAGTGGTTATTTGAACACGGTTGCGGCCATCCTCCTTGGCCCGGTAAAGGGCCCGGTCAGCCATAGCTATTAGTTTTTCCGGTAATAAGTCAGGATTGGGAGTCAAGGTGGCCACGCCCAGGCTTATGGTGACGTAGCTGCAGGTATCCAGGCACGCACTGGAAATCATTAACGCCTCCACCCCGGCACGCAGTGTTTCGGCAACCACCGCGGCGCCATCGATATCAGTGCCCGGTAAAACAACGACGAACTCTTCGCCTCCGTAACGGGCCACCAGATCCCTATGCCGTTTGATTGAGTTATTCAGGACGGATGCCACATTTTTCAAGCAGTTGTCCCCTTTTAGGTGACCGTACGAGTCGTTATATTTTTTAAAATAATCGATATCGCAAAGAATCAGCGAAAGCTGGGTTGTACTGCGCAGGGCACGGTACCACTCGCGATTGAAATATTCATCAAAAAACCGGCGGTTTGGAATACCTGTCAACCCGTCCAGATAAGACAGACGTTGCAACTCCCTTTCCTCACGCCTGTATTCAGTAATTTTATGTTTAATTTGCTGGTCATATTGCTGTAATTTGTTCTTTGTCTGGTTGGATTCCCGTAGCAGATCCCGGTACGGTTCCTTCAGAGTTGTATTAACTACTATTCTAAACAGCCAGTAGGCGGACACAAGTTTTAAAAAGTGACCAGATATGGCCGTCAGGCTGTCGTCAAACAATAAGAAAAACCGGGAGGCCGCCGTTAATGACAGGAAAGCAAACATTGAGTGAAGCAGGCGGGGGTTAGCCTGCTTATTGTTTTTTATCAGCAGTGGTATGGCTAATGTCAACAACAAAAAAATTAACAAGTTGCTTTCTTTATATAAATAGGGGGATACGGTTCCCGAGGCGAAAAAAAACGGCCAACTCTTCCCAAAATAAATGTCCGCCATGGCCATGGCGGAAACAATCAGGTAAAAACTGAATACCACACCCGGTTTTATTTTTTTGTGTAGAAATACTGGTGCCAGCAGTAGCGACAGGCTTTCCATATATCCGGCTACATTTATGCCCTTTAACTGAAGGTTGGCCGGATTAATGGGCAATAGATCCATTTTGCCCGTAGCGATGGTATGTAAAAATTCGAATCCTGCCACGAAACCGTAGCAGATGCCCAGAAACATAAGGTAGTCATTCCTGGCGATGTGGTAGGTATTCAAAGCCATTATAAAAACACCAAACATAAGGAAAATACGCAGGAATTCCGCCATGCCGTGAAAAAAAAGGTAGTCCGCCCGGGCGATGCAGGCGGCAGGCACGGCAAACAGAATAAACATAATAACGTTATTAACGATTTGACCGGCATCCAAAAAAGAGCCGGTTCTTGGCAGTTCCCTTTCTATGTATCTTTCCCGCATTTTCATTTGGCCTCTCCCGTTCAGATACCCCGGACAAAATTAAAATTATTTTCAACTTTCAACACGTATTAAAAAAATCCTTTAATGTAACATTTTAATCATATATGTAAATATGTGTTAGGTGAGTTCCGGCCAGGCCAGTGGAAAAATAAGAAAGGATTTTAAGATTACTATATAAGGTTTTATTCAATTAAAGGTAGGATGATTAGTATGCCGGCGTTGCCCGCAGAGTGCGCGAGCACCGCGCCTGGCAGGCCAAATTTTAGATAAGAGAAACTGTAAACCAGGCTTGAAAAGAAATAGATCGGGAATACCAGCAGCCCTGGCCTGTGCGCCAGGGTGAAAAGTACCGATATAACAGCAATGGCAGTAAAAATAAGCAATTGCCGAAGTCTTACGGGAATAACTGGAGATGCTGTTACCATTCCGCTTATCCTGCCCAGGAGAACGTGACGGAAGAAAAATTCCTCCAATAACGGTGATGTAATAACAGCCAACACCCTGTATATCCACGCATCTATTGTTGTAGTGCTGACTGGCATTTTTAGCTGATTATAGCCGGGTGTTGCCATAAAACCATGTTTTGCAACCACTGTCAGATAGTATACATTTATAATACTTACTGCAGCCCCGGTAAGAATGCATATTAATACTGTACGGAGGCCAAATTTGTCAGAACCGCCGTCAAAATCTTTGTGTAGAAAAGGGAAAAACGCCACCAGCAGTCCCACCAGAGCTGCCTGGCCCATAAAGAGTTCAAAAGTTGCTTTGTCGTTGACCAGTTTGCTAAATATTAAATAGCAGACGATTATAAAAACATAGAAAAAAAGAAAACGTTCAAAAATTAGCCGATATTTCATCATGCATTTTTACTCATTGAAAACTTCCTCTACGTGTTTTCTCGTAACATTTTATGATAACTTTATTTATTTTACTTTTTTATCCACGTTGTAGATGAAGACAAGTACTTCTGCCACCATACTGTAAAGTTCGGGGGGGATTTCCGAGCCCACGTCCACGTATGAAAGCATGTCCACCAGGGTAGGGTCCTTATGGACCGGCACTTCGTGATCCCGGGCCAGTTCCAGCATGCGCTCGGCCATACGTCCTTTGCCAGACGCTACCACTTTGGGGGCGTCGTCTTTTTTTTCTTCGTAGCGGAGAGCCACTGCCTTTTTAATTTTTTCTTCCTGCTTCAAAATTATGATACCCCTTCCGGGTCCTTTATCTTGCTAACAGTCTGTAAGACTCCGTCCTCGAAGGTCAGGGATCAACACTACACAGTTATATCCAGGGAATGAAGATTAAAACCAGATTCTGCCGGAACAGTAAAGCTGGGCCTCAGGTTGTCGTTGAACTGCCCTACCTTGAAATTGCATTGCTGCAGTTGGTAACCCTGCGCGTCAAGCGACTCCTGCAGTTGAGGCCAGGCTGTGGTGAGCAAATCTGCAATCCATCCTTCCGTGACTTTCCCGCTGGCTGTAACATTTTTTTCCCTGACCTTTAATTCCACCAGCACGGTGCCTATATTATCGGTGTTTAATAGCAGGGCCACTCCGAAATTTTCGGGATCCACAGCTTTGCTACGGTCACCTTCCCTGATTATCCGCAATTGCCCCCATGTTTCCTTGTCCCCGTTCTGAATAAACGGTATGTTAAAATATAAGTAGTTTTGCTGGTTGTATTCTCTGATAAAACTCTGAAAAATCTGCTGGCCGGCCATCTGGCGTTCAATCATCGTTCCTTCCTGCAGCAGTTGCCGGGCCTGGGGCGGGTTACCAGCCTCCTGTACCGCCTTGCGCACCTCCTGCAGCAATTGGCTGAAATTTTCCAGTAATTCGCTAAAAGCCCTGCCCCTGGGCAGTGCTAATCCTGTTAATTGTTTTTTAATGGTCGCAGTCTGGGCCGTATTATTTACGTTTCCTTGCTTGTCAGTGCTAAAGATGCGAGCTGAAGCATCTTCTGCCTGGACGGTGTTTGAGCCGGGTGTAAAAATTTCCTTCTGCATATCTGTGACAGAAGACCTGCTACCCAGTGCAACCGACACTTGCCTAAGGGCTTCTAATAGGACATTATTTTCCGGGATATCTGGTGAAAGAGTATTGCCTGTACGGGTAGCCGTCTGCATTAGCTCCTGCAGCCGGGCCATAATTTGTTTTCCTTCCGGTGAAAGCTTTATTTTTAACAGATCGCCAGGGTTTTGAGCTGGGTCTGTATCCGGTGAAGAATTTAGCGCTGCCGATAGCTTATGCATAAATCCAGCCAGTTTTTGGGTGCCGTCCGGTGAAGCAAAAGAGAAATCCTTTTGGAGAGGTAGTAATATATTGCCGTTTTCCGCTTCCGGCAGGAGGATGCTTTGCAATGCAGTCAGCACCGTCTCCACATTTTTCGCTGTGTCTGCACCCAGCATTACCACCATTTGCCCTGCAATTTGGATAAGTTCGGCCTTAATAGGGATGCCCCGGGACATAAAACCCTGGACTAAGGTATGATTTAGTGGGGTGTCCTCGATATTCGGTTCTCCGTTTATGACCGTTATGCTGTCTTGTGGTGCCAGGGCCCTTTGCAGTGCCGTCAACACAGTCTCCACATTTTCCGCCGTATCCGCACCCAGCATGGGCACCATTTGCCCTGCAATTTGGATAAGTTCGGCCTTAACCGGGATGCCCCGGGATATAAATCCCTGAACTAAGGCCTGGTTCAGCGTGGTGTCCTCAATATCCTGCTGTCCGGTGACACCCGTTAGCCCGGCCTGTGGCAAGGTTGCCTGTTCCGGTCCGGCAGAGGGAAGTTGGGTGGAGATAAGGCTGCGAAGTTGCCCGGCCAGTTTTGCCGGCCCTTCATCCGGTTTCAGCACCAGAGATTGCAGTAAATCCATCACCCGGCGCAGAGAGGTGTTGCCGTCCCCGGACAGGGACAACGGTGCGGTATTTGTTCTGGCTGGGGAGATATTGCCATCGGGCTGCCCCGCAGCATTTTTCCCGCTGAGCATATTCACCAGTTTTGGCAATAGCACGGATAATTGTTGCTCGCTTCCCTGCGGCACGTTTTCCTGCCCGGCCAGGAACGAACGCAGCGCCTCCATAACTCTGGAATCCACAGGAATACCTGTTTTTAGTGAGAGCACTGCTGTCGATATATTCTCCGGCGTGGCGTCCCCCAGTTTTTGCACCATTTTTTCTGCCTGTTTCAGCATATCCGGTCTCAGGGGCAGTTCCTGGGCGACAAACTCACTGATTAAGGCCCGGTTCAGCGTTGTGTCCTGAATGCCCAATTGCCGTATGATGTTTTGAAGCAGCTTATCCTGAACCGCAGGGCCGCTGTCAAGCAACCTGATCTTGTATTGGCCGTCTTTTTGCCCCTCCACCTCAAAGGCAATAGTGGTATTCTCGGGCAGGGCATAGGGTGACTGTACTGTAGCATTTTTGCCGTCAACCTGTACCGTGTACAGATTATCTCCCACCCGGCCGGTTACTTTCCCCTGATATGCCTGGCCCGGTTGCAGGTTCAAATCCCTTTCCGCCGTCTGCTGACCAGTAGTGCTGTAAATCCTGGTCTCCGGCCTCAGGGTTATATCTGTCCAATTAATATTCATTCTTTAATCACCTGTCCTATTTAAAATATTATAACATCCGTGTCGCCTGTAGGTGCGATAAGGTTGATGGTAATAAAAAAACCGTCTGCAGGCATAAACCTGGGATTTGTATAAGTGACTTTATAGATGTTTTCGGTAAGAAAGGCGGCAACCTTTATGCCGTCTGGCTGAGTGCATTGTTTGACGGGATTACCTGTAATTACCGGTAAGGTTGATATATAATGATAGCAAAGAATATAGAGATGCGGTTTAAATAGTAACTACCGGAACGGGAGTGGCAAGATGGCCAATACCATTTACATGATTCACGGCATGATGGGGGGAAGCTGGTGCTGGGATTATTACAAAAAGTTTTTCGAGGCCCGGGGTTATAAGTGCATAACCCCCACGCTTCGCTATCATGATATGAATCCCGGGGATAAACCAGACCCCCGCCTGGGGAAAACCAGCCTGCTGGATTATGTGGAGGACTTGGAAAGGGATATCAAAAAGCTTGACTGCAAACCGATACTCATGGGGCATTCCATGGGCGGGCTGCTGGCCCAGATCCTGGGGGCCAGGGATCTGGGAAAAGCGTTAGTGCTGCTGACTTCTGCGGCGCCATACGGCATATCTTCATTAAAATACTCGGTGCTGAAAAGTTTCATTGGGGTCATGGTAAGGGGCAGGTTTTGGAGAAAGTCGTTCCGCTTCTCCTACGATACCGCTTCTTACGCGGTGATGCACAGGCTGCCCCCGGCAGAGCGGAGAAAAGCCTATGACAGGATGGTTTTTGAGTCGGGGCTGACCGCACTGCAGATAGGGCTGTGGTTTTTGGATATACACCGGGCATCACTGGTGGAGGAGGATAAAATAAAATGTCCCGTATTGGTGGTAGCCGGTTCGGAAGACAGAATAACGCCGGCCCCGGTGGTTAAAAAGGTGGCGGAAAAATACAGGGCGGTTTCCACGTACAAGGAGTTTGAAAACAATGCCCACTGGGTAATCGGTGAGCCCGGCTGGGAGGAAATAGCGGGGTTTGTGGATGGGTGGATGAAAAAGCATTGCTGACCGGTTCCCGTTTAAATACGGGGAGCCGGTTTTTCCTTGCGGTCTGATGGATAGTAAATATTTTTCTTATGCTAGTCAAGTTTTTTGCTTTTAGCATTTAAAAATTGTCGAATATTATCGAATGATTATGTTTGAAAAATGAAGGAAAAAGTAAAAAAATTCGAAATTTGATTGGTAAGCTTGTAAAAGATTGTTTTCTTATCAACTTGACTCTCAAGATGCTACAGTTTCCGAACTAACTCTTACTTCGCTATTAGCCGAAATTGATGAAGAAGATAACAATGCAGGCCATATTTTAGGCAAAACGTTAGCTGCCTATCATAAACGCCAGCAATTTACACCTCAAACAACAGACCAAATTCGTAGTCGAATAAAAGCACTTAAGGATGAGTTTCTTCTGCAACCTAATGTACCATATTGGATGAACAAGGTAGCTATGAAAGCAGGAGTTGATTTTTTTCATGCTTGGCGCCTGTGGTCTGCTTATGATCAACGAGGGGTGGTGTCTGTTGAATCCGGTGCAGATTTAGATGTGGTTGAATGGCTGGGCGTTTTTTTTGAAGTGCTGACTTTGCTTCCTCCCAAAAGAGTAATATCTTATCTTGCAGCTGATGGTATTAAAACCAAGACTGTACTAACGGAATTGCGTGACTGTATTTCTTCGCAAAAAGATTTGGATATAGTTCTATTCCGGATACCTGGCCACTTCTCTGGCAAGAGTTAAAAAGTCTTGTACTTCTTTACATGCAAGGAGCAAGTTATTCCGAAATTGCTCAGAAATATTTAAGTCTATCTGCAGATCAAATTAATAATAAGAGAAGTAAAGGAGATAATCACATCCCTGCCGTGTTTGGATTTATACGTAAAGTAGTTGATCAACTCGCCATTGATGCAGGATGTTTTCTTGCTATTAACGAATTTGCAGTCTATGGTGAGGAAAATTCTGATACAATTCCAGAATCACTTCAGTCGTTACCACTGTGCATTCGAAATGGATGTCATTCATTGGGAACACTTTCTTGGTTTCGATTTGCTTTCAGACAAAGAGTATGTGCTCATGCTCTTGAACAGGCTTTTCCATTGCCAATAAAATTGGCAAGTGATACTGATAGGGCAGTTTGGATTCGTAGGATGCGACGATTATGGCTTTCCGGAGAATACGATTTAGAAATGTATCCACTTTTAAATTACGCAAAAACAATTGTCTATGAGGGAGGAGTAATTTTATAAATAGACAGTTATGCGTACCGGTAAATCATTGCAGGAAAGCTAGTGTAAGTTAGCGAAATAAAAACAGAGATAAAATATTTTCAAGTCAAGTGCTTTTCGGAGGAAAACAATGATCGAGAAAAACTTTGATATACCTTTTATTTCTGATTTGGCCCTTCACGAAAAGCAGATCCAGCAGAATTACCGTCCAATTATCGCCGTACATAAGTGGTTTGCCAGGCGCCCCGGAACTTTGTTCCGGGGGCTTTTGCTGTCTGAATTTTCCGAGGGTAGCTTAAGAGACAATTTTTATAAAGCCCACGACCTTAATGGCATTAAAATAGCCGACCCGTTTATGGGTGGCGGTACGCCTCTTATCGAAGCTAATCGCCTTGGCTGTGATATCGTAGGCTACGACATTAATCCAATGGCTTATTGGATTGTACGCCAGGAAATTGAGCACCTTGATTTAAGAGCTTATCGTGAAGCAGCAGTTGCTTTACAAATCAATTTGGAGAAGGAAGCCGGCTCCTTTTATAAAACCGCTTGCATGAAATGCGGTTCTCCCAACGCCCATGTCAAATATTTCATCTGGGTTAAAACCCTTGAATGTGATGGGTGCGGGGGATCTTTCGATTTGTTTCCCGGTTATTTACTTGCTTTGAACCGGCGTCATCCGAAAAACGTGATCATATGTTCTGTCTGCGGCGAATTAAATGAGGTGGAAGACCGGAAGAATCCAGGGAAATGTCATACTTGTAGCGCAGGTTTAAAACTAAACGGTCAAGCGAATCGCAATCGCTGCGCATGTTCTTACTGCGGTAAGGTTAATACTTACCCCAACGCTATGAATGGTGCGCCTCAACACCGCATGGTAGCGATAGAGTATCACTGCCCAACCTGTAAGCCTAACCATCAAGGTAGATTCTTCAAAAAACCTGACAGGGAGGATTTAGATAAGTACGAGAAAGCTTCCGAGATCTGGGCTCGGTTATTTCCTAGCTTTGTACCTGACGATGAGATACCGCCCGGTGATGAAACTGATCGTCTTCATCGATGGGGATACCGGCGCTACCGCGAAATGTTTAATGATCGTCAATTATTGGGATTGGAGTTAAGCTGCCGCTTTATTGCCGGGCATTCCAATGATAAAATTCGAAATGCGCTGGCAACGAATCTATCCGACCTACTCCGCTATCAGAACATGCTTTGCCGTTACGATACAATGGCCTTGAAATCGTTAGACATATTTTCTGTACATGGTTTTCCGGTAGGACTCGTGCAGTGTGAGTCAAATCTTCTCGGTATCCCGAATGGGTACAGGGGTTCAAATGTGGGAAGTGGTGGTTGGTCAAATATTATCCTGAAATTTGACCGTGCCAAGGCCTATTGCGAAAATCCTTTTGAAATTCGTCATCAAGGTGGGCGCAAAGTGCAGGTAGCAATTAGAGGAGAATGGATCGGAGAGCATCGTGATACTTCCGTTACACCGGAGAGAAGGAATATTGATCTTCATTGTTGCAGTTCAACTTTTTCCGACTTGCCTCCTGCATCTCTTGACGCGGTTATGACTGATCCGCCATATTTTGCCAACGTGCAATACGCTGAATTAATGGACTTTTGCTACGTTTGGTTGCGTCGTTTGGCCAAAGACGCCAGCGGAGTTTTTAATAAATATTCTACAAGGGACGAGAACGAACTAACCGGCAACGTTACAATGGAGCGAGGACTTTCACATTTTACGGAAGGTCTGTCTGCTGTCTTTGTAAAAATGGCGCGTGCGCTAAAACAGGGAGCGCCTATGACCTTTACCTATCACCATAACACAATTGAAGCATATTTACCTGTGGCAGTAGCGGTTCTTGATGCGGGATTGACCTGTTCTGCCTCTATTCCCTGCCCGGCGGAGATGGGAGCTTCTATTCATATTAACGGTACGGGATCATCAGTTATTGATACAGTATTTGTCTGCCGTTCGACCGGATCTGTCTCAAGGCGTACAATTGTAGCTACATCTGAAGAAATAGCCGGATTGGTGCGGAAGGATTTGGAGCTTATTCGGTCCGCGAACGTGAAGCTAACCCGTGGCGATATACGTTGTATTGCTTACGGGCATCTTGTCCGTTTGGCTATATGGAACTTGCGGAAGAGCTGGAATATTGATTTATCTGCTTCAGAAAAGATGAAAGCAGTTGAACGGGCTATAGAAACACTTGGGAGTTGGTCCGGCGTTGAAAGGCATCTACCGGATGATTTCTTAACTGCACCTCCCTATCGAACATCTTTGGCTCGTGAAGAACAAGAGTATTACGGAGGAGAAGAAGATGAAATTTCCTTTTGAAGTGCCTTCTATAGAACTTGAAGCTAACCCAGATCTATACATCTCCGCTGTCTTCTCCTGCCTTGAATCAGAGTTTCTCGTTTTGCCCAAGGGGGATGGGTTTGTTGATTACCCTATGTTTGAGAGGGGGTATGAATCCCTAAAGCAAGCAACAAATGGGTTTCAAAACATCGATGCCGGGCCTGTAACGAAGGCAGCTTTCCAGAACCCAATGATAATTATCATCCTGCGGACAATGCTTGGATTCACTCCACCGGAGTGGGCTTACGTAACAACACAGCGGACAGGTGTTGAAGTGTCTCAGGGGTTTGTTCGAACTCTAGATCGAAACATTCGCATGTCACCTTTGACGGCATTAAGCAGTAGCCGTGTTGCAAAGGAACGTGTGGTAGCGCTGGTGGATACAGCCTGCCAGTTGCTTAATTTACCGGTTCCCGAGGTTGGCCAGGACAAAATTCATCGTTTAGATAAGGCAGATACAAGCGCCGGTCCTGCTGCTATAAGAGCACTGTCAGGCATGGGGGTTCCTTATGCCATGCTTCTATATGAAAGGTTTCTGGGACGTCCTTTTGCCGGACATAGAGATTCTGTTTCGGAATTGGTCGGCGACAGTCTTGAATCGGCCATAGAGGATGTATTGGCTAAAGCGGGTGTAAGCTACAGGAAAACAAAAAGAGCAGAACGGATTGCGGGATTTGACCAGGCGCCGGATTTTATTATCCCCAGTGAGTTTAATCCCCAGGTTGTTATAGAAGCCAAGATTACTGAAGACGACGGTACAGCCCGTGACAAGGTCACACGCGTTCAACACCTTGCTTCAATAAGTTTGATGGGAAGTTCCGAAAACTCACCCAGATTTGAAGTTGTCGCTTGTATTGGCGGACGCGGGTTCGGTGTCCGTCGCGAGGACATGAAAAAACTCTTGCTTGCCACACGGGGAAAGGTGTTTACATTAAAAACACTTGACTCTCTTGTAGAATTTACGCGGTTGCGAGAATTTAAATCGAAATAAGGAAGGTTGATATAGGATAATGTTTGGAAAGACAGTCAGCTATTATTAAAATGATACAGGAAAACATTTACTAATCGGGGCTGAAGGCCGGTGGCGCTTCAGCCTTTATATTTGCCGGTTTGTATTCATAAAGAAGGGATTACAGGGAAACATATGGAAAAACAACAGGTGACAGTATCCTATTAATTCGATGTTCAGGCAACAATATAGGGAAATATACTATATAGATATAGGAATGGGCCAATGGTGTGTATGGACTTGTAGAGTAAAGAGAACCGAAATAATGAGGAGGTTTTTAACATGCGGAAAAGTGGCAGCCTGCCCTCCCGGCAGGAAATCCCCGGCCAGTACAAATGGCAGCTGGAAGATATATATCCCGGAGATGAGGCATGGGAACGGGATTTTGCTGATTTACAGAAGATGACCGGTGAGATTGAGGCGTACCGGGGTAAACTGGGTGATTCCGCCCAAAATTTACTTGATGCCCTGAAGCTGGAGGACCAGATCCAGGAAATTAACGAAAAAGTATACACCTACGCCCGGATGCGGCGGGATGAGGATAACGCCAACCCCGTCTACCAGGCGCTGACGGACCGGGCGGACAGTTTGAGCACCAGGGTGGAGACGGCTCTTTCCTTTACGGTGCCGGAAATACTGGCCATACCCGGGGAGACCCTGGAGCGTTTCCGGCAGGAGGAGCCGGGGCTGGCGCTGTACTCGTTTGCCTTGGAGGAACTGCTGCGTCAAAAGCCCCATGTGCTTACTGCCGCCGAAGAGCAAATCATAGCCCAGTCGGGCGAGGTGATGCAGTCTCCGGCCAATGTTTTCAGGATGCTAAACAATGCGGATATGACCTTTCCCCCGATCCTGGATGACCAGGGAAACGAGGTGGAAGTCACCCACGGCCGTTACACCCAGTTGATGGAAAGTAAAAACCGCCGGGTGCGCAAAGATGCCTTCAACTCTCTGTACAGTTCTTACCGCAAATTGAAAAATACCATCGCCACCACCTACAGCTCCAGTGTAAAAAAGGATGTTTTTTACAGCGGCGTGCGTAAATACAGATCCGCCCTGCAGTCCTCTCTTTTTGGAGACAATATACCGGTGGAGGTTTATGACAATCTGATCCAGACAGTGCGCTGCAACCTGGGCGCCATGCACCGCTACGTAAGTTTGCGCAAGAAAATGCTGCAGTTGGACGAGATTCACATGTATGACCTTTACGTGCCCATGGTCGGGGAGGTAAAGTGGGATATACCCTATGACGAGGCGGTGCGGATGGTCCAGGAGGGATTAGCTCCCCTGGGCAAGGAGTATGCAGAAACCATGTCCGCCGGCATCGGTTCCGGCTGGGTGGATGTGTATGAAAACAGGGGCAAGACCAGCGGCGCGTATTCCTGGGGACCATACGGCGTACATCCTTATATTTTAATGAATTATCAGGACAATTTGAACAACGTTTTCACCCTGGCCCACGAGATGGGGCATGCCATGCACTCCTACTATTCAGACCGGACCCAGCCCTATGTGTATTCCCATTACACCATCTTCACCGCCGAGGTAGCTTCCACGGTGAACGAGTCGCTGCTGATGAATTATTTTCTGGATAAGGTCACCGACCGGGATAAAAAGATGTTTTTGCTAAACCACTATCTGGAACAGTTCCGGGGTACCATTTACCGGCAGACCATGTTCGCGGAATTTGAAAAAATTACCCACCAGAAGGTTGAGGAAGGGGATGCGCTGACCCCGGAACTGCTGGGGAAAATATACCGGCAGTTAAACGTTGACTATTACGGCCCGGAGATGGTGGTGGACGAAGATATAGATCTGGAGTGGGCCCGTATACCTCATTTTTATACCGCTTTCTATGTCTACAAATACGCTACAGGGTTTTCAGCGGCCACGGCCCTGGCTTCCCGGATTATGAAAGAGGGAGAAGCGGCGGTATCCCGATACCTGTCCTTCTTAACCAGAGGGGGCTCGGATTACCCGCTCCATTTATTGAAGGGGGCGGGGGTGGACATGGCCACACCGCAGCCCGTGCAGGAGGCTCTAAGCCTGTTCGGGCAACTCCTGGACCAGATGGAAACGTTGGTGTCAGGAACCTAACTTAGTAACTTTTATTTGGGGTGAGGGGTATGCCGCTTTTTAAATGCAAATACCTCAGTGATGCCGAAATCTGGTCAAGGATTGAAAATATTACCGTTGAGCGCGATCAGGTCAGCCACGCCCTGGCGGAGGCTGGGGCGGAGTCTGATTTGCAAGCCATTGCCGGGCTGGCCAGGCGGCTCAGTGAACTGAACCGCCTTTGTTTTCCTGTTGACAAGTTGAAAGCTCTGTTATCAGATTTGTACGAATTGGAAGAATTACTACAACAGGATATAACGGGGGAAGACGCGGATTTGCAGAAGCTTCACGAAGAATATACAGATGTCTGCTACGGGGCGGCGGGCGGAGTATACCGTCTGCTGCTGGAGGACGGCTATATAGACGAGGAAAAGGAAGACGAAACGGATCTGGAAATACTGAATTTTATCAGCTACGCCGGGCCGGAATATGCCTGGCGGCTGGGCATTAATATAGGCATCGACGTGAATGAGGCCCGGGAACGGCTGGAAAGGCTCATAGGGAAGGGGTTGCTGGAAAAGGTCCAGGGGACAATGCTGGAGGGGTACCACCGGGAGAAGGACTGGGTGAAGCACATGAACCACACCTATTACCGTCTGTCCCGGGAGGGCGAGCTTTTCCTGCGGAATCTACGCAGGGAGAGGCTTTAAGCCATATCCAGGGAATCCAAAGGGACTGTTAACTGTTCGTGTGGAAAATCAAATAAATCTGGGCATTTCATCCATCACTATAATATCTATCACTGCTGGTCGGTCAAGCGCAACAGCCTTTCCAAGCGCGTCCTTTAGCATATCCGGTTCTTCCAACCTAATTCCTTCCGCCCCGCAGGCTTTGGCGATCAAAGCAAAATCAGGCGTTCTAACATCAACCCCAAACGGAATCATGCCTTTCTTTTGCATCCTGTGCTTTTCCAATAAATAATTGCTGTTGTTAAAGATGATTACAACTACCGGTAAAGAATAACGGACAGCAGTAATTATTTCCTGCATAGTCATGATAAAACAGCCGTCACCGGTTAATACTATGACTTTTTTCCCGGGAGAAGCGACCTTAGCGCCTAATCCAATGGGCAATCCGCTTCCCATGCACCGCCAGTAATCAGATATAATTACCTTCTGACTTTTGGCGATGAAACTCCGGTCAAACCAGTGCATAAACTCACCAGAGTCAATAGCGATAACAGCGTCTTCCGGCAGAACATCATTCAATAATGAAACAACTTTTCGTGGGGAAATAGGCTTTCCCGACAAGTTAGCCTCACTCCGGATCATTTCCAGCCGGTTATCATGGTGCTTTTTTATTTCATTTTGCCAGTTAGAATCAGGTATTTTCTTTGATAAACCTTCAAACAACTCCATTAAGATTAGAGCCACATCTCCCGTTAGCGCAAACGCTCTCAAATGATGGGCAATATTTTGAGGGCGGGTATCTATTTGCAATACTGTGACATGAGCCGGTATAAACTTGTGTTCGTAGGGACTGGCCCCGATTAATAGAATACAATCAGACTGTTGTAAAAGAGGCGGGATATGCGCCTCGCCCAGCCCGCCTAAAAGGATATCTTCCGTGTCAGGGAAAATTCCCCTTGCACCCTGGGCCGGGATAATTCCCGCCCCAATTCTACATGCTAACTGGAAAACCGTATCCTTATAAGCAATGGCAGCTTTGCCTGTGATAATAATAGGCTTATGACAATAATCCATGGCTTTTATTGCTTCTGCAATGTTTCCGGAAATACCGGGCGGACAAGGGTAACCCAGGTCAGGAATATTATAATCTTTTACCGGACTTAAAAAAATGTCTTTAGGTACTGAAATATGGCAGGGAACACTGTCTCCTGTGGCTTTTTCAAAAGCTACTTTTAAGGTCTCCGCTGCTGATTCCGGCCTGGTAAGAAGTGTAGTCAAGCCTGTTACCGGAGCAAATAACTGCTGCTGCTCGAAATATTGTTTTGTGTTGGTGGACAGTTTGGAGGTTTCAACCTGCCCCGTGATAATCAGCATGGGTACGCCGTCACGATAAGCATCGGCCACGCCGTTTAACAGATTAATCGCCCCGGGTCCCTCTGTAGCCAAGCAAACGCCCGGCCTGCCCGTCACCCTGGCCTCTCCGCAGGCCATGAAAGAGGCGCCTTGCTCATTGGCCGTGCTGATAAATTTTATCTCTTCCTGTTTTCCCAGGGCATCCATAAAGGGTAAAATGGCATCCCCGGAAACTCCGTAAATGTTTTTAACGCCCCATTGCGCCAATAGCTTTAATAGAAGCTGTGCAACAGTTTGGCCCAAGCTTCAGTCCTCCTGTAATGAAATATTGTTATTTTATGGTGCCCCAATTAATATCTTTAATTTCATGCAAAAATTAGAAAGAATTAATTTATTGGATATTATTTATCAATGCCGGTAATTACTAAATTAAATATATTTTGGAATGTCAGGAGGTTTGTATATGTGGGACGGTTGGCCGATAACCCGGGTTATTTTACTGTTTACCGGGATTGCTTTGCTGATGATATCTCTGCAAGTAACCCTTTTTCACTACCGCCAGAATTTCAGGCACTGGGCCATGTATGGCCCGGTGGTGGGAGGGCCTGTGCTTGGGCTTTTATCCATACTTTTAGTTTTTTATAACGCGCCGGCGTTGCGTAGCGTGCTATTGGTTTTATTATACGCCGGGGTGGTTTTAGGGATAACCGGTTCTGCCCTGCATATCAATGGCATTGGTCAGCGTGTTGGCGGCTACGAGCAATCGCAAAATTATCTAATCGGCCCGCCACTTACTCTGCCCATGATGGTTGCAGCCATGAGCATACTGGGTTTGATTGCCCTGTACTGGAGGTAAAACAATGCAGGAAAACAGGACAAGGTACCCGTCCTATGATGTGCTAAATGAAAAAGATCAATGGGATGAACATACCCGTGAGATTGTTATAAAGCGCCTGGGTCCGTTCCCTAAAAATAAGTTTCTGAAAGAACATGAAGCAGAAATGATTTATGCCATAGCCAGGCATGTTGTATACGACCAGCGTAAGGAAATACTGGATTACGTTGTCCACCACCTGGATAATACACTTTCTTCCCCCATGGGAGAAAATCAGCGCAAGGTGGGTACACCGGAGCAAAAAATTCTTGTGCGCCGGGGATTAAAAGCTACCGATAATCTGGCAAAAGAACAATATGGAGCCCCCTTTCTTAAAATTGATGTTCAACAGCAGTTCTCCATTCTGGATGATCTTGCCCGGGGAAAGGCCATGACGTCGGAAGATTGGCAGGGTATACCCCAAAAAGAGTTTTTTAAAAAGCTGGCTACTGAAATAGTAAACGCCTACTATTCACACCCGACTGTCTGGTCGGAAATAGGATACGGCGGTCCTGCGTATCCCCGTGGATATGTGCGCGTGGAAATGGGACTTACCGATCCCTGGGAGGCGAAGCGCGATGCCAAAGAGTCATGATTTTGTGAAACATAACTGTGACCACTACGACGGCCATTGTTATGACCACCTGGATAAAAGAAAATACGGTGACGAGGCGGATATTTGTATAGTAGGCGCGGGGGCGGCCGGTGGAGTACTGGCTTACGGGTTGAGTCGGGCCGGTTTTAAAGTGGTGGCTATTGAGGCGGGGCCTTTTTGGAATCCTCAAACCGACTTCGCCAGTGATGAGTTATCCATGCAGAGCCTGGCCTGGAATGATACCCGTCTGGTGGCAGGCAACGACCCCCTGGCCATGGGACACAACAATTCCGGCCGGGGTGTGGGCGGCGGTACTGTACATTTTACCGGTGTGTTTTACCGTTTTCACGAAAGTGACTTTAAAGTTAAAACCCTGGACGGAGTGGCGGATGACTGGCCCATTACTTATCAGGATCTCGATCCCTATTATGAAAAAATAGAAAGGGATATAGCAGTATCCGGTCCTAAACACTTTCCCTGGGGACCATTTCAGGGGCCATATCCGTATCCGGAAAGGGAGCCCATCAGTGCCAACGCCGAGGTTTTCCGCAAAGGCTGTGAGAAACTCGGTATCAGGAGCGTGGTGGCTCCGCTGGCCATTAATTCAGGCCCTTTTGACGGGCGGCCACCTTGCATTAACAGAGGGTTTTGTAACCAGGGCTGCAAGCCCAATGCCAAGTTCAGCACATTGATTCACCATATTCCCAAAGCCATCGGGCAAGGCGCCGAAGTGCTCAGCGACTGTATGGTAACACAGGTTCATGTGGATAAGGCAGGAAAAGTAACCGGCGTTACCTTTGTGCATGATGGCAAGGAATTTTTCCAAAAGGCCAAAATCATCATCCTGGCGGGCTACTGTATCGAAACTCCAAGGCTTTTGATGCATTCGGCCTGTCCCCTGTTTCCCAACGGGCTGGCCAACAGCAGCGGCATGGTAGGCAAGGCTCTGATGACCCACAGTGGGCATGACGTTTACTGCAAGTTCCACGATGAGGTGCGCATATACAAGGGAACCCCTGTGCTTGCGGCGACCCAGGAATTTTATGAAACCGATTTATCCAGGGGGTTCGTAAGGGGCTATACGTTAAACGCTCACGGCTCCAGACCTCTGGGCCTGGCTAAGAACCTGGTTTCCAAAGCGGGCAACTGGGGAGAAAAACTTTATGACATCATGCGGGATTTCAATTTTTATGCGCAGGTTACTCTGGTGGGAGAGGTGCTGCCCAGTTTAAATAATAGTGTAACGTTAAGTGATGAAAAGGATGAATACGGGATGCCCCGGCCTCTGGTAACCTTTAGTTACGGTGAGAACGACAATAAATTAATAGCGCACGGTGTTGGGAAAGCGCAGGAAATACTGGAAGCAATAGGCGGTGAGCCTGCTTTTGTCATCCCTGATACCGGTCATCTGTTGGGTGCCTGCCGGATGGGAAATGACCCGTCCAACTCCGTGGTGGATGGATTTTGCCGCAGTCATGATATCCCCAACCTTTATATCTGTAGCGCCAGCGTTTTCGTGACTTCCGGCGGGGGTAATCCAACGGAAACGGTCATGGCCATAGCGGCAAGAACTGCGGATTATATCGTAGAAGAAGCCCGTAAAAATAGTTATTAAGAGGGGTGGCAAATATTCCGTTATTAATGCAAATCTATTGTTTAAGAGCGGGATTACCGTTCAATTCAGTTTCTTTTGCGCCGGAAAGGAGATGCAGCGTCCTTTAATAGGGCTGCGTATTTTCGGCACCCAGGGCATGATTTACCTGGAATTTTTTATTTCCAGTTAGAATCAGGTTTTTTTCTGATAACCCTCAAGCAACTCGTTTAAAATCGGAGCAACATCTCCCGTTAGGCGGACAAGGGTAACCCAGGTCAGGAATATTATAATCATTTGCCGGACTTAACAAGTTGTCTTCAACCTCTTCATGGTGATTTGCCTCAAGTATCTTTCTCTTGACAGCATTTTACACGTTAGAGAATTCTATTTTGAATATATTGCATATTGTTAACATATTAGTTATTTAAGTATGGAAATTTCATGGCTAATAAACTCCTAAACTAGGGATATGGGAATATGAATAATATATTTTATAAAATTAAGGAATTATTTTCCCGTAGATCCAGGTTAGATGAAATCGTTAATAATATTCAGCAATTAGAAAACAAAGTTGAAGAATTAAAAAACAAACTGGTGGAAAAAGAAGTTATCACAATAGAGAGAATTATTATTGAAAAACTACACTGTGAAAAAGTAGAAACCAACTATAAAATCGATTCTATTGTTAATGAAAACCTTTCCGGCACTATGAATGTCGGCAATATTTATCCATGTTCAAATATTGGCTCCCAACTGGCAAATTGTGAGAAAAAATCCGGCTCACAAAAGACTGAAAAGCCTAAGATTAGTATTCATTATGAATAATTTTCTGTTGTTATATTATTCCATCTGTTTTGTCAACCAAATCGTTATCCCATAAATCAATACTGTTTGAAAAATCCTTGCTCAAATCAGGATGGCTTTGTAAAATTATAATTCCGTCACCCATGTTCATCGAATTATCCCCGGCTGAAATTCTAAAATTATATTTATTGGTATTAATTACTACGGCTCCGGAATTTATATTTGAACCATTATTAATGGACGATATCTTAATTACTGGAAAAAAAAGGGGCATCAAAGATCCCTCCTGAAAATTTATATGCAATATAAAATAATATATATTATATTTTTTCCTTGCAAATGTGAACAAATACTTTTGATGATACGCACTAATTCAAATCACTAATAATAGAATATTTTACAATGGATTTTTGCATAGGAGCTGATATTCATGGACGGGCTGGAAAGGATAATACCTTACATAATTTCGTTGCAAAATCAGCTAAACAATTCTAGTGTCGAAAGATTGCAAAACACTGATTTAACAAAGCTATTAGAAATTGCTGAAAATTTCAGGTATTCTGTACCTGTAATGACAGTTGATACCATTAATGATGAGGTTATAGTTACAGGAACAATCCCAATGATATTAAAACCCGAAGATGTTTCTATAAAACTGAACAACGGAGTAATACTCCATATTGAGTGTCTTTGGCATAAAAGTATAAAAGATAAAAGGATTGCACCAGAGCCGCAAAGATTTAAGAAAAGAATTGAGCTTCCATTTTGTGTAGATCCAGTTACTGTTAAAGCTACATATCAGAATAGAAAGCTGCAAATATCCGCAAAAAAACTTTCTGAAGAAAGACTAACCAATGTAAAGGTAAAGTTTCTAGACTAGGAGGCCGTCCGGCCTCTGGAAGATTCTTCAATTAGGTGGTAATAAATGGCGCAAATTGTAATTGGCAGTTTAAAGATAAATTGTATTCATTCAGGTGCAGTCCTTAACATAGGGGACATAATCTTTAATATGCCATCAAATAAAATTGAACTGTCTGCTGGTAATAATTCTTTTTCATCAGGTGATGGATTAACTATAATTGATCAAGAAGAACAATCAACTTCTAACGATGGCAAAACTTAATGATTAACTAATATGTGATGAAACTAATCGAAGTGTTATCAATTGGTGTACGGGTGGCAAAGCCAGGGTAGTGCCGCGCCAAATCATAACAGATGTTATTTTATTCCATAGTATGCGACTGAAAATGAATTTGATAATATGTCGTAAAAATTATCTTTTATATTTGATTATGCAAATCTGTTCAATCTGTAATAATTGAAACCTTTCTTTGAAAAAATAATAAAAAAGAAGGGTGGTTATAAGTTTGCAGCATATGAACATGTTCTACCAGCCGAACCAGTTTCAGCAGCAACAGCAGGTAATGCCGGAACCGCCGAGGGTGATTTCCACCAAAGATCACCTTTATCTGAAAGATGCACTGTCCTGGGAACTGACCGCCATGAAGAAATGTTTTCACTTTGCCAGGGAAGCCATGGACCCGGAAATTCAAATGGTCCTGGACAGGACGGGGCAAATGCATCTGAAACACTATCTGGTAATTTTAAATCACGTTAATCCGGCCAATTCGGCCAACCGCCTGGGAGGTGTAGGACAATAATGCAACAGCAAAATAAGATACAGAACCCTCAGTCCGGGCTATCGCCGCAGGTAAAAGGCCCGCAGATGAACGATAGGGATATGGTGAACGAAACACTGGCCGGCCTGAAGTATATTACAGATAATCTCAACGTTTTTACCAGGGAGGCCAGTCATCAGGCATTGCACAGGGACGTCGCGAATATGTTGCTGGAGACTCACGGGCAGACCAGGGAGGTATTCAACCTCATGTTCAGGAAGGGTTGGTATACCCTGGAGCCGGAAGATGCGCCAAAACTGCAGCAGACACACCAGCAGTTTATAAATTATCAGACCCAGTTCCCCTATAATCCCGGCTTTATGCAGTAAGCACGGGTTGTAAACGGGTCGAGGCGGCGGGCTGCTTTCATTCATCAGAATGGAATGGCAGTCCGCCTTTTGTTTGTTATTCTAAAACGAATATTGTGAAATAGCCCGGAAAAACCGGGAAGAAGATTCACCGGACTGCTGGTGCCCTGCCGGACTTTCTCTGGTAATATATAGAAACGTGAAGGAAATTGGGGGACTCAGGAAGAAGAATGTCGTGAACAACTATAAAGTCCATGTGGAAAGAGGAGTGACAGAATTGTTCAAGTCAGGTAAATTGTTGTTTTTGTTCTTAATGCTTGCTGCTGGTTTAGTGCTGGGTGGCTGCGGCGGCAGCGAGCCAGCCAAAATCAAGCTGGGCATGCTGCCCATAGCGGATAACCTGCCCTTCTGGGTGGCGGAACAAAAGGGGTATTTTAAAGACGCAGGATTAAATGTGGAATTAATTGATTTTCCCAGCGCTTTGGAAAGGGACAGCGCCTTCGTGGCCAAACAAATTGATGCCGGTGTGGGGGATTTGCTGGCGGTGGCGGCTATGAACAATTCCGGCACCGGGGTAAAGGCAGTAGCCATTGCTCAGGGCATTAAGCCGGGAGAAAACCGGTTCGCCGTGCTGTCGTCACCCAAATCCGGGATAACCACCGTGGAGCAGCTGAAAAATCAGCCTATCGCCATGTCTTTAAATTCCATAAATGAATATATTACAGACAGGCTGCTGACAGGCGGCGGGCTGAAGACGGAGGAAATAAAAAAGACAGCCATACCCAAACTTCCCGTACGTATGGAAGCGCTGATGAAAGGCACGGTAAAGGCGGCTACCCTGCCCGATCCTATGGCTACTCTGGCGGAAATGGGTGGTGCTCACTTGATTGTTGACAACTCCCAAAACACCGTGGCTCAGACGGTGGTTATCGTACGACAGGAAACACTGGACAGCAATCTGCCTGCCGTGAAAAAGTTGATGAAGGCCTATACCAGGGCGGTTTCCGATATACAGGCCGATGCCGGCAAATACAACGACATACTTATACAAAAGGCCCGGGTGCCGAAAGATCTGCTGACCGGCGGGGAAAGCAGTCTGAGGTTCCATTTTTCGCAGCCTGAACTGCCCACTGAAGGGGATGTGGATATGGTGGTGCAGTGGATGACCCAACACAATCTGCTGAAAAGCAAACTGTCCTACCGGGACTTGGTTAACGGGCGGGTATTGGAGAAATGATCAGCGACGCCGCTGATAATAATATGGTAAGTGTTGCCGGGCTTTCACTTTATTACGGTCAGGGGGAAGGCAGGGTACAGGCCTTGCGTGACGTTTCCTTCGCCATTCCCCGGGGGAGCACCTGCGCCATCATAGGCCCTTCGGGCTCGGGAAAATCAACCCTGCTTTACGTGCTGTCGGGGCTGCTGCTGGATTTTTCCGGTGAGGTGCTGGTGGATGGTGCCGGGGTTGGCCGGGGCCGGCGGCAAACGGCCCTTATTTTACAGGATTATGGGCTGCTGCCATGGAAAAAAGTATGGGACAATGCTACACTGGGTCTGGATATAAGACGCGTCCCGGCGGGGGAAAAACAGTCAAAAACAGCTTCAATTCTGAAAGAGCTGGGTCTGTGGGAGATGAGGGACAGGTATCCTGCGCAGCTCAGCGGGGGACAGCGCCAGCGGATCGGCATAGCCCGGGCACTGGCTCTGGATCCGGACCTGCTGCTGATGGACGAGCCGTTTTCCTCCCTGGACGCACTTACCAGGGAGGCGCTGCAGAAGCAACTGCTGCACATCTGGCTGAAGGACCGGATTACTATTGTCCTGGTCACTCACAGCATTGAGGAAGCCATTTTCCTGGGGCAGAAGATTATTGTTTTTTCCGCCCATCCCGGGCGGGTGGTGGAAATTGTGGACAATCCCAGGGCAGGCCAGCCAGATTACCGCAAAACCAGGGATTTTTATGAGATGGCCACCAGGGTACGGGAGCTACTGGAACATTGATCAGGAAAAGCGAGACCGCTAAAGGCAAATTAATCACAACCGTTCTTTCCGTACTGAGCCTTTTGCTCATATGGCAGTTGCTGTCGGAAGCCCTAAGGCTGCCTGCCTTGCCAGGACCGATACCCTCATTCAGGGCATTTGGGGCGGAAATGAGAAACACCCTGGGTTTTCATTTGTATGTCAGCACCTACAGGGTATTGGCAAGCTTGGCCATTTCCCTTCTGCTGGCTGTTCCCCTGGGTATGGTGCTAGGCCGGGAGGGAAAAATAGACCGCTATTTCGCACCGCTCATTTATCTTATATATCCTATTCCCAAAATTGTATTTCTGCCGGTGCTGATGGTGCTGGTTGGTTTACAGGATCTCTCAAAGATTACCCTTATTGTACTGGTGGTGTTCTTTCAGATTCTGGTTACCACCAGGGACTCGTCCCGGGGCATTAGCGGTGAACTTGTTAACTCCGTGCTTTCCCTGGGCGCTTCCCGGCTGGACATATACAGGCATGTGGTCTGGCCGGCGGTTATTCCGGACGTGCTCACCTCCCTGCGCATAGCCTCGGGCACAGCAATCGCCGTGCTGTTTTTTGCCGAAACAGTGGCCAGCCAGGAGGGTCTGGGCTATTATTTGCTTGACGCCTGGTCCAGAATGGCCTATGAAGATATGTTTGCCGGAATTATCGCCATGGGACTGCTTGGCTTTGTAATTTATGTGGGGCTTGATTATCTGGAGCGCAGGGTGTGTCTGTGGAAATGACTTGTTGTAAGATAATTTGTCTGGGTATGACACAGCTGGGGGCTTTATGGACAACCTCTGGAACCATTTTTAAGGGATAACAAGATTTTTTAACTTACCCGCCGGGAAGTCCCCCACCCTGAGTCTTCCTTACTCACGAAGTAAGAGCGACGAAGGGTGGGGTAGTTCACGATTTTGACCATTCAAATTCAGTAATGGCGTAATGAAAATAATAGGTGTATCCCCATCGATTCTATTTGCAATATTTCCCTGGCAAGGCAAGAACCGTCCCTACTTGCCCCTTGCCCCGCTTGCCCCGCTTGCCCCGGTGGGTATGCTCCCGGAACAGCTGGTGGAATAATTGGACTAACGTTGATGGGGAATGTATTAATTGATTAGGAAAAGGCTCAGGAGCGACATTAATGCCGCCCCTAGCCTTTTATGACAAGCCTGGGTGATTATTTTATTTAAATCACCATATGTTGTTGCTATGCGCCATGATAGCCCGGGGCTATCCGCCCGCTAAATTAGCGTTTTTCAGGCGCTTTTCTCCATCTCAGTGCTTGCAGAGGGGCAGTTGTCAAAGCTGAGCGCTTTTTTAGGGCAGACGGCCACGCAGGAGGAGCATTTGATACAGTCGTTGTCGCCCATTACGGCGTCGCTCTTATATTTATACGGCTCTAGCTGCATGGGGCAGGTCTTTGCGCAGAGGCGGCAGTTTACGCAGTTGCTGCTAATCTGAAGCTGGTTTTTACCGCCGGCAAGCATATGTCCGAGAGTGCCCATGGGGCAGATATGACACCATACCCGTGGCTGAATGAATATGCCCAGCAGGATGCCCGCTGCTGTGGTTACCGTAAGTATTCTTACCAGGGCCAGGCCCATTGCTTCCAGGTCGCCCCAGGCCAGGTACCACTGGGTTCCCATCATGGTCAGAATAAGGCCCAGCATGAACAGGCGGGTATATTTGTGGCGGAAAAAAGCCGGTATTTTTTTATTCATACTGATTGGTTTAGTAAACAGATCAAAGAAACTTCCCCTGGGACACATCCAGTCGCACCACGCCCTGCCCCTGAAGGCGGCTATGCCCATCGACCCAATCATACAGGTCAGCAGCAGAAATCCCAACAGCGGGTAAAACCATCCGCCCACCGTCACCAGGGGCAGCCCGATCCAGGTAAGCATCTGCAATTTTGATCTTTTTTCTTTAAGTATTTTTTTCATGGTGAAACTCCCCTTTGTTATCCTTTTATAATCTCTTAATTATTCTCATTAAATTAGTATAGCGAATTCGTGGGTTAAAAAATATAACCACCTGCCTTTCTTTTCCCTTTTGGGATGCCGGAGCCAAATTGTAAATCGTTCCAGCAGGTTTTGATACCCCATAGGGTATGTAATTAATTTATTGCATGGACAAGATACTTGTCAACTAAAAAATTACGAAAATACATATTGACTTGATGGTCCCCCTGTGTTAATTTTATATTGAATAAATACCCCTTCGGGTAGAGGTATAAAATATAATATGCCGGTAGATGTTAGTAGGACTGAGTTTATGTTGCAGAAGGCCGATATGTATACCCCGGCATGGTATAGTATAGCTGCCGGGGGTACAACACGGAGACTGAGAAATTAAAAATGTAGGAGGAATTATTATTATGACAATTGACGAACTGAAGAACGTTAAAGTAGACAAAGTGGTGGACGCCAGGGGTACATCGTGTCCGGGCCCCATACTGGCCGCCAAGAAGGCCATTGCCGAAGTGGGAAAAGGCCAGGTAATGGAAGTTCTGGCTTCGGATACCGGCACCCAGAAAGATATTCCGGCCTGGTGCAAAAAGACGGGTCATGAATTCCTCGGATTGATTGATGATGCCGGTACTTTCAAGCTATATGTCAAGAGGGCGAAATAAAATGACTGCTACAAATAATGAAAGCAAGGATTATGCACCGAAGATCCTTGCTTTCTCCACAAACAACATATCTGACCCGGGCATCGATTTAGCCGGTAGTTCCCATATGCACTACCCCACCAGTGCTATGGTTTTCAGTATGCCATGTACCAGCGGGATCAAGCCCGAGTGGATACTTTACGCCATGGAAAAAGGCTTTGACGGAGTGTTCATAGCCTCGGACGGCGAGGAGTGCGCCTATCTGCCGGACTGTGCCGAAAGGTCGGCCAAAATAGCTGAAGAGGCGCAGGAATTGCTGAGAGAAAAAGGCTATGAACCCAAGCGGCTCAGAATGTCCGCCATCTGCTCAGTATGCGCCGAGCCATTTACCAACCAGATTAAGGATTTTTACAACATGCTAAAAAATTTAGGACCTGCCAGGAAGGGATAGCGATATGGATTACGATATGCTTGTTGTTGGTAGCGGTATCGGGGGCATGGAATCGGCCCTCAAGCTTGGCGACATGGGCTATAAGGTGCTCATGGTGGAGAAGGAGCCCAGCGTCGGCGGAAAAATGATTCTGCTTAGCAAGGTATTCCCAACTCTGGACTGCGCCAGCTGTATATCAACGCCCAAAATGGCCGCCTCTATCCATCACCCCAATGTTACAGCCATGGTCTATTCCGAGGTGGAACAGATTGAGAAAAAGGCAGAGGGCAAGTTCCAGATAAAAATAAGAAAGAAGCCCACCTTTGTAAATTCCAGCACCTGCACCGGCTGCCGCCAGTGCGAAATGGTTTGCAATGTGGCCGTTCCGGACCAGTATAATTCCGACATGGTATCCAGGAGGGCGGCCTATATCGCCTTTCCCCAGGCCGTTCCCAAAAAGGCGGTCATTGAAAAACAGGGGTCCTCACCTTGCTACCATACCTGTCCGGCGGGTATTAAGGCCCATGGCTACATTGCCCTGGTGAGGGCTGGGAAATATGAGGAAGCCTATGAGCTGGTGCAGGAAACAACTCCCCTGGTGGGCAGCCTGGGCCGGGCCTGCTACGCCCCCTGCGAAGGAGAGTGCTCCAGGTATGAAATAGAGGGCTCCCTGCCTATCAGGAAATTGAAAAGGTTTATCGCGGATAAATATTATGCCGGGAATGCCGAACCCAAAGCAGTTGTTCGGGTCGAACCGAACGGCAAAAAGGTTGCCATAGCCGGCTCCGGCCCGGCGGGGCTCACTGCCGCCTTCCATCTGGCCCGGCAGGGTTACGGGGTGAAAATATTTGAGGCCGAAAAACAGCCGGGGGGCATGCTCAGGCTGGCCATACCTTCATTCCGCCTGCCCAGGGAGGTAGTGGAAAGGGATATTAAAAATGTAACCGTCCTGGGCGTGGAAATAGAAACCGGTGTAAGGGTTGAAAATATCGGTGATTTGCAACAACAGGGCTTTGACGCCGTATTCCTGGCCACCGGCACCCAGGGCACCAGAAAAATGAATGTGGACGGGGAAGACCTGGATGGCGTGGTATCGTCACTGGAATTCCTGCGGAATGTCAACCTCGGTAAAGAGCTGTCCCTTAAGGATAAAACGGTTATAGTGGTGGGTGGGGGCAACGTGGCCATTGATTCCGCCCGGGTTGCCGTAAGGCTGGGAGCTAAAAAGGTGATTGTCCAGTACAGGAGGAGCAGGGAGGAAATGCCTGCCCACCACTGGGAAATCGAAGGCGCCGAAAAAGAGGGCGTGGAATTTCAATATCTTACCGCGCCGGTAAAATTCAATGGCAAGGGTGGTAAACTGGCCGGAGCCGTCAGCATCA
This sequence comes from Peptococcaceae bacterium BRH_c4b, assembly GCA_000961595.1. Classification (GTDB taxonomy): domain Bacteria; phylum Bacillota; class Desulfotomaculia; order Desulfotomaculales; family Desulfocucumaceae; genus Desulfocucumis. Next base: position 67,104 of record LADO01000013.1, read on the forward strand.
GGATGGAGCTTGGCGGTGCCGATGCCGGTGGCAGGAGAAAGCCCGTGCCCGTGGAGGGCTCGGACTATGTTACAAAAGCTGATATGGTCATTATTGCCGTGGGCCTTGCTCCGGATACCAAAAATTTCGGTAGTACCATTAAATTAAATATGAATGAAACCATTAGTGTCGATCCGGAAACCCTGCAGACAGACATTCCCTATGTTTTTGCCGGGGGGGACGTGGTAACAGGATCCTCCATGATTGTAAACGCCGTAGGCCAGGGTAGAAGGGCTGCTTTCTTCATCAACCGTTATCTGACCGGTCAGGATTTAAAAGGCGAGGAATACGATTACAGATTGCCCGCAGTGGATAAACAACAGGTTATTGACAGGCAGCAACAATACAGTGTACTGCCACCGGTGGAAAATAAAGAGGTATGGCATGAAAAGGTAAGTGACTTCAGGGAAATAGAACCTCCCCTCACCGAGGAGGAGGCCAGGTACAGCGCCGGGAGATGCCTGGATTGCGGGGTCTGCTCTGAATGCAGCCAGTGCATCAGTGAATGTCCTGCCAACGCCATCGACATGTCCATGAAGGAAGAAAAACTGGAAGTGGAAGTAAACTCGGTGATTGTTTCCACCGGCTTCAAACTCTTCCCGGCGGACGCCAAGCCCCAGTACGGTTATGGAAAACATAAAAATGTCATCACCGGTATGCAAATGGATAGGCTGCTGGCGCCCACCCGGCCATATAACACAGTGCTCCGTCCCGGAGACGGCAAGGTGCCGGACAATATCGCCTATATACTCTGCACCGGCTCCAGGGACCAGACGGTAAACAATCAGCTTTGCTCCAGGGTGTGCTGCATGTACTCGGTGAAACAGAATCAGCTAATTATGGGCGCCCTGCCCCTGGCGGACGTGACCGTATATTATATCGACATCAGGGCCTTCAGCAAGGGCTATGACGAGTTTTACGAGCAGGCCAGGGGCATGGGGGCGAATTTTGTCAAGGGACGGGTGGCCAGGGTAGAAGAAGTGGAAGACGGTAACCTTGCCCTATATTACGAAGATATTGATAACGGAGGCAAGGTAACCAGGGCTGAGCACGACCTGGTGGTCCTTTCGGTGGGCCTGTTGCCAAACACCGAGGTGTTCGACTTTTTTGCCGGGGAGCAACTGGAGGCGGACGAATTCCAATTTGTCAGGGAAGTTGACGAGGATATTAACCCTGGCAGGACCAGCATAGAGGGCGTGTTTGTGGCTGGTACCGCCTCCGGCGCCAGGGACATTCCCGATTCCATACTCCATGCTGGCTCGGCTGCGGCCCAGGCGGCAGCCTATGTGGAAAGGACAAGGATGCAACAATGAGCGACAGGAGAATAGGAGTTTATATTTGTCACTGCGGCGGCAACATCTCCGACTATGTGGATGTCGACAGAGTAAGGAAGGCTGTGGAGGGCGAAGGGGGCGTGGCGGTGGCCAAAACGGCCATGTTCGCCTGCTCCGATGCCACCCAGCAGGAGATGGCCAGCGATATTCAGGAACAGCATCTGGATGGTCTGGTGGTGGCTTCCTGCTCACCTAAGCTGCATCTGCACACCTTCAGGGATGTTGCCAGGAGGGCGGGGCTTAACCCCTTCCAGTATACCCAGGTGAATGTCCGGGAGCAGTGTTCCTGGGCGCACACCGATGACCGCGAAGGGGCAACGGATAAGGCCATCCGGCTGGTCAGGGGCGCCATTGCCAGAACAGCACTCACCGAGCCGCTGGAGCCCATTATTATCGAAACTGTGCCCCGGGTGTTGGTGGTGGGCGCCGGCATAAGCGGCCTCAGGGCTGCCATCGGGCTGGCTGATTTGGGCATATCCGTATATCTGGTGGAAAAATCCCCACTGGCGGGGGGCTGGATCGGCAAGCTGGGCAAGATGTATCCCCATGGCAAAGACGGCAAATCTTTAATTGCCCAACTTATTAATGAGCTAAAAAAGCGGGAAAACATAACCCTCTATACCAATGCGGAAATTGCGGAGAAATCCGGCAGTATAGGCAACTTTGACGTAAACCTCAGGGTGCGGGGCCAGGAAGACACCACCATCAGCGTAAACGTGGGTTCCATCATCGTGGCTACGGGGTTTGACGCTTATCAGCCGGAGGAGGAGGAATTCGGCTTTGGGCTGGACGGGGTGCTGACCCTGCCCCAATTCAAAGAACTGCTGGACTCCTCTGCCGGCAGGCCGGTATTCAACGGCAGGGAGATTAAAAATGTAGCTTACATTTACTGCGTGGGCAGCAGGCAGCAGCCGGAGGTGGAAAACGCCAACCGGTACTGCTCCCGCTACTGCTGCAATGCGGCGGTACACGCTTCCATCATAGCTCTGGAGAAAAATCCCGGAATGCACCAGTACCACCTTTACCGGGATATGAGAACCTACGGTAAATTTGAATTAATGTACAGCCAGGCCAGGGAAATGGGCTCGTATTTTCTCAAATTTGCCGATGACGGGCCACCGGTGGTGGAAAGAGGTTACGATGGAAAACTGCAGGTAAGTTTAAAAGACCTCCTGACCTTTGGTGAAGAGATTGAGATAAAGGCTGATGTGGTGGTTCTGGTAACCGGCATGGTGCCCCGGAAAAGTCCGGAATTGGTGGATGTGCTGAAGCTTCCCCTGGGCCGGGACAGATTCTTTAACGAAATACACCCCAAACTCCGGCCGGTGGAAACTATGGTGGACGGCGTCTATATTTGCGGCAGCTGCCAGGGTCCCAAAAATTCCATAGAGAGCGTCGCCTCGGCGCTGTCGGCGGTTACCCAGAGCGCTTCCATATTGAAAAAGGGATATGTGGACCTGGAGCCGCTAATCGCCTCTGTGCATCAGGATCTGTGCAACGGCTGCGGAGAGTGCGTGGCCACCTGTCCCTATGCGGCCATCGAAATGGAGCAGCAGCAGGGCAGGAGCGTGGCCGCCATCAACAGGGCACTGTGCAAGGGCTGCGGCGGCTGTGTCCCTCTCTGCCCGGCCAACGCCATTGACCTCAAAGGATATACCGATGCCCAGGTCAGGTCGATGATTGACGCTTTGCTAAAGGAGACATGCCAAAATGAGTAGCGAAAAAAGGGCTGTCAGGGAAATAGTCCGGGAAGAAATGCTCATGAGGGATAAAATACTGGCCGCGCTGGGAGATGGCCCCCTGACCGTGCCGGAAATAGCGGATGCCCTGGGCTACCCCGCCTACGAAGTTATGTACTGGGTTATGGGCATGCGCAAATACGGTTACGTCTCCGAAAAGGAGCTTACGGACGAGGGCTATTATAAATACGGGGCCGTGGCAAGGGAGGGAGCATAATGGCGCTGGTCAACCCGAATTTTGCTGAAGAGATCGGGAAACCGGAGGCATTCAACGCCTCCGCCTGTATGAACTGCGGGGTGTGCAGCGCGGTTTGCCCCATGGGCATCGAACTCCTGCCACGTAAATTGTTCAGATACGTATTGTTGGGTCTGGAAGACAAGGTGCAGAAAAATAGTGAAACCATTTATTCCTGCTTGTTGTGCAAAATGTGTGAAGCTAACTGTCCGGCCGGGGTGCATATAGCGGAAAATGTCCGCTCTTTAAGATATTACCTCAATAAGAAAGTATATAATTTGTAACTAATCAGGAGTCAGAAGTCAGGAGTCAGGAGTCAGGAGTCAGAATGAGAGAACCGGCAAAAACAACAGGAGTCAACATGAGAGAACAGTTTATCGTCTCGAAATATTCTGAATTCTGACTACTGAATTCTGAATACTGAAATTAAAGGGGAGTCTTGCTATGCCGTTGCCGACAGGTGATACTATAGGAATTTTAGCGGATAATCTAAAAATCAGAAACTCCGTACTGCCCATTTCCGCCGGCAGCGCCACCAGGTGGGCCAGGGGGCTCGGCCTGCCCAGAGGCGGGGAGACTGTTATATACACGGGGCTGATGTACCAGCTCATTCCCTATATAACCAGCATGAACAAGGCCCAGGGCATGATCGAGGACACCCCCTTGGCCGACTTCGCCAGGGTAGGCAGGTTTGTCAACAGGTTTGTCAATATATCCAGCCTGATGGCCATACCACAGTCCGCCATGCAGGAGCGTTTCGACGGCATCCTGGTTAATATCGCCAGGCTGCTGCGGCAGGCCGGGGTGGAACCGGGCTATATGTACGAAGACGATCTGTATTCCGGAGCCCTGGTTTACGACCTGGGTATGGATGATGTGCTGGAGGAACACGCCCGCAAGGTATATAGAAATTTAAAAAATTATGGTGTTAAAAACTTAATTACCGTAGATCCTCACACCACCAATATGCTGAGGTCGGTGTATCCCGCCTTGATCAAAGGGTACGACCTGAACGTAAAAAGCTATATGGAAGTGTTAGCGGAGCGGCATGCCTGGGCGCTGAGGAGCCTGGAGGATGAAGTGGTTATCCATGATTCCTGCGTCTACGCCAGATATGAGAATGTAGTGAACGAACAGAGGACTCTGCTGACAGGTGCCGGTGTAACCGTAAGGGAGCCCGCCGATGCAGGCAGGTTTACCCTGTGCTGCGGCGGCCCCGCCGAGTCACTATATCCTAAAAAGGCCGTGGCCGCGGCGGAGAGAAGGGTGGAGCAGCTAAAAGCAGCCGGGAGCAAAGTGGTCACCATGTGTCCCATCTGCCTGGTAAACCTGCAAAAGGCCGCCCACAACCAGATTAACATAGAGGATATTTCAGTTTACCTGGCCCGGGCCTACTGCCCGGAGTAAGTTGTGCGACAGTTTGCGACAGGGGACGGTTCTCCTCTGTCGCACGAGACTCAGCCTGTTTTATTAAAGAGGATTAATTAAATTGGGAGGGATTAGTGTGGATACCACCAAGAAAACAATCATAGTATTCAGCGGCGATCTGGACAAGGTCATGGCCGCCTTCATCATAGCCAACGGTGCGGCGGCTATGGGCGATGACGTTACCATGTTTTTCACCTTCTGGGGTCTCAACACATTGAGGAAAGCGGAAAAGGTACAGATAAAGACAAAGAAAAGTTTTTTACAGGCCATGTTCGGCTGGATGATGCCCAGGGGGGCCGACAAACTGGGCATATCCAAAATGAACTTCGGCGGCATGGGAGCGCCCATGATGAAAATGGTGATGAAGCAGCAAAATGTTACCAGCCTGCCGGAATTGATCCAGACCGCCAAGGATCAGGGTATCAAGATGATCGCCTGCACCATGTCCATGGACGTAATGGGCATTCGGGAAGAAGAACTCATGGACGGCCTGGAGTACGCCGGTGTGGCCACCTACCTGGGCGAGGCCGACGAAGCTAATGTGAATTTGTTTATATAAAAATAAGTTAATAAGTTAGGTGCCTGGCACCTAACTTATTAACTTATTTCCCGAAATGCGATAGTGGGGATGGTGCTAATGTTTTAAGTGGATATGGAGTTTTAAATTCCATTGTAGTTAGTTCAGCAATTCAACAAAAGCACCATTTGTCACGGTTTTTGCTCCGCAAATAAGGGGTATGCTATTATTGCATCTTTTGCTATGCTTACAGAATTAAAACGGACGCATAAAAGAGCGGGGTGGTTTTAGAAATGGACAGCGCTGGTGGCAATGCAAGCGGGGAGCGCTACGAACTTGCAACCTTTGCCGGAGGGTGTTTCTGGTGCATGGTTGCGCCCTTTGAAGAACTGGAGGGAGTGATAAGCGTGGTATCCGGTTACATGGGGGGACATAAGGAGCAACCCACTTATGAAGAGGTTTGTTCCGGCGCCACGGGCCACTATGAGGTGGTTCAAGTCACCTTTGATCCGGCTGTTTTAACGTATGAAAAGCTGTTGGATGTTTACTGGCGGCAAATTGACCCAACCGATGAGGGGGGACAGTTTTACGACCGGGGAGCGTCCTATCGAACCACGATTTTTTTCCATGATGAACAACAAAAGCAAGAAGCGGAAACATCTAAAAGGAGTCTTATTGCCAGCGGCCGATTTGACAGGCCTGTTGTAACGCAGATTCTTCCGGCTGCTACGTTTTATCCGGCGGAAGAGTATCATCAGGATTACCACAAGAAGAACCCCCTCCATTATACCCGGTATCGCAGGGGTTCGGGACGAGACGCGGTTATCGAAAAGTACTGGGGGGAAGAAAAAGAAAACAAGGCAGAGCAATTGAAAAGGAAGTTGACTAAGCTGCAGTTTGAAGTGACGCAAAAGAATGCTACGGAACCGCCTTTTAATAATGAATACTGGGATAACAAACGTGAAGGCATTTACGTTGATATCGTTACTGGTGAGACGCTTTTCAGTTCTCAAGATAAATTTGACTCAGGATGCGGCTGGCCAAGCTTTACCAGACCGATTCAGCCGGAAAGTATTATTCAGAAGGAAGACTTGAGCCACGGCATGGTTCGAACTGAAGTCCGAAGTCAAGCAGCGGATTCGCATCTCGGCCATGTTTTTGACGACGGGCCGGCCCCGACCGGTTTACGCTACTGTATCAATTCTGCTGCTCTGCGATTTATCCCAAAGGAAGACATTGTTAATGAAGAGTCTAAGGGTTCGGTAGGGGAATAACCCCTTCCGAACCCAAGGCTCACTTATATATCCTCTATATCTTATACAGCTTCGTTTTCCAAATTGGCACCCTTAAATTGGCTGTTGTAAAGATCTGCATAGAAACCATCCTTGTCGAGAAGTTCGTTATGATTGCCCTTTTCGATAACGCTGCCGTTATTCATCACAAGTATCAAGTCTGCGTCCCGAATTGTGGATAGCCTGTGGGCAATGACAAAACTTGTTTTTCCTTTCATCAACGCTAGCATCGCCTTTTGGATAAGCAGCTCGGTTCTTGTGTCAACGTTGCTTGTAGCTTCGTCAAGAATAAGTATGGCAGGATTGGCGAGAATGGCCCGGGCAATCGTCAGAAGCTGCTTTTCGCCCTGCGAAAGGTTAGAGGCTTCCTCATTAATGATTGTATCGTAGCCGTCGGGGAGGGTTCTGATAAAGTGGTCGGCATGAGACGCTTTGGCAGCCCGCACAATTTCTTCCCCGGTGGCACCCTCACGGCTATAGGCTATATTATCCCTTATCGTGCCGTTAAAGAGCCAGGTATCCTGCAGCACCATACCGAAAATAGTGCGTAGATCGCCACGCTTAATATCCCTTATGTCAACGCCGTCCACGGTAATTTTCCCGTCGTTTAACTCGTAGAAACGCATCAGCAGGTTTACAAGGGTGGTTTTGCCCGCTCCGGTTGGGCCTACAATAGCGATGGTCTGTCCCTGTTTGACGTCGATATTCATGTTTTCGATTAGTATGACATCTTCTTTGTAACCGAACTTGACGTTTTGGAATTTGACCTTGCCCCGCGGAAACTGGATTACTTCGGCATCTTTGCTGTCCGGAGTTTCTTCTATTTCGTCCAGGATTTCAAATACACGCTCGGCTGACGCCACCGTAGACTGGATAATGTTGGCTATATTCGCAGTTTGAACGATTGGCCAGGTAAACTGTCTGGAATATTGAATAAATGCCTGGACATCACCAATTTCAATACTCTTTTGCATTACAAAAATACCCCCGACAACACAGACAAACACGTATCCGATATTGCTGATAAAATTCATGAGGGGCATGATCAGACCGGACACGAACTGTGCTTTCCATCCTGCATTGTAAAGTCTTTCGTTAATCTCGTTGAATTTGTCAATGGATTTGTCCTCATGCCCAAAGGCCTTGACGATTTTGTGCCCGGCATACATCTCTTCGACATGGCCATTGAGTTCACCGAGTTCCTTCTGCTGTGCCGAAAAGTATTTTTTTGAGCGTTTGGCAATACCAGCCGTCACAAGAAAAGAAAGGGGCAGGGTTATAGCGGCAATAAGGGTCATTGCAGGGCTTATGGTTAACATCATAAGGACAACGCCGACAATAGTAACTGCGGATGTGATAAGCTGGGTCATGCTTTGCTGCAAGGTGGTGGCAATATTATCAACGTCGTTCGTAACACGGCTCAATATTTCGCCGTGGGTACTTGAGTCGAAGTATTTAAGCGGCAAATGGGCCAGCTTGTCATTGATATCGTTACGCATATCAAAAACAGTTTTCTGGGCGACTCCCGCCATGATAAATTGTTGAATATAGCCAAAAAATGCACTGATAAGATAGAGCCCAACAAGAATAAGAATTATATGCAAGATGTACTTAAAATCCACCTGAGCGCCGGGTACATGCCTTAATTTCATCATGATGCCTTCAAATAAGCTGGTGGTGGCTTTACCCAGTATTTTCGGGCTGACAATACTGAAAAGCGTACTGAGAATGGCCATAAAAAAAACGGCCAGGAGTTGAAATCTACGGGGTTTTAAATAGCCCAGGAGTCTTTTTAGCGTGCCTTTAAAATCCTTTGCTTTTTGTACCGGCATCCCCATTTGTCCCCCCATGGGACCTCTGCCGAATCCCGGGCCGGGACCTCCGGCTGGCCTTTCCCCCGATTTATGTTCTTTATAAGTTTCACTCATGCTATTTCCTCCTCCGATAGCTGTGAGGACACAATCTCACGATATACTGTGCAGGTTTTTAAAAGCTCTTTGTGGTTCCCGATCCCGGCAATTACACCGTCGTCCATGACTAAAATCCTGTCGGCGTCCATCACTGTACTTACCCGATGGGCAACAATCAGCACAGTAGAGTCCTTTATTTCCTTTTTCAGCGCTATACGCAGCCGGGCATCGGTTTTAAAGTCAAGAGCCGAGAAAGTGTCGTCAAAAACGTAGATTTCCGGTTTTCTCACCAAGGCTCGGGCGATGGAAAGACGCTGTTTTTGTCCACCCGAAATATTGGTGCCGCCCTGGGCGATTACGGAATCAAAACCGTCCTTCATGTTAGCAATAAATTCGGTTGCCTGGGCGGTTTCCGCAGCGCGCTTAACTGTTTCATCAGTTGCGTCTTCCTTGCCAAATCTAATGTTGTCTGCGATGGTGCCGGTAAAGAGAACTGCCTTCTGAGGGACAAAACCGATTTTTGCCCTCAGGCTTTCTTGTGACATTTCCCGCACATCCACACCGTTAACCAAAATGCTGCCGCTGTCAATATCGAAAAATCGCGGAATCAGGCTGAGCATCGTCGATTTGCCCGAGCCGGTGCCACCAATAATCGCTATAACCTCACCAGGCCCAGCGCTGAAAGAAATATTGCTGATGGCAGGCTGTTCGGCGCCAGGGTAACTAAAGGTAACATTATTAAACTCCACAAAGCCTTTTTTGCTGTCAGCACGCTTAACTTTTGCTGTGTCCTTTATTTCGGGAGCAGTGCCCAGTACTTCGTTAATTCTTACTGCGGAGGCTTCCGCCCGGGGAATCATGACAAACATCATGGAAACCATAATCAGCGAGAACATAATTTGCATAGCATACTGAATAAATGCCATCATATCGCCTACTTGCATATCTCCATGGTCGATGCGAATACCGCCAAACCAAACTATAGCGATGGTTGTAAAGTTCATCATCAGCATCATAATGGGCATCATAACAGCCATTAGTTTATTTACCTTGATTGCAGTGCAGGTAAGGTCACGGTTGGCTTCGTTAAAACGCTTTTTCTCGTGGTCAAGGCGGTTAAATGCGCGTATTACTCTAATACCGGTAAGATTCTCACGCAAAACGAGATTTAACTTGTCAAGTTTTATCTGCATTGATCTGAAAAGCGGTATACTCTTTTTTACGATTATAAAGATAGCAGCGGCAAGGAGCGGTAGCACAACAATAAAAACCAGTGATAGAGTCGCATCCTTAGATACCGCCATAATAATTCCGCCGATAGCCATCATCGGCGCACTGACCATCATGCGCATAATCATTATCAATACCTGCTGAATCTGGGTTATATCGTTTGTTGTTCTTGTAATGAGAGAGGCGGTACCGATCTTATCAAACTCGTGGAGCGAATAGCTCTCCACCTGCGAGAAAACTCTGCTGCGCAGATTTTTACCAAATCCTGTGGCAGTTTTTGCTGATAAAAAGCTCGCCAAAACTGTGCAGACGGCGCCTCCCGCAGCCACCAGCAGCATTAAACCTCCAACGCTAATAATGTACTGAGTATCTCCCTTGACAATACCGGTGTCAACAATATCTGACAGCAGAGTCGGCAGATACAGTTCAGCCAGGGATTGAAAAAACAGGAGCACCAAAACAGCCGCCACAGAGATGGCGTAGGGCTTTAAAAACCTGAATAATTTAATCATTAACCTGCATCTCCTGTCATGATAAACAATAAGATTCATTTAAAATCCATACGGCAGTTATTTTTATTCTCCCTTGTCCAATAGCTGCCTCAAGATTGTAAGTCCGTCAAGAATTTTTATTTGTTCTTCGGTTGTTGCCTTTTGAAACGCATCCACAATGCCTGAGAACATACGATGTGGCAGCCTGTTATTAAAATGTTCCCTAGCCAGATCAGTTATTATTACTTTTGTAATACGGCGGTCTTGCGGGTCGTAGATGCGCATTGCCAATCCCTTACGTTCCAATCTGTCCACGATTCCCGATACGGTACTATGCGCGAGCCCAACTTTTTGACTCAATTCTTTTACGCTCAGGTCACCGTGTCTAACTAACTGGCCCATAACAATTTTTTGGGGGATTGTAAATCCCCCTTTGGTTGCATCGGACTCCGCACCTTGCCGCATAACCTTCAACAAAACAAACAAATTATCAACCAGTTTCTGAATAAATCGATTATCATTTAACATTAGCTATTCTCCTCGAATATTCGTCGACATGCGACGCGTCGCAATTGAACTTATTTTATTGTTCGCGCCTGTCTCTGTCAAGCTACTTTTAATCTGGCACATCATTCCATAAAGTCTTTCTCTCTCAATGTAATATGGAATATTAATATATTACGTGGGGAACATAAGAAAAAATGTAAAGGGAGTGCTTCGTGATTAAATCAAATGAATTAAGGGATGTTACTGCCGGAGAGCTAAGATCTGTGGATTCAGGTGAGCTTAGGGATATTATGGCGGAGGACCTGGGAAAAATGTACCAGGCAGCAAAAGAAGGCAACGCAGGCAAAAATACTGTCATACCTAAAAGCGACACCCAGCCTGGTCCCGGTTTGGAACACCTGAATGGAAAAGTCGGGGACCCAAATGCCGGGGAGATGCTGGGGGAGTAAGGCAACAACGATACTGTCGGTACGGTTCCTTACAGCACGACCTATGACCAGATCGAAAGAGAGTTGGAAGAACTATGTGAGGCACCGGGAGACCAAGGCTGCGCCGACCAGCTTAAATCCGCCGCACTGGATGGACAATTACTAAAAAACGATGCCTTTTTTTAAAAAGGGCGTTAGATTATTCCTGCTGGTTCTTACCTCTTGCCGTATTGTTATCACCCCATGCCGCTAAGCGCGGCACTTTGTTTTTTCCACCTGGGTTGATCCCATCGCTGAATACAGCATCGCCGACGAGGACGGTGACGGGGTTTGTGAAATTACAGCTATCCAAAGGGTTATCGGCGTATCGCATCCGGACACTATGGCCCTATTAAAAACCACTTATATTCTTGATGGCGGCAAGTATCAAGCCCAAAAACTTTCCCTTTGCACAGAAGCCAATGAAATACTGGAGGAAACCAATTTATAGATTAAATAGAATCACCACCAATTCCGCAAGAGGTAATTATTTCATCTTCTCCGCTGACCTTTATATCAATATCATCTTATGCTGACATAAAAGGCTATTTAACAGGCCTTTTTTTACTTTAAGAATATTTTATTCATTTTTATAAAATTTTTATAAATGCTTTATTGGCAGTTTATAACCTCTTATTATAATGACCTCATTACTAACAGGGAGGTCGATATAATGAATAAAATTAAACTTCTGTATGACGTGGTTACGACCATGAAGGAAAAAGAATTTTTAAAGGGCACCCTAAAAGTGGAAGGCAGCAGGGACAAGGTTAAAATATTCGGCTTTGACAATGACTTTGAAAAGAATCTTGCGGACGGACGGACAAAGGCTAAAGTTTGCCTGGAGCTGGATTGTGAAGGTAAGAAAGTGAAGCATGAAAGCAGCACAGAGTTTGAATTGCCAGGTTTCCAGGGGCACCGCCGGCACGGTTTGATGAGCCACATGCGTTTTCACCATTGTCACGGATATTACCACAACAATGACCAGGCAGGTGATTGTAGCGGCATAAAGTGCGACGGCTTAAAGGGAAAGCTCTCCAAAATTGCATTTGTTTTGAATATGTTAAACAGCATGAAAGTAGAGGAACTGGAAGATAAAAGCATTAAACTTTCGCTGGATTTTGACGAGGCTTCCGGGGATATGCAGGGTTTTATCCGTGAAAAATTACAGCAGCATAAAAAAATGCATCATAATGATGATTTTCAATGTGCATGTAGTGAATTCTCCGGCATGGAGATTTCAGCCGTCAAATTAAATGTATTCATTAACAAAAATAGTGAAGTGAAAAAAGTAATTTTAACAGTTGACGGGTTACAAAAAGACGAGATCAACGGACAGCGCAGCTTGAATTTAAAGGCTGAGTTGAGTTTTATATGATAAGAGCAACGCCAAAACGGCGGTATGGGGGGGATAAATGCTAAGAAACATTCGCGGAGCCAGACAAATGGCAACTGATCATATTATTGTAAATACCAGGCTGTGTCAGGCTTGCTGGGAATGTGTGTCCGTTTGTTCAATGGGTGTAATCGGTAAAATAAATTATCCCTTTCACAAACACATTCGCATAGTTAATGCAAGTAACTGTGTTGGGTGCCTGGCATGTGTAAGAAAATGTACTGAAGGGGCTATTATGTCTAGAAAAGAAGTAACTGTCCGGCGGTAACGCCGGTCAGGTCAGGTAACGCTGGCAGAGACCGGCTTCCCAAAAAGCCGCCGCTATTTGGCGGCGGCTTTTTATATCTGGCTGTTCTGGATATATGTAGCTGCTGCGGGAAGATTGTTGAATTTAACGGGGATATGCCGGACGACTTGGCTAGTAGGTTGAGCAGGGAGCACAAATTTAGGGTGGAAAACCTTCAGCTGAAGATATTTGGAATCTGCGAAAAATGTGTTTTAAAAAAAGACTGACCGGCTGAGTACCGGTCTTTATCTCGCTAACAGCCTGTAAGATCCCGTCCTCGAAGGTCGGGGAACAACAGGCTGTAAAGCTCGAAACCCACAGGGAAAGTTCAGTTAACGAAATCAGAGATTTCGAGCTTCACTTTTAAGTTCGCTCTAAGGGTTCGGAAGGGGAATAACCCCTTCCGAACCCAAGGCTCACTTATATTGTTCTGTTTGGGTTTAGCAATTCTGAAAAATGATTGTTTAGTGATGTGCGCTGCCGGGTATATAATAGTAAAAAGTCGCGAAGCAGGGGTAATAGGTGATTAATATGGATAAAAGAAATAAGCGCATGCATTATTTTATTGAATTAAAACGCCGCCATAAAAGACACCAGGAAGAATTTGGCCACTTTTTTGAAGGAATTGAATGCCACCATAGTTATCACAGAGAATTTCACCGGATGCATAAATCTGTAAAATATTTTCGTCCCTTTGCCTTGTTATTTAACTTGTTAATACTATTTTTATTGTTTCAACTGGTTGGGCTTAAAACAATAGTTGTGCTGATTGCAATATTGATAATTGCCAAAGAAATAATACAAGTATTATTCTTCCTGCGCCTGGAAAAGAGAATTTTTAAGCCCATTGAAGAGCTTAGAAACGGAGTGGAGGAGATTGCCAAGGGCAATTATGAAGTAAAGGTTGAGTGCAGTGTGAGCAATGAAATCGGCCTCCTGGTTTATTCTTTCAATGAAATGGCGCAAAAATTAAGGGAAGGCGAAAAAATAAAGGCTGAATACGAAGAAAACAGAAAATCACTTATAGCCAGCATCTCCCATGACCTTAAAACACCCATCACCTCCATACAGGGTTATATTGAGGCCATACTCGAAGGGAACGGCTTGCTGACGGAAAACAAAGATAAATACCTGCAGATAATACATCACAATATAGTTTATGTCAATAAATTGATAGACGACCTATTCCTGTTTACGAAGCTGGACATGCAGAAGTTGAATTTTCAGTTTGAAACGGTGCTTATTAAGGCCTATATGAGTGATTTGATGGAGGAATTCAAATTTGAGCTGGAAGAAAGGCAATCGGAATTAATATATACTGATGATCTGGAACAGGATTTTACTGTCTGCATGGATAGGAAAAGAATACAGCAGGCCGTAAGAAATATCATAGGCAATGCTTTGAAATACGGACCGGAAGAGGGTTTGGTCATAAAAGTCGAATTATTAAAACATGGTGATTTTGCCTGTATTGATATCAATGACAACGGGCCAGGGATTCCCGAAGACAAACTTCCCTATATATTTAACAGGTTTTACCGTGTGGATAATGAGCGCACCAAGGATCTGGTGAGCACAGGGCTGGGGCTGGCCATCGCCAGGGAACTGGTAGAGGCCCACGGGGGAAGTATTGCGGTTTCCAGCGCGGAAGGCAGCGGCACGCGCTTTATCATTACACTTCCGTTTGCCGGGTGAATTGGGAAGGGGATATACTAATGAAACGCATATTGATCATCGAGGACGATATTAATATTGCCGAACTGGAAAGGGATTATCTTCAGTTAAACGGATTCAAGGCTGACATTGTACAAGATGGGTTACAGGGATTGAAAAAGGCGCTTACCTGTAATTATGACGTGATCATTGTGGATTTGATGCTTCCCAACAAGAACGGCTATGAGATTGTAAAAGAAGTAAGGGAAAAGCTGGATATTCCGGTGCTGGTTGTCTCGGCCAAAAGTGAAGATATCGACAAGATAAGAGGGCTGGAGTACGGGGCCGACGATTATTTGACCAAGCCGTTCAGCCCGGGGGAGCTGGTGGCCAGGGTCAAGTCCCACCTGAAAAGATACCAGCGTTTAAAGGGAAACGTTGTTTCTGCAGAAATTATAGCCCACAGGGGCATGGAAATAAACACCGCATCCCGCAAGGTATATGTCAATGTCAGGGAAATACAACTGACCACCAAGGAGTATGAGCTGCTATTGTTTCTTGCCTCCAATTCAAACATTGTTTTTACAAAGGAACATATACTCAGCACCATATGGGGGGACGACTACTATGGCGATACGGCAACCGTGGCCGTACACATCCAAAAAATAAGAAAAAAGATTGAGAAGGATCCGTCAAATCCGGAATTTATTGAAACAATCTGGGGAGCGGGATATAGGTTTAATTCGTAGAGTAAATGTGTAAGAAGAGATTTCACGTTTAATGCAGGGTCAAGCCGTGCTGTTAAGGCCATTGAAGGAACAATCTACAGACAAATCGCACGATTTCTGGAGATTCCAGCAAATACTGTTTTTATAGCATCACAAGATAAGCGAGTATATTAGGATTTTTTCCATGTACGTTTTTTGCTTTGTATAAATGGTCATCTCCTTTATTGTAGTTATAACCATTTACACAAAGTTTTACGTTCTCTAAAAATTAAATAACTTTATCATTTTGTCTAATTTTTTATTAATGGAATTAAATTCCTGAGATTTCGATACCGCTGTTTCAGATAAAGACGCTCTTTGTTGTACATGATCGTTCATGATTTGGGTATTTATCACCATTTCCTCGATGGTTGAAGCCTGTTTTTCGGCCAATTCTGATAGTTTATCGGCGACCTCTTTGGTTTCCGAAACATAGCCTACCACGTTAGAAAAGGCCTGTCCTACATGTTCTGACAAACCTATGCCACTATTTACGGCCTGTACTGCGTTTTGAGTTTCGGCCTGAATATAGCTTACAAGGTTAATAATTTCTTTTGTCCCTTCAACTGAATTTCCCGCCAGATTACGGACCTCATCGGATACTACGGAAAAACCAAGCCCCTGTTCTCCGGCGCGGGCGGATTCAATTGCCGCGTTTAATGCCAGAAGGTTGGTTTGGTCGGCGATGTCGTTGATAACATTGGTAATTTGATTAATTTGAATCAAATTTGTCTCCAAGCTAGCTGTACGCTCTTTAATTAATTCCATTCCTTTTTTAAGATTGGCAAGCATATCTTTTCCTATCATTGCGCTATCGTCAACCTTGTCGCAAAGGTCAGCCGTGGAATTGGCCCTATTTGACCAATGCCTCGATTTTTCTGCCAAACTGGTAATTTTTTCGAGTAGTTCACTAATTTGTCCAGCCTGCTCCTGGCTCCCCTTGCTTATCTGTTCTATTGAAGCAAAAATTTGGCTTGAACTGTCGATCAGCTTTTCATTATGTTGCCTAACTATGGATAAGCAACCAATAAGCCCCTTAGTTGCTTGCTCCGTATTGCAGGAAAGCGATTCAATTTCGTCTCCTGTTCGCATACATAGTGGCACTGTGATATTACCTTTAATATGTTGATCTCCAGCTTCGTTAAATTTATTCATCTTATTTGCGGTTTTCTTTGCATACAGAAAAAATAAGACTGCGGTAAGAATTATGCCTGCAAAACCACTCAACATTGTGACGAAAAGCAATTTGCTTAATATGGCACCGATGGTTGCAAGAAAAAACACCATCAACGTCAGAAGACCGGCGACGAGTGAAAATTTTGTTCTAATTTTTTGCAAGATTTTCAACCTCCATCTAGTTACTTTTTAAACTTGATTGGAACAATGTCACCCCTTGCATTAATTTGGAGGCAATATCAGATAATTCATGTATTGTTGCGTCCGTTGATTGAGAAGTTGCAGCAGTTTGTTCGGTTATGGCAGAGATGGATTGCAGTATTTCTACCATCATGTTGGTGCCTTCCATTTGTTCATTAGCCATATTGGAAATATTTTCAATAGCGGTAAGCATTTCTCCTACAAGCTGTTTTATCATATCAAATTCCTGGGCCGCCTTGTTTGTTACACTATCTCCTTCCCTGATCGCATTTCCGGCTAAAGTGGCAGCCTGTTGTATGGAGCTTACAAGGGTGGCAATTTCTGCGGTTTCTGCCTTGCTGTGTTCTGCCAGTTTGTGTACTTCGCCGGCAACAACTGCGAAACCGTGTCCGTGCTCACCAGCCCGGGCGGCTTCAATTGCGGCATTCAAAGCCAGTAAATTAGTTTTGCTGGCAATTTGTTCGCATACTTGAATAACTTTCTCAATTTGTTGGGAAAAGTTACTTAATTTATTAATATAGGATTGTATATTTCCGTTTGCATTTATGAGATCGCCTATTAACTGCATACCTTCTTCCATAGCCTGATGGGACATTTCTCCGGCAGTAATGCCGCGGGGAGCAATATCAGATGCCTCTTTGGCCCAGGATGCTACTTTTTCCATACCCTCCAAAAGAATTTGGGCCTGCCGGGCTTGTTCCTGGGCGCCTGTGCTGATCCGGTCGACGTCGGACAGAAGCTTGTCCCCTGTTTCGGTAAGGGTCTTTGAATGCTTTTCCACGGTTGTTATCGTGTGGGCTATACCCTTATTAAACTTGACCACGCGATCGGCCGCTCCGGCCAGTTCTATAAAACCCTTGCCATTTAATGTATTTTCCCAGCTGTAGTCACCTCGCACAACCCGGAGGGCCCAGTCTACCAGTTCTGCCAGAGCCATTTCAAGTGGGCGGGTAAAAAAATAAAAAGCACCCCCAACAAGAAGGCAACTAAAAGCTCCTGTTGCAGCTATCCCTACTATAAGATTGCTGTCAAACTGCCATATGATAGCGAAAACGGACACTGCAAGGGCAACTGTAAGAATAATAAAGTACAAAATGGTCAAGCGTAATGTTATGCCCAATATCTCCCCCCCTTTTTTAAGCTCAAATTAGTAAACATTAATATTACTATTGTTATATTAATGTTATATTAAAAAAAAAACAACTATTCTGTCAATAAAGAAAAAAATTGACATGGTTTTTTTGTAAAATTTTTTGTAAAGAAGTGTCTGCATCAGCAATGAAGAGAATAGGCACTGGATATGTCCGGTGATGTAATTGGAAATGGAAATATCATCGTGGAGGGTATGTATTTCAACCGTCCCCATGTACTTTCTGTCTCGCGAAAAATGTTGAAATAATTGCTTTTGTTGTATAAATAAAATACAATTTGTAAAATAACTTTTTACTATATTGATAGCGGTAAAAACCGACCTTTGCGGGGTGTTATTATTGGGAGCAGAATATTTTAAATATATTTTCGATTACTCTCCGTTGCCAATCTACATATTTCAGGATGCAACCTTTCGGATGGTAAACCACAAGATGGTTCAAATTACCGGATACAGCGGTGATGAACTGCTAAGCATTAATTTTCTTGAGCTTATTTATTCAGAAGATCGGCAACTGGTGGCGGATCATATCTCCCGGCGCCTGGCAGGGGAAAGCATGAAGGAAGACTATGCTTTTCGGGCGATTAACAAGCATGGGAATATAATCCATGTACGGGGCTATTTCTCTGTTATAGATTTTGAGGGATGTCCGGCAGTGCTGGGACAGTTGCTGAATATCTCCGAGCAAAGAAGTATTGAGGCGGCGCTCAGAAAAAGCAAAAAAGAACTTGCAGAGAAAGTTGATTACCTCAATGCGCTCATTCGTATATTGTCTATAGCAGATGCTTATGACGCCATGACCAGTGACCGTCCCTACCGGCAGGCTATGACGCACCTGGAGGCGGTATCTGAATTAACAAGGTGTTCGGGAACACAGTTTGATCCGCATTTGGTAGCAGTCTTTTTGGACATGCTGGAGGAAACTGAAAGGAAGCATATATAATGGCAGATATTGAGCTTATCGCCACCGCCACATTCGGGCTGGAGTCGGTGGTCGCATATGAGCTAAAGAAATTGGGCTATGAAGATATAACTGTGGAAAATGCCAGGGTCACCTTTCGTGGGGACGAGAGCGCCATTTGCATGTCCAACCTGTGGCTGAGAGCCGCAGACAGGGTTCTTGTTAAGATGGGTGAGTTCAGGGCAACAACCTTTGAGGAATTGTTTCAGCAAACCAAGTCCCTGCCCTGGCCGGACTGGCTGCCGGAAAATGCCTGTTTTCCGGTGGAGGGAAAGTCAGTAAAATCGCAATTGCACAGCGTTCCCGACTGCCAGGCCATTGTTAAAAAAGCCGTGGTGGAAAAAATGAAAGAAAAATATAAAAGAGATTGGTTTGAGGAAACCGGCCCCCGCTATACCATCGAGGTAGCGCTGCTTAAGGATACTGTCACGCTAACCATCGACACAACCGGACCCGGCCTCCATAAAAGAGGCTACCGCAAGCTTTCCAGCCAGGCACCGCTCAAGGAAACACTGGCGGCAGGGATGCTTTCCATAGTCCGCTGGTACCCGGACAGGGTTCTTATGGACCCCTGCTGCGGTTCAGGAACAATTCCCATAGAGGCAGCAATGATTGGCCAGAACATCGCTCCCGGGCTTGGCCGTAGTTTTACGGCGGAGTCCTGGCCTAATATTAACGGGGAGTACTGGAAAAAAGCCAGAAAAGAGGCCTATGGGTCTATAAACCCGGAAGCCCAATTGAAAATATATGGCACTGATATTGATGAAGAGGTATTAAGCCTGGCCCGCTATCACGCCAGGGAGGCCGGGGTGGAGGATGCCGTTCATTTTCAGAGGATTCCCGTAGCTAATGTACGTACCAGCCATAAATACGGTTTCATTATAACAAATCCCCCTTATGGCCAGCGTATGGGCGAGATCCCGGCGGTGGAAAAGCTGTACAGGGAACTTGGTGCTCTGTATAATACCTTGGATACCTGGTCCTGTTTCGTCATAACCTCTTACGACAAGTTTGCCAAACTGTTTGGCAGGGCGGCGGACAAAAAGAGGAAGCTGTATAACGGCCGGGTAGAGTGCAACTATTATCAGTATTTAGGTCCGCGCCCCCCGCGCCGGGAAGCTAAAAACTAATAGCTACAGGCACTTACCCGCCAGACACTGAACATATTCACCATGATCGGCATGATCATGCTGGTGGGGCTGGTGACCAAAAACGCTATTTTGTTAGTGGACTTCACCAACACCCTGAGAAAGCGCGGCCTGGCGGTGAAGGACGCCCTGGTCCGGGCCGGCTCGGTGAGGTTGCGCCCGATACTTATGACCATCGTGGCCATGGTGATGGCCATGATGCCCCTGGCCGCAGGTTTATCCACCGGGTCGGAAATGAGGCGGGGAATGTCGGTGGCACTTATTGGGGGGCCTTATATCCTCCACCGGCCTTACCCTGTTCGTGGTGCCGGTTATATACAGCCTGTTGGAGTCACTAAAGGACAGGGTGTTTAGATGGCGTGGGAAAAGCAATACAGAAGTGACAGAAAACCCCGGGCAGGTATAGTTTGTTAAATATTAAGCACGATATTGAGCCTTAAACATGGTAAAACCACCTTATCTTACCAGTGGTAAGTATAAGGTGGTTTTTTTACTGGTTTTGGGTTAATATTAAATTTATACATATTTTAATCATTTATCTCGCTAACAGCCTGTAAGACCCCATCCTCGAAGATCACTGTAAAGCTCGAACTAAGTTCGCTCTAAGGGTTCGGTAGGGGAATAACCCCTTCCGAACCCAAGGCTCACTTATATGAACAAGGAAAAGAAAATTATGTTAATTATGAATAATGGTCCATATTGAAACAATTTACCCAGTTTCATTTAAATATTATGATTAGTTGAAATAAGATTTGGGGTGGGAATTATTGGCTAATTCAAGGCTTATAGCCATGAGTTTAATAATATTTACCCTGTTGTTAACGGGTTGCTCTTTCTTGCCCCAAAAGGCAGTTTATAAGCAAAACGGCATAAGTATGGTGAGCAGGGTTGAAGGGGAAAATCTGCTTTGCTATGCAGAGGGGAAATGGCAAAAACATTTCTGGTACGGCGTTAATCTCGGAGCCACAACACCGGGCCACAGCCCGGGGGAATTAAGCCCCAACTATGATGATTACCTCCGCTGGTTCAGCGACATGGAAAGCCTCGGGGTGGATTTGGTGAGGATCTACACCATACTTCCACCGGACTTTTACAGGGCTTTGGCCTACCACAACGAATCTGCCAAAAGAAAATTATGGTTCATTCAGGGCATCTGGCCGCCGGAGGAGGAACTGATCAAGAAGCAGGATGCTTATCATGATTCCATAACAACCCAGTTCAACGAAGAAATATCTTTGGCCGTCCGGGCTGTATACGGCAGGGGAGAAATTTCCCCGCGCCAAGGACATGCCTGCGGCAGTTATACCGTTAATACAGCACCTTACCTGCTGGCGTGGATGGTTGGCTCGGAATGGGATCCGTTCATGGTACAGGCTACCAATGAAAAAAACCGTGCCAGAAATAATTTTCGCGGCAAATATTTTGTAGCCGGGTCGCAGGCCGGAGCTTTTGATGCCTGGCTGGCCGCTGCTCTGGAGAATTTAGCCGTAGCTGAAGCGGAAACAGGCTGGCAGCACCCTGTGACTTTTGTCAATTGGGTGACCACCGATCCCCTGCAGCACACTGACGAGCCATTTCCAAGGGAGGATTTGGTGTCGGTGGACCCGACTCATATCGTTCCCACCAAGCTCTGGCAGGCAGGATATTTCGCTTCATATCATGTGTATCCTTACTATCCGGACAGCCTTGTTTACCAGCAGGATTACCGGCAATATATAAACAAAGACGGTGTCAGTGAGCCTTATGAGGGCTATGTCCGCCAGTTGAAAGATTACCACCGGGGTATGCCCCTGGTGGTTGCGGAATTCGGAGTCCCTTCCTCCCGGGGTATGGCCCACCGGGGCACGCTGGGACGTAATCAGGGCATGCATACGGAGAAAGAGCAGGGTGATATGGATGTATCCATGTTCCGGGCGATAAAAGATGCAGGCGCTGCGGGGGCAATTCTTTTTTCCTGGCAGGATGAGTGGTTTAAATTTACCTGGAACACCCTGGATTTGGAGATTCCCGGAGAGAGACGGCCCATGTGGTTAAACAAGCTTACCAATGAAGAAAATTTCGGGCTTATTGCTGTTGAACCCGGCGCCAGGACAAAGGTTTTTCTGGATGGTGACACCGGAGACTGGGATATCATCGACAAACCGGAAACAGTCATACTGGAGGATGGCAAGACTAAGCTTATGGTTAGCCATGATGAGGCCTATCTATACCTGGCCCTGCAGGCGACGAACGGTGACAATTGGAGAGATAAGGAAATATATTTGGGATTTGATACTGTGCCCGGTGGCAATATGCACGTGGCCGGCACTTCTATAACATTTTCACAGGGGACTGAATTTCTTCTGCATTTAAAAGTCCCCGGCCTTTCCGGGCTTGAGGTTGCCAGCGCTTACGACCAGCATACTTATCTTTACGGCTACCTGAACAAAATGATTCGCTGGGACTCTACCTGGGCCAGGGAGGATAACGGCGTCTTTTTGCCCTGGAAACTTAGTCTGAGCAAGGGATTGTATTTACCGGCGTCCAAACGGAAGATACCCTTTGACGAGATTACTGTAGGCAAGCTTATTAGCGGCAACACCAACCCGGAGGCAAAGGATTTCAATAGCCTGGCGGATTATTACGCAGACGGGAAGGTTTTAGAAGTCCGCCTGCCCTGGATGATGCTGGGGTTTACTGATCCCAGCACCCACCAGGTATGGGCCTATCCATACAGAAAACAGTTAAAAGGTATGAGCAGCGTTTCCTCGCCCGGGATAAATATATTTTGTATATCCCAGGGGGATATACAAAATGAAGTCAAGCTAAAGCCAGCCCTTTTTTATAACTGGGACAACTGGGACGAGCCTTCTTACCACGAACGCAGGAAGGTGAGTTTTTATGTACTTCAAAATTATTTGCGCGTAGAGAAAAAATACTAATTTTGGGATTATTCATCAAATACACAAAAAATTTACGAAGAATTCACGATTATTCCTAATAAAGAGCTTGTAAAGGGCAGTATAATTGTTATTATATAATTAGGTAAAATATACCTATGTAATAGGACAAAAGGCTCAAATATTAAGCATTGTTTTCAAATGATTTAATTTGGAGGTCTGAAAATGGAGAAAAAATTCGGCAGGGCTTTATTGGGCTATAACCCGGCAGAAGTTGCAAGCGAAATACAAAGAATTGACGCTGAATACCGGCTGAAGGAAGGGACCCTGCAGGTTAAGATAACAGCAGCGGAGGAGGAATTGATTAGGTCAAGGGAAAGGATTGCCCAACTGGAAAAACAGTTAAATACTTATATAGAGCGGGAGCACATCATTGCGGAGGTTATGATCACGGCAACAAATAATGCCTGTAGGATTGAAGAGGAAGCCCGGGAGAGAGCCCGGGCGATGGAGGAAAAGTCAGCTGAAGAACTGCGGGAAAAGGCCCGGGAGCTTGAATTTTTAAAGATGAAAGTAGAAAGATTTAAAACGGAATTCAAAGAGATACTGGATAAATATAAATTTTCACTTGAAGAAATGAAAGATCTGCCTAACGAAAAGACCTTTTCGCCTACTATAATCGTTACCGAGAGAAAATTTAACACCAATTAACAACTGAGCATAACAAAAGGGGTGGGTTATCATCCTTGACAAAAAGTACGGATCGGGTGACGATATCCACCAGGATGAAAACCTTAAAGAAAAATTTGCTGATATATTAGAAAAGATTGCAGTTAACAGGTTGATTATACAGCGGTTGACTGAGCTTATAGACGCCAGGGAGGAGTCTTTAAGTAATTTTGAAGCGGCTCTGACGGAAAGCAACAGCATAGCAGCGGGCATTGAGGAAAAAGCCCGGGCTGAAGCTGAAAAAACGCTGGCCACGGCCAGGGCGGCTGTGTGTTCGCAACAAGAGCAAATTGGCGTAATTGAACGGGAGATTGTCTCCCTGGAAAATGAGTACATTCTTTACAATAGATTAACCGGTAATGATCCAGTAGCAGTAACTATAAATTCCGGCGTTACACCCGCTGACGCACCCGGGCCGGGGCAAACTGCTGCAATAACCGGGACAGGCCCGGATGAAGCGGGCAAATCTTTATATACCATTAAACTGGTTTCCTTCCTTAATGCCAGGCATTTTGTTTCCTTCGGTCAAAAAGCCGGGCCTGTGCACGCCCATTCCTGGCAAATTCAAATAGAAATAAAGGTGCCGTCGCTAAATCCCGAATTGGTGGCATTTACCAGTATTTTCAACTCCGTCAAACAGGTGCTTCAAACATACGAAAACACGGTGCTTAACCAAATTCCTCCCTTTAATAAAATCCAGCCCACAACAGAAAATATGGCCCTGTATTTCTTTAACCGCCTGGAGGATGTTCTGGCGGGTGGAGGTTTTGGACTGGGGAAGCTTACCGTCTGGGAAACACCCACCAGAGGGATAGAAGTAACCAGCCGTTATATTAAATTTGACGAAATGGATGAAAAGGAATTTAAGGAAGCTGATAGTACGGATCCAGAAAGGGAAATAGCAGCGACGGAGGAAGAGCCCGCACATGTCGCCATCGAAGAAAATAGTGGCTGGCAGACTGAGGCAGCGTCTGGGCAGATTCCGAAGAGCCAAAATACCGGGTCGGTGGCCCGGCGTAAATACCGGCCTGTATATTATCTTGCCGGGATATGTATTATCGCCCTGGTGGCTTTTGGGGCTTATTATAATATTCTGTTTTCGCCGGCGGACAGGCATTATCCCTGGGGCGTTGATACCTGGGGCCACCTTTATAAGGCGGAATTTTTATATCAGGAAGTGCTGAAGGGCAATTACTACCCACAGTTCACCGAATACTGGTACAATGGCGGCCAGCCTTTCCGTTACTGGGCGCCGCTGCCCTATTACCTCTTGGCCGCGCTGCGTGCAGCTACAGGTGATATTTTTGTTGCGGGCAATTTATATCTATTTATATGTGCCCTTATCGGCGGACTTTTCTGGCTCCTTTTTGCCGGTAAAATGGGGCTGTGGCAGTCCGTTATGGCGGGAGTAATATGGGTGGTGTGGATTGACAATGTACGGGTGGCATTTTCGGAGGGTAATCTGCCCCGGGTTTTGGCCACTGCTTTGCTACCCCTGGTATTTATAGTTTTTCTAAATGTTTTAGAGAACAAGAAAGGAAGAACTGGAATTTTGGCTTTGGTGGGACTAATACACCTGATTGTTTTGTGTCATGCAATGATTGCTGCGATTTATTGTCTGTGTTTAATGATGTTTTCATTATTTTTAGGGGTATTCCGGGGCTGCCGCATGCGTGACTGCCTCCGTGGCCTGATTATCCTTACTGCCGGGGTTGCTACCGCAGCATGGTGGTTATTACCCAGCCTAAAAGGCGGGATAACGGGGTTGGATGCGGAAGCCATGAAAAATGCAATCCAATTTATACCTTCCCAAATATCACTGGATCCGACATATCGTTTCAGCAACCGGGAGACATTTTACTGGGGAACAAGTTTGCTGTTATCTCTTTTCGTCACATTCATAACTTGGCGGGGAAAGCCTTCCTGGGCCAGGAGCCTTGCCCTGTGCGGCGTGATATTAATGTTGATTACATTTCCGTTATTTCGTCTCTTATATATTATAATGCCTTTAAGTCACTTGCTTTGGCCCTTGCGGTTTTCTACTTTTGCAGCCATGGCAATGGTGGCTTCCTGTTTGACGTTTGACAGCCCGGAAATGCGTTTACGCCTGATAAAATTTGCCCTGCCTGTCAGGGTTCTGACATTCGGACTATTCCTGGTGCTGTTGGTTGACTGTTTGTTCTCGGTTCCTTTGCTAATTAATACCCGGGCAAGTTCTTTGGATCTGTTGCAAATTGCAGAGCGAATTAAAAGCGCCTCAGGCTGGCGGGTAGCGACAATTGATTTAAGTATGCTGGGCTCCACCCCGTCATTTCTATTCTCGGAAAGCGCTGGCCGGGAGCAGGTGTTCGGCTGGGCCTGGCAGGGCGCGGTGACATCCGGCAACATTATGCTTCTGAATACCGGTCTGGAGCAGCAGTATTATCCATTTTTGTTTAGATCATGTGTTAATCTTGGCGCTACAGATTTGATCGTTAAAGATGATGTGGTGAGGGATCCCCGGGCCTTCAGTAATGCCGCCAGGCAGGCCGGATACAGACAAAGGGCGGTATTTACGGGGATTAGTCTCTGGCACGGTTATGACCGGCCCTATCTGGTTGCAAAGAAAAACATCTGCCTGGTGGTGGGTAAGTATGCCGGTAATATTGCCCTGCAATTTCCCGGTGTGGAAATGGGCGTTTCTCCTTATATAGAAGACTATTCCCCTGAGACGCTAGCGGAATATCCAATGGTTATTTATTCCGGAGCCCAATGGCGTTCCAAGGCGAAGGCTGAAAAAATAGTTGCGGAATATGCGGCGTCCGGTGGCCGGGTGTATATCGAACTTGCCGGTATGCCTTTAAATGTGCTGGCCAAACAGCCGGAATTCCTTGGTGTCTACGGTGAGGCGGTCAACCTGGAGGGGCGGTTGAAAATTTCCGGCCGGATGGGCAACATTCAACTGCAGTCTTTTTCCTCATCTATATCCACCTGGAAATCATATGTTCCCATGGGGCTGGACGATGTGGAGATGGAGTTTAAATACTACGGGAACAGTGCTCCGGTTTACGGCTATAAAAAAGTCGGTGCAAGTAAAGTTTGGTTTCTGGGGGGAAGCATTCCCTATCACGCCTTGCTGACGGGAGATCTTGCAGCCGTAGGGCTGTTGGGGGATATTTTGGGTTTAAAACCTGATTATAACGTATCCGGTATTATTCAGCTATTAAGTTACCGTACTACCGCTTCCGGTTATGTAATGACCGGCCATGCGGACAAGAACACGGAAGTAATTGTACCGGTGGCCTTTATGGATGGAATAAAAGTTTTTGTGGATGGAAAACCCTGGGACGTTCAGAATTTTGAAAACCTCCTGCAGATCAACCTGCCGGCAGGCACGCACGAAATAACCATCTCCCTGTATAAAACACCTGTTTATTATTGGGGGGCAGCAATGTCAGTGGGTTCCCTTGGTTTTGTTCTGGTAATGGTAATGGTTATTCATCTTTACCGAAGAAAAACAAATGAGGCGGCCGGATGAAGATAATATTATGCTTAATAAGAGCTTTACTGGCAACTTTGCTTTTTTACTGTCTTTCCTCCTCCGCGTGGGCGGAAACACCGTTTGTACTGGACGGTAAATTCAACGACTGGGAAGGCAGGGCATCCCTTGATGATGTGCAGGGCGACGGCGGCGAGGGCGACGATTTTAAACTGATCTCCTGGGGAACAAATGAGAATGAACAAAAACTTTATTTTATGATTGAAAGATATACAACTGCCGATCCCGCTGTTGTTATAACCTGCCGGCTTTATTTTGACGTCAACAGCAATGGGAAATATGAGGACAGTATAGATAAATACGTAGAAATTGTATATAGCCCTGCCCGGGCGGACAGTGGGCTGGTGGAGGTGCAGATACGTACAATAAGCGGTAAACTGCTGGAAAATTACCGTGGCAACTGGGGCGAGGGTTATGCTGGAGGGGGAGAAAAATGCGAATTTGCCATGCCCATGTCCACCCTTGATATATACCCTGCCCAGCCGGTGAGATTTTATTTGTCTAATGCCGATAACCGGGGGGATCGTCTGCCCGGGCGGGGTGACAACCTGTGGGCGCCATTTCCCTCCCGGGTAAAAAAGTGGCAGGATACCGCCGTTATTTTTATGATCTGGCTAATTATAGTTATTATACTGCGCCGTCACCGCATCTGGATTTTCTATTATGTATGGGCTGCGGTTGGCCTGACCTTTATATTAATTTTTCTTTTACGGGGTTCCCCACTGGAGCAGGGGCTGGAATATGTGGCGGGATTGGCAATACACAATATGTTAAGTTACTTTGATATAAAAACTTATATTTTTGATAAAGCACCCGGTACTCTTCTTGTTTTAATTGAAATTGACAACAGTTGGACCACTCTGGATATAGATATAGAAAACTCCGGCCTGCTGGAAATGTGTATATTTGCGGGACTGCTTCTTTTTTATCCCGCCTATGGCCGCAGGCAAAAGTTTTTATATGTTACGACGGGAATTGCCCTGGTTTATTTGATAAATATGTTGAGACTTGTGACTGTCATTATGTTGATTCACTGGGGTGGGCGAAACATGATGTTCCTCGCGCATACGCTTTTCGGCAGGCTGGTTTTTTTTGTGTTGATAGTAGGTCTATATTGGCATGTTTTTACGCGGCCGTCTTTGAAAAAAAACAAGGAGAACGTTGAAAATGGGTGATATGTTATGGGATAGGAGTTTAAATTTTTTGGTTTTTTGGGGGATATGGCTGTTGATGCCGCTGCTGGTGGATTTCACCACAGCCTTTATATATCTTGTTAAACTATTTGTACATCCGCTAAATGAAAACCAGTTGCCCCGGGAGTCTCCCTATTTTCCTCTGGTCACCCTGGTGATTCCGGTACACAATTCGGAAGGCACCCTGCACAAATGTTTGCATTCCATTTTGAGCCAGAGCTACCCGGTGCAGAATATACAGGTCATTTGTGTAAACAACGGCAGTAGCGACTACAGCTTTGAAATATTTCAGCAATTTCAGCAGGAGCACCAGGAACTGGCGGTGATTTGGACCTCTCTGGACCGCGCCGGTAAATCCATAGCCCTTAATGCCGGCATGTACTCCGGTCAGGGAGATTACATGATTAATGTGGATGCTGATACATGGCTGGACAGGGACGCGGTGTTGCAGGTGGTAAGGGCTTTTGAGGACGATCCTTCCCTGGTGGCCGCCACCGGCAGCATCCGGGTGGACAAGGTGCTGGGCGAAGGTCTTAGTTTTGTTGATATCATTAATTACTGCGAGGTTATCGAGTACCTGATAGCTTTTGATATCGGACGCCGCTACCAGACTCTGACCAACACCGTTTTTACCCTGTCCGGCGCCTTTTCAGCCTTCAGGCGCGACATTATTCTCCAGTCTTTTTTGTACCAGGAGCGGACCGTATCGGAAGATACTGACCTGACTTTTCATATCAGAAATGCCGTTAAGGATAAAAATGGTAAAATCGGCTGCGTTTCAAGAGCCATTGCCTATGTCGAGCCTATCGAATCGCTGGCCCACCTTTACTCCCAAAGGGTCCGCTGGCAGCGGGGAGAAATTGAGGTGCTGGGTACATATTACAAGCATATTCCCATGGGCTGGAGGGCGTTTCTGGATTTTACCAGCCGCATTCTAATATCCGATCATACCCTGGCTTTTTCACGCCTGGCCTGGACATTTCTCATCCCCTTTCTATATTTTCTGGGTTATGCTTTATCCACTGTAATTATAGCCATGATGGGCATGTTTGTCTGTTATATACTGTTGGAGTGTGTTAATTTCGGTGTGGTTTATAAAGGTGTGGCCAAATCCTACCGTAAGGAATTGCAAAAAATATGGTGGGTAGTGTTTTTTATGCCTTTTTACCGTTATCTGTCATACTGGTTCCGCATGGCAGGAATAATACTGGGTGTGGCCGAGCCAAAAAGCTGGCGGGTGGAAAATCCTGTTGACCAACTGGCGAAAGTATTATATTCATATGGTAGGTATATAAAAGAAATATTTTCTACCGTAAGCAAGTGGGGTAAATCATGGAAGAGTTGATTAGTGTAAACGCCGCCGCTGCATTCGCCTTTGGCTTGTTATCTTTTTTTTCTCCCTGCGTTCTGCCGCTTTTGCCGGGCTATTTTTCCTTAATTATGGGGGAAGAGGGTATTTCCGGGGAGCCGTCACGGTGGCGGGCTTTGACCGGTGGACTGGCCTTCGTGCTGGGTTTCGCGCTGGTTTTCGTAATCATGGGGGCCGTGGCGGGTACTGCGGGGAAGGCGCTGGTACAATATCAGGTGGTGCTGGCCCGTGTGGCTGGCGTCGTCATTATTGTGTTCGGGCTGCATATCAGCGAATTGATTCCACTGAAACCGCTGATGAGACAGTTCAGCGGCGGGACTAGGTTTGCGGCGGTCAGGCCGGGGGGATTTTTGCTGGGCATGTCCTTTGCTGTAGGCTGGACGCCCTGCGTGGGGCCGGTTCTGGCATCCATACTTTTGCTGGCCGGTAGTACCGCAACCGCCGGGCAGGGCGTGCTTTTGCTGGGCCTTTACTCCCTGGGGCTGGGCGCACCTTTTTTGGTGGCGGCCTTAGGTATCGGGGCTGTTCACAAATGGATGCAAAAGGCCGGTAAAATTTTACCCTACGTGAATGCCATTAGCGGGGGATTGCTCATAGCCATGGGAGTACTCCTGTTGACCGGATTGTGGAACAAGCTGATACTGTATTTTATTTAATGCTGCGGAGGTGTAGCATAGTATGAAAACAAAATATTTGGCCCTGCTGGTGGCGGGGGTAATAATAGCCGGCACGGTATTTTTGTCCAGTCAGGGAAAGGTTACTGAGCAAAAAAAAGCTCCTTCCGGTGAATTGGCCGGGGAAGTCAGCACCTCAGCCCCGGCAGGGGCCGGCAGGGAACTCTTCAAGGATTACCCTGCGCCTGATTTTTACATAAACAGTGACGGCAAGACAACTACCCTTTCGGAGTTGGGCGGTAAGAAGATCTTCATCAATTTCTGGAATACCTGGTGCCCGCCCTGCAAGGAAGAAATGCCCGATTTAAACAGGCTGTACCTGGAAAACAAGGGTAAGGCTGAATTTCTGTTTATAAATATTACTGCCCAGGAGAAAACGACTGAAGAGGTAACCGGCTTTTTAAAGGATAAAAAATTGCAGTTACCGGTATACCTGGACAGGGATGCCGGGGTGGCGCAATTATACGGGGTAAGATCAATACCCACCACCGTTGTTCTGGGACCCGGCGGCAAGGTATTATACGCCCAGCCGGGGCTACTTACCTATGAACAGGCTGCGGAACTGATTAAGTAAAGAGGGAAAGCGTGTGAAGAAGTTTAAACATAAACTTTTGGCCGTAATGCAGCACGTGGTGTTTGTGCACCGGGAGCAGGTGTTGTTGCTGCGCTATTCAAATTACCAGGGTAAAGGAGTGGAAGGGCTGTGGGGTCTGCCCGGCGGCCATTACATAGCCAGCGACCCAGTTACCGATCTTCGCCGGGAGGTGAGGGAAGAAACCGGGCTGGAAATAGAGGATGAATTAGAACTGCTGCGTACTTATGTGGTGATGTTTCCGGACGGGGTAGAGAAGTTCGGTGTTTTTTACCTGTGCCGGCTAAGCTCCACGTACAGGCCGGTGATCACCCTGAGCCACGAACATACGGAATACATGTGGGCGGCCCGGGATGATATCGGTGGGTTAAAGATAATCGGTCCGTACCACCGGCAGGTAATTCTGGATGTACTCAAATAGTGAACGCCAAAAGGTAGGGTAACTAGTTAAATGTGCCTTGCCTTTCTTACAGACTGCTATATTTTTTCCTGAAAGAGTTCTGAATGCCTATTTAGACAACAGCCAGTGCCTCAGTACATCTGCTATCTCTTTAGGATCAGATTTTTTTGCCTTTTTTAAAAGCAGTTCATACCTGAGCTTTTCCACCAGTTCAGGATTATTGGCTTCTATATTGGATATGGATTTGGTTATTTTCTTAATGTTTTCATTTCTTTTGCCCATCAGCACCCGACTCCTTTTACAGTCAGTTATTCATCTCCGTTTATTATATACTAAAACAGCAAATAACAGTTAGTTCAATATGGTAATAGCACTACTTTAGGCTTGGTCAGTAGAGCTGTTGTAAAACCCGCTCGAAGTAAATATAATCCTGTCTTTGACACTTGATGAAGACAAAAAGCTTGAGAATCCTTGATTTACAAGGGGTTCCAAGCTTTTATTTGCTTTAAGAAAGTGAGTAATTTTTTTATCTTTTTGTTTCTCTAAAAATTTTTTTCATTTGGCTTGTATTTACAATCTGATAATCTGTGCGGAAGCCAAAAGCTTCGTGCAAAGCATCGGTAAAATCTGTTCTTGTGTATGTAGGTATGTAGCCCTCGCCTTTCACTTCATAAAAATTCATATCTTTCAACCCACTAATAATTTCATAACAGGTGAAATTTTCATTAAGCATTTTTTCAAGCAACCTGTAGATAATTAATGATATAAAGCAAGTAGTAAAATGAGCTTCTATTCTGTCATTATTACTCAAGTACACAGGTCTTGCTTTGAATTCGCTTTTCATAATTCTAAAGCATTCTTCTATTTCCCAACGTCTATGATTTACTTTGATTATTTCAGAAGC
>LADO01000040.1 GCA_000961595.1 Peptococcaceae bacterium BRH_c4b
GCCATTCAGCACCTGGCCGGCATGAGCTCCTCCAAGTGCATAGTGGCCATTAATAAGGATCCGGAAGCCAACATTTTCAAGGTTGCCGATTACGGCATAGTGGGCGATTTGTTCGAAATTGTGCCCCTGCTAAAGGAAGAAATGAAAAAGCTTCTGGCTTAAATTGGGGACATAACTTTTCGAATTAATTAATAAGTTGGGAATTTAGCTAACCCAAGAAGGTGTGTACCAAAACATCAGTTGGGGACATTCCTTCATAAATTTGTTAAAAAGTAAGGGTTTTAGCCAACCAAAGAAGGTGTGTCCCCAAACCATAGACAGGAGGGAACCAAATGTCAGAACTAATGGTTTTCGATGAAGTAAGGGAAG
This sequence comes from Peptococcaceae bacterium BRH_c4b, assembly GCA_000961595.1. Classification (GTDB taxonomy): domain Bacteria; phylum Bacillota; class Desulfotomaculia; order Desulfotomaculales; family Desulfocucumaceae; genus Desulfocucumis. The sequence continues at coordinate 370 of LADO01000040.1, forward strand.
CCATTGTTATGTCCGGCGGCGAAGAAATTCAAAAATGCATGCAGTGCGGAGTATGCGCCGGCTCATGTCCCTGGGGCAGAATGGAGGAGAAATCTGAATTTAACATCAGAGCCATGTTCCACATGGGCAGGCTGGGATATGACGGCTACGAGTCTGACGACTACCTTTTCGCCTGCACCACCTGCAACCAGTGCGCCGTGAGATGCCCCCGGGGCATTAAAATTCCCGATGTGGTGCGTGCAATGCGCAGCGTTATAGCAGAAACAGGCGGTATACCCAAAAACCTTAAAGCGGTATTGGGCAGTATCAATAGCCAGGGCAACCCCTGGTCCCAGGAGCGCGGCGAGCGCACGGCCTGGATGAAAGGTGTGGAAGTTCCTGAATATACCCCGGACAAAGAGTATTTACTGTTTGTTTGCTGTACCAGCGCCTATGACGGCCGCAGTCAGAAAGTAGCCAGATCCGTGGTGGAACTCCTGCAGGCTGCGGGAGTAAGCTTCGGTATAATCGGGGTGGAGGAACAATGCTGCGGTGAGTCGGTGCGGAAAATAGGCGCCGAGGAAGATTTCACCAGACTGGCCGAGTATAACATTGGTCTGTACAACAAAAAAGGGGTCAAAAAAATAATCACCACATCGCCGCACTGTTATTACACCTTCAAAAACGAATATCCGGAATTTGGCGGCGAATTTGAAGTTTATCACTACACCCAGTTGCTGGATGAACTGATGGCCCACGGCAAACTTAAACTTTCCAAGCCGGTGGGCGGTAAAGTAATTTATCATGAGCCCTGCTACCTGGGAAGGCACAGCAAAGCTTTTGACGCTCCCAGGAACTTGATGTCCTCTGTGCCTGAACTGCAATTAGTGGAATTTGAAGGCAATAAGGACAACAGCCTCTGCTGCAGCGGCGGCGGCGCCAGGATTTGGATGGAAACCAGGGCCGGTCAGAGGTTTTCCGACGTTAAGATTAAAGAAGCGGCTGAGAAGGAAGCTCAGGTTGTGGCCACAGCCTGTCCCTACTGCATTGTAATGCTGGAAGATAGCTTGAAAAACCTGAATAAGGACGATGTTATGACAGTCAGGGACATAAGTGAGATTTTAAGGGAAAGTCTGTAGTGCTGTAACCCGGCAAATGTGCAGGCTTTTGCCGGGAGAAGAGACCACTGCGGTCATGGGGTCCACCCCTGCGGTACGTCCGGGCTTCCGCCATAGTGACGGTTATGGTCGGGGCGCCGGGCAGGGGGGTGAAAGGGGGACAATGATTTCTGCCGGACTTTTTCGAACCTAAATAAATTTAATTATCTGTATATTGGGTATTTTTAGATAACGGCTCAATCAACTGTTTACCGTGATTTTCCACGATTATGAAATTTGTACCATTAGCTGATTTATTTTAAATGAGGAGGTGAAAATGAAAAAAATCGGATCTATTAAAACAGAAAAGGACTGAAACCCAAGTAAATTTTATCACTATAGTTAAAAGGAGGAGATATATTGTCTCACAAAGCTCCAGGTCATGATTTTGCAAATCCCGGCCCAGCCGGATTGGTAGCCCTGGCCATGGCATGTTTTACTTTTGGAGCCGTCCACACCCATCAGGTTGATCATTCCTGTATACCTTTGCTGGGTATCTGGTTAATCGGCGGTTTTGTTGTCCAGGTTATTGTCGGAGTAATTGAATTGAAGGAAGGCAACATTTTGGGCGGCAATATTTTCACCTTTTTCTCAGCATTCTTTATGCTGGTAACTGGATTAGAACTTATTTTTAAATTTTTCGCCGGAGTTAACGGCTGGGAAATTGATGCCAGAATTGATGGCTGGGCCTGGATGGCTCTGTCCATAGCTCTGGTAGCATGGACACCTGGTTATTTTAAGTCGCCTCTGAGTCTGCTGGCCGTGGTTCTGGCTTTGGACGTAGCGGTTCCCATGGTAGCTTTAATGGATCTTAAATGGTTGCCTGGCTCCCTGACCATAGTATCGGGTACAGCTCTATATATCGCCGGTATCTTCGGCCTGTACACAGCCTCAGCCGTTGTGCTGAACACCGTTTACGGCAGGATCATTATCCCCACCGGCAGTCCGTTAATAAAGGACGCCGCTCCTCACGGTGCCGCCGCCAAAAATTAAATTTTGAAGTATAAAATATACAAAACAATAAAAAATCGGAGGTGGTCACAGCATTTCGTATGTCAGGGAAAAATTATAACTGCTGCTACGTTGTCATTATAGTACAAGATTCAAAAATTAGCCGGGCAGACCGGCAAAACGGAGGGGTATTGAATGTCAAGAGGAGTCAGTTACGAACCGTTAACACCACTGAGCTTTATTAAACGGGCTGCGTATGTTTTCAGGGAGAAGACAGCGGTGGTTTATGGAGACAAAAAATATTCTTACACTGAATTTTATCAGCGCATCAACAGGCTGGCCAGCGCACTTAGCAGAATAGGCATAGGCAAAGGCGATAAGGTTGCTTTTGTTTGCCCTAATATTCCCCCCATGCTGGAGGCCCACTATGGTGTGCCCATGGTGGGCGGTGTGCTGGTGAGCGTAAATATTCGTCTGTCGGTGGGAGAGGTAACCTATATACTGAACCATTCCGACGCCAAAGTGGTTTTTGTTGATACGGAATTCGCCAGCGTGGTTGATAAAGCAAGGCTGACCAATGTTCATACTATCGTTAATATTTGTGACGAAGGCGCGGCCAAGGCATTTGACGGTCCCGAATATGAAGAGTTCCTGCAGACCGGCTCGCCGGACCCCATGCCTGTGGTATTGGAGGATGAACTGGATAACATAACCATAAACTATACCAGCGGCACCACCGGGCTGCCCAAGGGAGTCATGTACAGCCACCGGGGCGGCTACCTTAATGCCTTGGGCGAGGCTTTGCATGGTGGTATGAACACAGACTCGGTATACCTCTGGGCACTGCCCATGTTCCACTGCAACGGCTGGTGCTTTACCTGGGCGGTGACTGCTATTGGCGGAACACACGTTTGTCTGCGCAAGGTGGTACCAGAAGAGATATACAGGTTAATTGAAAAAGAATCGGTGAGCCATATTTCCGCCGCCCCCACAGTACTTATAGGCATGTCCAGCTATCCCAAGGCCAAAGAGTGCAATATGAAGGTCAAACTAAATGTTATGACGGCAGGGGCACCCCCTTCCCCTACAGTGATTAAGAACATGGAGTCCATAGGTGCCAGTGTTACACAGACTTATGGTCTTACTGAGGTGTACGGACCGCATAGCATTTGTGAATGGCAGAGAAAGTGGGACAGCCTTGATATAGATGAGAAGGCGAAAATCAAAGCCCGCCAGGGAGTGCCTTACATCACATCGGAATTTATGACTGTTGTTTACCCTGGCGAATCAGAAATAAAGGAAGTTCCCGCCGACGGTGAAACCATGGGTGAAATAGTGATGCGGGGCAACAATGTCATGCTGGGTTATTACAAGCAGCCTGAATCATCCGGGGAAGCTTTCCGGGGCGGCTGGTTCCACAGCGGCGACCTGGCGGTAAAGCACCCCGACGGCTACGTGGAGATCAAAGACCGGATAAAGGATATTATCATTAGCGGTGGTGAGAATATTTCCACCGTTGAGGTGGAGAACCTCCTTTACCAGCATCCGGATGTGCAGGAGGTGGCCGTGGTGGCCGTCCCCGACCCGAAGTGGGGCGAGGTGCCCAAAGCCTTCGTGGCACCCAAGCCGGGCACTAATCCCACTGCAGAGGACATTATTAATTTCTGCCGGGAACGTATTGCCCGTTTTAAGGTGCCCAAAGCCATCGAGTTCGGCGAGCTGCCCAAGACTTCCACCGGTAAGATTATGAAATTCAAATTACGGGATAAAGAGTGGCAGGGTATGGACAAAAGAGTTAACTAACCGGTTAGGTAGGGAAGCAAGGGTAGGGAAGCAAGGGGACGGTTCTATTGCTTCCCTTTTTCATGTATGGTAACATATTGCTAAAACTATAAGAGTGATGCATATGTCAAGAAGGGCTAGAGAGAAAAGTAACAGCGGAATATACCATATAATACTTAGAGGGGCCAACAGGCAAGAGATCTTCCATGACGATGAAGACAGTTTGAGATTCCTTGAAACACTTGAACGGTACAAGAAGCAGACTGAGATTAAAATATACGGCTGGTGTCTAATGGGAAACCATATCCACCTCCTGTTTGGGGAAGGCAATGAAGAACTGTCGGATACGATGAAGCGCATAGGAGTAAGTTATGCCCGCTATTACAATTGGAAGTATAATACAGTAGGCCACTTGTTCCAGGACAGGTTTAAAAGTGAAAAAATAGATAGTGATGCGTACCTACTGACAGTGATAAGGTACATACATCAGAACCCTGCCAAAGCTGGACTTATAAATGAGCTTACGGATTGGAAGTGGAGCAGTTGTATTGGATATTACGGAGAGAAAACCTATCCACCGGGATTGTTGGATAGCGAATTGATACTGAATATGTTTTCCGGGGAAGGGGCAAGTGCTATAGCAGGCTTCAAGGAATTCAACGAGGCAAAAAATGAGGACAAATGCTTGGATAATGAAACAACAACTAAACGATTAACAGATGACCAGGCTAGAGTAGAGATAAAAAAGATTATTTCCGCATTTGAAATAGCCCAAATTAAGAGTTTTCCAAAGTCTCAGAGGGATGAGATAATATCGAAAGTTAAGAAGATAGAAGGCTTGACACAACGGCAAGCAGCCAGGATTTTAGGTGTTTCGCCCAATTTGATATTCAAGGTGTGAGGAAGCATGAGAACCGTCCCCTTGCTCCCCCTCAAAATTTTCTAATAAACATGGCTGCCTTTGCACTATTCAAAAATTCATGGATATCCTCTATGCCGAGTTGCTTTAAAAGTTCCATTACATATTTGTTGTCCACCGGGGTTAGCGAAGAGGCTTTTTCTCCGTACTGGTTAACATGCTTCTTACCCATTTCAGAATCAATGATTGCTTTTGGTCCCCCCACACATCCCCCGGGACAGCCCATTCCTTCCAGGAAATTTGCTTCGATGCGGCCTTCCAAAACCTCTTTCAGCATGCTTTTGCATTCCTGTACGCTATCGGCCTGTTTGGCCTGTATTTTTATCTCCCTGCCGGGCCTGATCCGGTTTAAAGTATCCGCTACCGCCTGACTTACCCCGCCGGTTCTGGCATATATTCTACCTGCCCGGGAGGAATGTTCGCTGACGTCCTCCTCCAGTTCTGCCGGATTAATGCCAACAGCCTCAAAGATTTGCTCAACTTCCCGGAAAGTAAGCACGGCATCCACGGCGTCTTTTATGTCGGGTTCCTTGGCTTCCGCTTTCTTGGCGATGCACGGGCCAATAAAGACCACTTTAGCACCGGGGTGCAAATGTTTAATTCCTCTGCCACACGCTACCATGGGTGACACAGAGGATGATATGTGCGGGATCAGGTCTTTATAAACCCGTTTTACCATGGAAACCCATATGGGGCAGCAGCAGCTGGTTAGTAAAAAGTCGTCTTTCCCGGAGACATGCCGATCAAACTCCAGCGCCTCTTTTAAAGTGAGCATGTCGGCGAAGAGCGCCACCTCAACCATTCCGTAGAAACCCAGCCTTTTAAAGGCGGCCCGCATTTTTCCGGGAGTGACCTCCGCGCCGAATTGGCCGATAAAGGCAGGGGCCACGATGGCGAAAACCGGAACACTGCGATTTTTTAAAAGTTCAATCAGCGGTATGAACTCTTTTTTGTCAATCAGGGAGTAATCCTTGCAAACCTCCACACATTTGCCGCAGCCGGCACAGTTATTCTGTTGTATTATGACGTTGCCCTCCATGTCTCTAACAATGGCTCTAAAGAGGCATGACACCTCACAATCTTTTTTTTCATCACCACAGGCGCCGGCACAGTCCTTTATCTTGAATACCACCCTGTTCGGGTCTCCGCCCCCCGAGGCGTAAAGGATGTAATCATCGGTATATTCATCCCCATTTTGCCGGATTTTTTCGATTTCCTCAGGCATGTTTCCGCGATAGCCTGATTTTACCAGCTTTTTAAATATATCCTCATAACTTGAGCTTGTCATTTGTATATCCTTCATTAAATTAATTGTTACTATCTACTAAAATTCCGACTATTCTCCCCACGTATTTTCCCAGAATGATAAACGTTTTAAGTTCACCCATTCAGGAATATTATCCCTTCTACGAGTGAATATATACTGTTCCGTTTTATCCTCCTGGGATAGTTGGGCTATTGACATGAAAATGAACCTGAACTATATTTATCATTTAAGTAGACTTATGAAAAAAGCAGGAGATATTCTATGCCATATACGTATATAGTGCAGTGCGCTGACAGTAGTTTTTACACAGGATGGACTGTCGACCTGGATGCCAGACTGCAAGCTCACAATGACGGAAAGGGTGCCCGTTATACCCGCAGCAGGCGTCCTGTACAGCTGGTATATTGGGAATTTCAGCCGAACCGTAGCGAGGCTCAACGACGGGAGGCAACCGTCCGGCGCCTCAGACGGGATCAGAAAGAAGCATTGGCGGATGGTTTTAAACTATATTCCTGCACGAAAATGACCGAACAGCTTTAAGGAATGAAAGGAATGAACATTGTGACCGCTAATCCGCCAAAAGGTAAGGTATTCTCTCTCTCATTGGCCCATCTGTTTAACGACTGGTACATGAATTATATCCAAACGCTGCTGCCCTTCATGGTGGCCGCCGGGCTGGGAGTTAGCAAAGGGGCTTTTCTAATTTCCGCTTTCACCATTACTTCCTCACTTCTTCAGCCGGTTTCCGGCTACCTGGTTGACCAGAAAAACCAACGTTGGATGGTTTATGTTGGAACTCTTTGGATGGCTGCATTGTTAAGCCTCGTTGGCGTGCTGAAAAGCTACCCTCTCCTGATGCTTGTTGTGACCTTGGCAGGCCTGGGCACAGCAGCATTTCATCCCCAAGCGTCTGCTATGGTTACCGCGGTTAGCGGTGACAGGAAGGGGTTTTTTCAAGCTCTCTTCGTGGCTTCGGGAAACATTGGGTGGGCACTTACACCTTTGATTGTAGTTCCTTTTACTCAAAAGTATGGCTTGGAACTGAGTCCGGTATTTATACTACCCGGGGTTCTTGTGGCTATCCTGCTATGGTTCACCGCACCCAGCGTTCCGGCTGGAGCTAAGGCTGCTTCACAGGATATTTGGCCCGTTGTGCGTTCTAACTGGGCAGAATTGTCCAAAGTGGTGCTGGTAGTTGCTTGTCGTTCCCTGGCATACTTTGGCCTGGTTTCTTTCCTGCCCCTGTACCTCCAGCATGAGAGTATTTCTCTTCTTACCGGCAGCCGCCTTATATTTATTATGCTTTTTTCAGGAGCTATAGGTGGTCTGGTGGGTGGGTATCTTTCCGACCTTTTCGGAAGGAAAGCAGTTATTGTCGGATCACTCGTTGCTGCCAGCCCGCTGTATTACCTGTATCTCGGAACAAGCGGCCTGTTAAGCTATGTGCTTCTCGCCCTTGCCGGCGCCTGCCTGCTGGCATCTTTCTCTGTAACAATAGTGGTGGCTCAGGAGGTTATCAGTAAAAACGCAGCCATGGCCTCAGGACTGATGCTAGGCTTCGGCATCGGCATCGGCGGTCTTGGTGTGGGACTGGTTGGAATGCTGGCGGAACAAATGGGCATCGTTTACGCCATACATTTTCTAATCTGGCTTCCCCTTCTGGCCGGGTTGTTCGGTATGGGTATAAAAAACAAGAAAAATACGGCCTCTCTCTCCGCTAACGGTTAATCTGATCTATAGCACCAATACAGGATCATTTAGTGTTTTAGCACACTCTTTAGTATATTTCACAACCTCAACAACTTTCCTGTAAGACTGTTGTGCTCCTATTACCAAAAGAGGCACTCCTAAAAAATCTATCCCTAACCCTCTAGAGAGAAATCCTCCAATAGTCATTGGAAAAGTAACGGTAGGGGTCATATTGGAAAATATTATTTTTTCATTAAAGCCATACTCGTTATAAAGAATGGTAATGAGATTTTTTAAGCAAGGTATCAGCACCTTTGATGTGCCCCTTCCCAGGCTGAATACTTTATTTCCCTCCTCATCGGTGCCACGATATATTATTCTGCCCAAATCTTTATATGTCAGCCTATTAAAATGGTCGGTATTTAATATCTCTTTCCATGTAGGTATTCTATCCTGTGGAAGTTTTTTCAAATGCACTGCTGATGCCATGGAAGACGAATGTGTTCCTCCATAGCAGTTATATATAAAGATCATCATATCACCCGAAAAATATTACGTACTTGATGAGTATGGCGCACAAAAGCACAGTGCCGACGCCGAGCAGATCGGCCATAATCATGTTAATATCTCCTTCAAAACTAATTCTTATACGGTTTGGTCTTATTCGGGGTTGACCGGGCACGGAAGTTCTTCTCGCCGGCTATGAATGTTTTACTCTATGTTTAAGAGAAAGAATTTCATCTGCATCAGATATTATTGCTCATTCTATGATCATTTTGACCTCCACAATGGTCGCCAATTCTGGAATTACTTGCCTCCATCTGTTTGCCATCCTCTTGTTCTTCACTTGTTTGAAGTTGGAGATAACGATAATACTCTGGGAATACGCGCTGTAAAAAGTGCAAGGCCTTCTCTAGACATTCATCCCGGCTTAATGAAAGGGTTCATCGAGCTTGCCAGTCTTAAAATACATGTTTATGTTGTTATGGGCAATTATCTTATCTACATTTATAAAATTCAAAGCAGTATAAAATGCAAGAGTAACTACAATATATGATTTGATCAGGGGTATTTTGTATACCATATTTCCTCTTGAAAATTTGTAATTCAGGGGTTTTTTATATTATCTTTTGACTCCATGAGTTTTTTAGATATTCTTCAGCCCTGATGGTTTCTAAATTATGGTGTTCACCATGTGGTAATTTCACAAACTCCTGTATAACGAGAGCTGATTCGTGAAAATAATATGGTTAATTATCAATTTAAGGAGTTGTGGTTATGGCTAAAATTAACAAAAATGCTTCCAAGGCTCCGCAAAAAGAAAGAAAAGCCAAGAGACAAAAGCAGCAAAAAGAAAGTGAATAAGTCAGGAAACAAAAACCCCCGCAGAAACTGCGGGGGTTTTTGTTTGAAAAGCTGGCAGGTTGTCTGAATTGTTTATTGTTGATTGCGCGGTAGTGGCACTAGTTTACATAGATCTACATAGATACATCATATCAGAGGAGTACAGGCATTACTCCAAAGAGATCGTTAATGCTTGCAGATACCTTGCGACGGGGTTATGATACCAGACAGGAACTGGACAAGATGACTTCTTTTTCAGCAGTTCAAATTTTGGAGATGTTTTTTCCTGTGGCGAAAGGGCTGCTCCAACAAGCAGAAAGTTCTCTTTTGGAATCGTCCACGAATAAAAGTCAGTTATCTCCCGATCGAATATTGTAGTAAAGTACGGCAATACCCTTTCGGTTTCAAACCATTCCTGTACGGCGATATACTTTTTGGGAAAGGGGTGATGGGGGAACGCTTGTCTGCGAACCATTGATAAAGCCCCGTCCGCTCCGATTAGGATTTTCGCATGCTCGACATATTCTTTGCCATTCTGAAAAAGCTTCAATTGAAAACTTCCATTGCTCTTCTCAAACGATTTGCATAGGCTGCCAAGACGCACATCAACACTGGCGGGAAGCAAAGACAGAAGCCACCGGTCAAACTTACCCCTGTCAATATTGATATAGAATCTCTGGTAGTATCTTTCAATGGCGTTTTGCAGATCAATGGTCCGCACAACAAAAAGTTGCGGCCCGACCAGGACATGTTGGGGCAAGCCCAAGCCAAGGACAGCCAGCATTTCCTGCGCGTCAGGAGCCAGCAACCCTCCGCAGCACTTTGCATGACCGAAATCTTCTTCCGGAGTCATGGTTAACTGCTTTTTGTCGATTAACAAAACTTTATTACTGTTTCCAGTCAAGCGTGCCAGTGTGGCGCCCGCCGGCCCGGCACCGATAATAGCGATATCAAACATAAGCGATACTCCTGTTCCAATACATTTTATATATTATAATAAGAATTGTGAGGTTTTGGTAAAAAATTTACATTTTAGGAGGGGGTCAAGCTTTACTTGGAGAATTTATTCATACAAAAGCAAAAAGTAACATGAAAAAGCCTGGCCCCCAAAATATCCAAAATGACCTACGAAATTTTAGGTTATCAAGAGGGAATAACAACAGTGAACCACCCCACCCTTCACTCTCGCTTCGCGAGCAAGGAAGGTTCAGGATGGGGACTTCCCGGCGGGTAAGTTAAAAATATCTCAATATGTTTTAGAATAAGTACGAGTATAAAAAACGTATATTATTTGCTGGGAGGTAATCATGAAAACATTCGGCCTGTTCATGCTTTTGTCCATATTAACCGGAAATCCCCTACTCGCCCTGGTCATCATACTGCTAATTTTTTTCTTCGCCGAGCGTCGCTTTATCGGGATCCTGCCGGACTTTTTCGAACCATTGCGGCGGGCCAACAGAGTTAGGCAGCTGCATAAAGAGGTTGAGGTAAACCCGGCAAACGGCGAAGCTTATCTGGAGTTGGGGGAGACTTATTTCCGTCAGGGAAAATACGGGGAGGCCTCGTCTTTTTTGGAGAGTGCTTCCAATAAGATGGCCGGGCACCCTCTTTTCCATTTCTACCTCGGTGCCTCGTATTATCACCTTGGAAAGATTGGGGAAGGAAAAAAAGAGATTGAAAAAGCGGTTCAGGCCAATCCCAAAGCCATCTCAGGAGAGCCTTATATATACCTCATCAGAATCTTCCTGGAAGAAAAACAGCCCGATGCGAAAATAGAGCATGCTTATAAACAACTTTTGTTTTACGGCTCCCCAAAAACATTCTATCAGGCCGGTAAACTGTTTTTAGGCGCCAACGATAAAGAAAGGGCGCGCCGGCTCTTCAGGGAAACGCTGGATAACTATGAAGCATGCCGGGGATCGTTAAAGCGGTTATACAGAAAGTGGGCGATTCTTTCAAAAATAAGCCTGTCGTCTATGAAATAGTCCTTCGGGGGAAGCAAGGGGGGAAGTGGAGCAGTTGCGTTGAGTATTACGGAGAGAAAACCTATCCACCGGGATTGTTAGATAGTTGAACTGATACTGAGTATGTTTCCCGAGGAAAGGGCAAGTGCTATAGCCGGATTCAAGGAATTTAACGAGGCAAAAAATGAGGACAGATGCTTGGATAATGAAACAACTTAACGATTAACAGATGAACAAGCTAGAGCAGAGATAAAAAAGATTATTTCTGCATTTGAAATAGCCCAAATTAAGAGTTTTCCAAAGTCTCAGAGGATGAGATAATATCGAAAGTTAAGGAGATAGAAAACTTGACACAACGGCAAGCCAGGATTTTAGGTATTTCACCCAATTTGATATTCAAGGCGTGAGGAAGCATGAGGACCGTCCCCGTGCTTCCCCTCCCTTATTATTGATTGCGCGGCAGTGGCACTCTGCTTCCGGTTACGGCAAGCCGGTTGCTTTGACGAAAAATTAGGTTGGTACCCTGACAAATGTCGCCGCAAGAGGGCATGCCGGGCACTGTACCGCTGGTGGGGGCCAGCCGTTTTTGGCGGCACTGTTCTTCCAGCAGGTTTGCCAGCACTCGCTGCATTATTTTTGTTTCAGGAGTGGCGAATTGGGGATGTGCCAGGTTTTTTGTTTCCAGGGGGTCTTCGGTTAGATTATACATTTCAAACTGTTCGGGTACAGGTTGCGTTTTTACGCTGGTTATACACAGCGAAGCTTTTACGCCATTATGCAAGTTGGTTGAGTCGTCTGCCTGGCGGACAATTTCGTCACTGGTACCGGGGTCGCTCCAGAACTGCGGGTTATCGTAGTAGCAGGAATATTTCCAGGTTTGTTTGCCTTCATCTGTTTGAATATCTGCGATAACAGTCAGGAGGTGATTGGGCTGAACTACCGAGTTGTATGGCTGTCCCAGCACAGTCACCTGGTTTGGGCCCCTGGTGATATCATCGTCGGTCATAAAAAACAGTGGTTCCCCGGCCCGCTGGGGCTTGCCCTCGCCCAGAATCAGAGGCGTGAAATCCCGGCCTACCAAGGGATGTACCTCGGTATGATTGATGTGCAATTTCTCCTGTATTTTATTCACATCGGCTCCGGCCAGGCCCAGCATAGTGGGCAGTATGTCCACATGGCTGGTTAAAATTTCTACACTTTTGCGGTCATTGAAAAGAACAGGGTTATGCATGATTAAAGGAACGTGCAGCGCCTCCTCGTAGGCACAATACCATTTTTGGAACAAACCACCGTGCGCGCCCAGTAAATCCCCATGGTCGGAAGTAAAGATGACAATGGTATTATTGTAGAAGGAGGAGCGTTGCAGGGTTTCAAAGACCCTCAACATGTCCCGGTCAGAGTTCTTTTGTAGCTGGTAATATAGCCTGCGGTAAAATTCGCTGTCCCGCAAAGGCTGAAACGCCTTGGGGTATACTTCACGGTAACTTCGTTGAGCGCGCGGCTTTGTGCTGAGGGATTCCGTCGCAGTAGGGGCCGGAGGAACCGGTGGAACCGAGGGGTCAACTGTGAAATTGAATGCGGGGGCAAGTCTGGTGATGGCACCGAACAGGGTGATATCGTGGGGGTTCACAAAGGAGGCCACGATGAGCCAGGGCGGCAGTTCCGTGGAAGATTCTGTTTGTTGTTTGTCCAGTGCCCTGATCAAGTCAACAGCTTCCCGGGAATATACCACGTCCCGGCCACTGACTCCGACGGCCGCCGACGACCCCGAATTGTGCGGTTCTCTCCCGTGAGGTTCCGGGCCGATCCATCCGTTGAAGCCAAATCTGTCCAGGCGGTTGGCAAAGAGGTAAATCTTCTCCTTTTCCGGATCCGGCACGCCGGTGGTGGTATTGTAGCTGGGAAGCGAGTTTTTAGTGCCGGGAATCAGTATATCCTCTTCGGAAATGTGCCATTTGCCCTTATAAAATGTTCTGTATCCGGCGGCCCGGAAATAGTTGCCCATGGTGGGAACGGTATTCGGGTCCAGCCAGAACATGTCTGTATCGAAGGCAGTTTTGGCAACGCCGTCGGTCTGGGTAACGCCGTGGAGCGACGGGTACTGGCCGGTAAACAGGGTGGCCCGGCTGGGCGCACAGGCAGTGCTGCCGGCATAGTGGCGTTTGAATTCCAGCCCGTGGCTGCGCAGCAGATCCTGGGTTAGCAGGTTTTTTTTGCGCCAGGCCTGTAATTCGGGGTTTTCGTAAACAGGCGGGTAGCGTTCCTCATCTACCATTAGGATAAGAAAATTTGGTCTGTTCAGACGTTCTCGCTGTGCTTCCTGTCGTTTCTGTGCCTCTAACTTTTTCATCTGGCTGTGCTCATTCAGCAGCTTTTCACTGCTATCTTTTTTCTTCGTTTCAGCGCCGGCATTTTCTATTGCAAACGCTGCCTTAGATACCTTTCCGGTTTCCCCACTAAATGGTTCCTTTGGATCTGCCATAATTTTCACCCCTGTAAATACTTTTGTATAAGAAAGTATAATAATTTATAGCTTATGAAAATAGAACCAGTGGTGACACCTATTTCCATTAGGTATGATGTTGGCTAGCATTACAGCGTAATTTAAAGGTTAGCGGAGCCATGAGGACGGTTCGAGCATCCCCGAAGCGTAGCGGGCATAGCGAAATAAGAATGTGAATTATGAAAGGGCTTTTTGGACAAGTACTATGAACAAATGCCAAAACATCCAACTCCATCCTTTGCATATAGTGTATCAACAAAAATATCAGCAAGGAGTATAATGTTATGATTTACTTTTTCAGAAATCCTTAAGGAATCAGCATTCACGAGCCCGGGTGACACCTGGAAAAGGCGATAGAATCAAATTGAGAGCAAGGAGGACATATCATGCCGAATATCCGGCCAATTTCAGATTTGCGGAATAATGCCAATGAAATCTCAGAGTTTTGCCACAGGGAGCGTGAGCCGGTTTTTATTACAAAAAACGGTGTAGGCGATATGGTGGTAATGAGTATAGAAACATACGAGAGGCAGCAGGCACTCATTGAACTCTATGGAAAGCTGGCTGAAGCAGAGGCTGAGATTGCCAACGGCGCGGCCGGCGAGGACTTCTTGGAGGTCGCGAAGAAGCTGAGGGCAAGTGTTCATGGAAAACTATAGGCTACTGATCTTTCCCTCGGCGAAGAAGGATTTGCAGGATATTGTTTATTATGTCAACGAGCTGTCGCCGGATGCAGCGCTCAAGCTGTACGACGAAATTGTGGAAGGTATCAGCTCGCAATCACAAATGCCTGAACGGTGTCCGCTGTTGAAAAGCCCGGTGTTGAGGGTGAAGGGTTACCGCATGCTGATAGTGCATAACTATCTGGTGTTTTATATCGTGAACGGCAACCGGGTGGAAATTCGCCGCATTCTATACGGGCGCAGGCAATATGAGTTTTTACTGTGAAAAACAATGAGTCCGATAACCGGCGTCCACCTTGCGTCCTTCATTTGTATATGGAGAAACCATATGATGCTAAAGAGGCATGGGAGAAAACCCCGGGCGCCCTGAAATGGCTGAATGGCGCCGGTTGTTGAAATGTGGGATATTTAATTTCTAACTCCCCTTTTTTCAACTGTAATCGACCCCTCGTCTGACTGAGGTTTGGGTGTCCTTAAATATTTTACACCCGTCCAGATTAGCACGGCGGCGAAGATAATGCGTAAAGACCCTTCAGACAGGATATGGGCCAGGGAGCCGCCCAGGTATGTGCCTAAAAGAATGCCCGGGATTAATCCCGGCAGGATGCTTGCGCTGACGTTCCCCAAACGCCAGTGGGTGTATGCGCCTACAATTCCTACCGGAACCATGGCGAGGAGGGAGCAGCCCTGGGCGGTGTACTGGGTGAACCCGATGAGCAGCACCATGGACGGTACCATGATCGTCCCCCCGCCGACACCCATCATCCCGGAGAGAAAGCCGGTGAAGATCCCCGTCAATAAGAGTACAAGTATTTTCAGCCATCCTGTGGTGGGCTCAGAAACATGGAGCAGGTAAGGTTTCAGGAGCAGGAGCAGGGAGACCAGAATCAAAAATCCGCCGAAGGACCTCTTGAGCTGCCATTCGGGAAGGGCATTGGCGAAGCGCGCCCCGGCCCTGGCGGTGAATATGGCGGTGGAGGCCAAAAGGACCGAGGCCGGTATATCCACCGAACCATTAAAGGCATAAGTGAAAGACCCTGCTATTCCGGTGAAGACCAGCGCCACAAGGCTTGTGCCGTGGGCCTTGTGCTGTCCCATTTTCAGGGCGCCCACCATTAGTGGGATCATTATCACCCCACCGCCAAGGCCCACAAGACCACCGAAAAACCCCGCCGCCAATCCTATCAGTGAATTTATCATTTCCTGCTGCCTCCCGTTAAAAGACTAGCCTAAAATAAGCGCCGGCAAAACCCTGTATTTATCATCCTGGAAATTTATTATATATTTTTCTGTTAATCAAGTAAAACCGTGTGGTTCACAAATGTTTGGTTCAATAAAGTGGCTGCGCCGCTATTGCATTACAAGTTATATGTACTAAAATAGGCTTATTCACCAAACTGATTCGGGGAAATTATCGCTCCGGCTATTGCGCTGGTTATAGGAGTTTTTCTGTATCACGAGCCCTTCACTGGCGTCTACCTCGCGCCCTTCGCTTGTATCTGGACGGCGCTGACGATTTTCTCGCCGGCAAGGACCGGGTCATTTGTCCAGCTTGAATCGGTGATTTTAAAGAAAATATCTTTGAACGGCAAAGAGAGGCTTAGCGAAACCACACCTGTTCCCGGAGCGTGAAAAAGATTATAGAAAGCAGAGGGAAAATGGCCGGGGAAATCATCAACTTTTTTCAACAACCAGATCTCTTGCAAAAGAGTTAAGTTGTGTATATACTAAGCATAAAATATGTATATACAGGAGGAGATAAAAAATGGAAACTAAATTGACACCTATTAGATTTCCTGCCGACCTTTTAACTGAACTGGATAAATATATTGATGATGGTAATAGAAGTAAGTTCATTATTGATGCTACACGTAAAGAATTATATAGGTTAAAGCAAATGAGGGCTATTCGTAATGTGGCAGGTATTTTTAACGAGCAGGATTATCCTGAAATTAAAACATCGGAAGACACTTCGAATTGGGTGCGAAAAATAAGAGAGGAATCTGATGCCAGGAGGAGAGATCTCTTTGGCGAATAATAACGGTTTTCTTTTGGACACAACCATCCTTATAGATTTGTTTCGGGGCCGCCAGGAGGCTATAGTTTTCCTTGATAAATTGTCACAAGAAGGCTCTCTTTTTGTATGTACAATAGTGGTGGCAGAAATTTTTTCAGGTGTCCGCCCTGAAGAACTGCCTAAGGTTGAAGAGTTTTTAGAAGTAATGAATTATTGTCCCATCGAATATAGGACAGCAAAAAGGGCAGGTCTTTATAGGCGGGATTTTCAGAGGAAGGGAATTACCCTTAGCATTTCTGACACTCTTATTGCTGCAACTGCTGTCGAGCATTCCCTTACCTTGGTTACGAAAAACCTGCGACACTTCCCCATGACAGAGTTAAGTATTATTGAACATTAGGTTTTTCGTTTCATCTATTAATTTTAATATTAAATTATATACACCGTTTTGATGTTGTCCGCTGTTGAAAAGCCCGGTGTTGAGGGTGAAGGGCTACCGCATGCTGATAGTGCAAAACTATCTGGTGTTTTATATCGTGAACGGCAATGATGCAGATTTACGGGTTCGACAAAACCATGGCGCCCGTGCTTGAGGGCGCGGTACCGGGGAGGTATTGCTTTAAAAATCCCGAAGCGCCGGATCAGGTCATCCTCCAGGCTGATGAAAAACCTGGAAGAGCCCGGGTCGCCCTGGCGCCCGGCCCGGCCTCTCAATTGGTTGTCAATCCTGACGCTCTCATGCCGGTTTGTGCCTATGACGTATAGACCCCCGAGCTTTGCCACCCGTGCCCACTCTTCCGGCCGGCCGCCTCCCAGGCGGATGTCCACCCCGCGCCCGGCCATGTTTGTGGAAACGGTTACCGCCCCGAATTCACCCGCTCTGGCGATGATCTCCGCCTCCAGCTCATCATTGCGGGCATTCAGAACACGGCAATAGATGCCTGCCCTCTTCAGTTGGGCGGCCAGCAGGTGGGATTCGGCCACGCTGGCTGTGCCTATGAGAACCGGCCGCCCCTGGAAGTGTCCGGGGATGAACTGATTGTTAAAACCCTGGCCGCGGCATATGAAGGGGTATTTAACAAACCTCCTGAATACACCGGGTTCAGCGGCTGGATGGATTCGGCCGTCCTGGCCGAAGCGGGAATTCCCACCGCCATTTAGAAAGCAGAGGGAGAATGGACGGCGGAGGTGTTTTTCTCTGTCTTTTCAGATGATTACAAGGCATTGCTGGTTATTTTAATTGATACATTTTTTATGTTTAATTGATACATTATTCTTGCTTTTTTAGTATATGTAGTGTATCATTTGGGTATGATACTGTGAAGGAGAGCAGAGTATTTGAGTACCGGAAAAAGAGAGACCAGGAAATATGTGGATTTTACCCCTGAAGAGATAAAAAAATACCTTGACGATTTAAGAAGATTAGTCCTTGATGGAATGTATGTGATATCAAAAAATGAAAATAGGCAAGAAAATAATGATTTCATAGAAGAATACAAAATAGATTCTAAGAAAGAAAAAGAAATCCTTTTAAGTCTTCAATTTGATGATTTTTGCTATGCTGTGGATAATGAAAAAGAAGAATTTGCTCATGAACGATTATACATATTTTGCAAAGAATATGAACTTGATAATTGGGGAACTTTGGAATGTGTCGAAATATATATAAAAACAAATATGACCAAAACAAGGCGCGGAGAAGAATATATGATTGTCGTATCATTCCATAAAAGGAATAAACCTATAACTTATCTTTTCAAATAGATATTTTGATAAATTGAGGAGACTACTAAAAATTTCAATGAAGCAGAAGGGGGAATTAAAATGATAGGTTTCTGCGAAAAATGCCATGACATGGTGGAATACTCGGTTAAAGAAGAAAAAAAAACTAAAATCATTAAAGGAAAAGAAATCAAATACACTGGTAGAGTTGCATTCTGCAGTGAATGCGAAGACGAACTTTTTGTGGCTGACGTTCGCGATTACAATCTGCAAATGCTTGATATAGCTTTTCGAGAACAGGAAAAACTCATTTCAGTGTCTGAGATCGAAAGTATACTGGAAAGGTACAAAATCGGCAAAAGACCATTGTCCTTATTATTAGGATGGGGGGAAGTTACTGTCACCAGATATCTAAATAGAGATATCCCAACTAAACAGTATTCTGAAACCCTTAAGAAGATTCTTTATGATCCAAACTATATGGCCGAAATATTAGAAAAGAATAAAGAGAAGATTACAACTCACGCATACACTGTCTGTAAACAGGCTTTAGAAAAAATTGATAATGGTACTGTTCAGAAGACATTTGAACTTGAAAATGAAGGCAAGATAGATAGTTTTGTTAAATATTTGTTGAACAATTGTGCAGAGGTAACACCTCTAGCACTACAGAAGCTTCTTTATTACGTCCAGGGATTTTATAAGGCTTTTCAGGGGGAATATTTGTTCAAAGACGATTGTGAAGCTTGGGTGCATGGCCCTGTTTATAGAAACATTTACTACAAATATAAAGACCATGGATATAATCCTATTGAAGAAAGCAATGTTAATTATGGAGAAATTAATCTTTCTATGCCCGAAAAAGAAATAATTGATAGTGTCATTACCAACTTTGCATGTTATAGTGGTAAGGTGTTGGAAAAGATGACTCACATTGAAACTCCATGGAGGGTTACGAGAAGAGGTCTTGGTGATAACGAAGTCTCTGATATGATTATAAATAAAGAACTAATCGCGAACTATTTTGTCGGGATTAAATCAAAGTATAACATGCTGAATATATCCGATATTCGTGACTATAGTACCGATTTGTTTAAAAAACTTTTTTAATAAATTCATAAATCTTCCCGATCTTTTTTCTGTCATTATGCTGGCATGTTAAGGCGACCGCTCTTTATGAAAAGGTGCCGGTGAAGTTGAACAAGGTTATCCCTCCGGTACAGTTTGATAAGGAGAGCAGCGAAGACGATGAATTCAGTGATGACTTAATAGAGGCCAAACAGGAAACAACCAAAGAGGATCACTGGGGCTGCGGAGGGCCGAAAATCAGTTTGTTTAGGTGCCGGTTGTTGAATTGTTGAATTGCCTTGTTGAAATGGTCCTGATTTTGTATATGGCTTTTTCTGAGTATGAGGAAGCGGTCAGGTAATCGGACCTACATGACGGTTCCAAGTCAGGGGGGCTTACATTGCAACATAAGATTATTTCGAAGTATTCCAACCAGCTTTACCAATTATTAGTATCAGTATCCAGGCATCTTTATGTGACCGGAGACGGATTTGTTAAGTACCAGGAAAAGCCTGCGGAAGTCAATATAAAAAACCTCCCCAAAACCGGCAGGGAGCGCCTGGTGTATTACGTGCTGCGGGACCACTTCAGCGGCAGTTTTGTCTTTCAGGTCGCATCCACCAGGTCGCTTGCTCCTCTGGCGGAATTTTTGCACTTGGCCTGGAGGGAGGATGCCGGGGAGAATAAGTATTTATGGGGGATGCCCGATTTTTTGTTTATACCCAAAAACATCTCTTCCCCCGGGTTATACAGGGGAGTGGAAAAGCTGGGAATCAGGCCGCTAAACCCTCCCAGCGGCTTTGCTTCAGGAATCAGAATCCTGAGGGATATCGAGGAGAATCTTTATTTCCTGATGGGGAGGACCGTTGATCATACCCTTGCGGGAATCAACGGGTTTAGACAGGAACTATACCGGTACATGATAAAGCCTTCATATCCTGACGGCAAGTTTGGCCTGTGGAAGGAGAACCTGCCCGCCGGCCATCCTAAGAAGCCCCCTGGCGCTGAGGAATTCATGCAGTATTTTGCTGTGGAAGCCGGAGATGACGGCGGACTCCCTTTAATCAACCTGCCGGACAAGCCGGTAACGAAGCGCAGAGGAAAAAGGACCGGGCAGGATGGAACCGAAGGGAAACCATTTTCGGAAGAAAAGTTGTCCCGGGCACAGGACCTGATCTATGATGCCTGGGAGATGTTGGACAGGGACGTGCGCCTGAACATGGCCCGCAAGGCGCTGTCCATGTCTCCATACTGTGCGGACGCTTATGTCTTGCTGGCCATGGAAAGTGACTTTCCCAGGGAGGCGTTGGAGTTCTATCAAAAGGGTGTCCGGGCGGGACGGTTGGCTCTGGGGGACAATAAGTTTAAAGAGTATGCAGGCCATTTCTGGGGATATATTGAGACCAGGCCGTATATGCGCGCCCTGTACGGCCTGGCGGAGACACTTTGGAAAGTGGGAGAGTGGCCGGAGGCCATTGTTCATTTCAGGGAAATGCTGAGCTTGAATCCCAACGACAACCAGGGGGTGCGCTATAAGCTGGTAAACTGTTTGCTGGCTGAGGGACTGGACCGGGAAGCCGGTCAACTGCTGGCTGAAAACGCTGATGAATGCTCCTGTTTTATGGCTTACAGCAGGGCGCTTTGGTTTTTCCGGACACGGGGGGCCGGCAGCGAGGCAAACCAATACTTGGAAGAGGCTCTGCACACAAACTGCCATGTGCCGGAATACCTGCTGAAAAAAAAGTTCCTGCCCTTCAGGGAGCCCGATTCTTACAGCTGGGGGTCTCCTGAGGAAGCAGTCATTTATGTCCATGATGCCAAAGAGGCATGGGAGAAAACCCCGGGCGCCCTGAAATGGCTGAATGGCGCCGGTTGTTGAAATGCGGGATATTTAGATGCCATCCCGTAGGCCGCAACCATTGCTGACTTTTGTAACTCCTGATAATAGCTATCAAGAAGGAAAGGGAGCGATTCATAATGGAGTGGGTAAAATTAAAGACATTATATGATTCCGAGGAGAAAGCGTTAAAAATTGGAAGTATTGTTGCTACTACAGAAGCCAGACTGGCCAGTCAAAAACGCGGTCCCCAATATGAAGTGGAGACCAGGGTAGAGCAAGTAGAAGATAAATGGCAGGTATTTTGGCGTAAAGTATTTGTCGGTAACAAAACCGGCTGTAGCGGAGGCTGTGGGTCTTGCCACAACAAATTGCCCGGGAAGACCAAGGGTAAGGTAATACCCTTTAACTCAACCCGCCAGAAGTCCCCTTCCTGAGCCTTCATAGCTTGAGATAGCAAGAGCGAAGGTGGGGGATGAATGGCGGGGCAGTATAATATTGGCATAAAAACATTTGTTCTGTGCTAGCTTATCTGGTATAATGCAACTATGAAATACACTATAGATAAAGGCTGCCACTCAGTCTGTGCACTACAGTTCCACTATGTTTGTTGCGTTAAGTACCGACGTAAGGTACTCACACCGGAGGTAATAGAGTACTAAAGGAAGTCAATGATATGACAGCCGGCAGATTCGGCGTATAAATAATAGAACAGGAAACCGACATGGACTACATACACATAATTTCTTCCTCTAAGCCGGCAGTTCAACTATCCAAGTTCATCAATTCCTTGAAGTCAACCTCGGCCGGGTTGGATTGATATTCCGTGACTATCCGGAGGTTAAAAGCAATTGTAGGGTGGCAGTTTTTGCCCGCCAGGCTACCCTCGTTATAAAGGGCCGGGACAGTATAAGTCCCTTACCTATACCCAGTTTGGTGACGGTTTAGGTGCTTCTTTTCAGGATAACATGCTTAAGCTATCCAAAATCGGCATGGTAAAGATTACCACACACCGGGAGATTACCGGCACGGTAAAGAGTTGCACCATAAAAAAAGAGTATTCAGGTAAATGGTACGCTGTACTGGCGGTAGAGGAATACCCGGTTTTGTATTCGCCGAACCGTCAGGCAATTGGGATAGACGTGGGGGTAAAGGAATTTGCCACGCTATCAAACGGTGAAACCATATCCAACCCGAAACACCTGGAAAAGTCGGAGAAAAAGCTAAAAACACTGCAAAGAAGCGTATCCCGCAAAAAGAAAGGCTCTAAAAATCGTATCAAGGCCAAGAAGAAACTTGCCCGACAACATGAAAAGGTGCGTAACCAGCGTAAAGACTTCCATCACAGGGTATCCAGTCAGTTAGCCTGGAAATACGGCAAGATAGCGGTGGAAGATCTGCGAATACAGAACATGGTAAAGAATCACAACCTGGCCAAAAGCATAACTGACGCCGGGTGGGGCGAATTTGTCTCGATGCTGACCTATAAGGCTGAAAGTGCCGGTAGGGAAGTAACAAAGGTTATGCCTCATGGCACCAGTCAGCAATGCAGCCGGTGCGGAAATATTGTCAAGAAAGACTTGTCCGTGAGAACCCATGCATGCCCACACTGTGGTCTGGTATTAGACAGGGATCATAATGCAGCTATAAACATTTTGTATAAAGTTAAAGCCTCATAGTTTGCAATAAAAATCTTGCCGCCGGAACGGCGGTATATGCCTTGGGAGTTAGGTCCGTTGGGGCTTACGATGAACCAGGAACCCTATGAACTTTGCTTTGATCCAGGAAGCCCCTTCCTGAGTGAAGTGAAGGGAGGGGTAGTTCACAAAACCCACTGTTTAAGAAAAGCAAGTTGAATATCCATTCTCTGATTTTTTGACAAGTCTATGGATAAATGCCAAAACACCCAACTCTATCCTTCGCATATAGTGTATAAATAAAACTATCAGCGAGGGAGGCAATACAGTTGAGTAATGATAAGAATACTAGCGCTATGATTCCTGCCATAGCAGGGCAGGTCCCGCCTCCGCCCCAACAATGTGACGGTCAGTTTTACACCGTAAAGGCTTCAGATACACTCTTCAACATTGCTCAAAGATTTGGAGTGACAGTCCAGCAGATTGTTGCTGCCAACCCGCAGATCGTAAATCCCAACATTATCTATGTAGGTCAGGTGATCTGCATCCCCACCGTTACACCCACACCTGCACCAAATGGTCAGTTACGCGTCCTTACACTTGGATTCCTGTCAGAAACGGGCCAACCGCTACCCACGGTTAACGGGGCTGTCTAGCTTATTGCCCGTGTAATTGTCCGGGCCACATTTACCCGCCCGGTCTCCCGTGCCTTCTTTTTCCTGGAACCTACCGGCACCGAAACTTGTGAACTCGCCCGACTGATCGGAGTTGATTGCCCCAGTGCGGTTACCGGGGTTGCTGAGATACTTTGGCAGGTGCCCGCAGGCACCCTGGGCCGTGTTTTTGTTGTTGCATGTATTAACAGTATCTGTGCCAAATCTGATGAGGTTCTTGTTGTTCGTAATAATCTTTAAAACCACGGATTGAGTCCGTGGTACATATTAATAAATTTCCAAACACCCGTTCCTAATGATATAATGTAGCCATGAATGGAAAAACAAACCACTGTGTCTATGATATCAACTATCAATACTATATAGAAATTTACCTTTCATTTATAACTAGAAGTGGTTATAATAATGATACAAATTGCGGCAGCTAAGCACATATGCCTTTATATTTATCAAAACCAGAGCCCAGCCAAATCAGCAAAATTCCTGAATTTTAAGCTTTCTTACTTCAAGAAATGATTGTATTTAATACTGAATTAATAAACTGCCGATGAATTTATCAGGATGTGTTCATGCCACATGAAAGAAGTTACCTACAAACAAATCCACAATATCTTTAAGAAGAATAACGGCTATGCCCGCACTCAGGACATCACCCAGGCCAGCATCCATAATATATACCTTAATGACCTCCTTAAAAAGGGAGAAATTGAGCGTATCAAAAGAGGCCTATACCGCTGGATAGATACGGAAAACACTGCCGGTTCTGCCCTGCTCGATGTCGCAATGGCCATCCCGAACGGCGTCATCTGCCTGCAGTACGCCCTGGCTTACTATGAACTGACTACCTATAAGCCGTGGGAAATATCTGTCGCTATTGGCAGAAAGTCCAGAGTAAAATTACCCGATTACCCGCCGGTTAAATTATATTATTTTTCACCAAAGGTTTTTAACGCTGGCATTGAAAAAATTAAAATCGGCAGGCACGAGGTAAAGATATATAGCAAGGAGAAAACCATATGTGACTGCATGAGATATCGTAAACAGCTTGGAAAGGACATCATCAAGGAGATGATGCTTCAATATATAAAGAGCCATACCCGCAACCTGGAGCTGCTCATGAAATATGCTGAAATATGTGGCGTGACCAAGCAAGTCCAGATATATATTGAGGTCTTATTATGAGTGAGATAAAGAATAAACCAGCTTCAGTACAGGCCAAATTGAAAAAAATAGCCAAAGAAAACGGCATTGACTATAATTCAATTTTAATTCTATATATGCAGGAGAGATTTCTTTACCGTTTATCGGTATCCCCTTTCGCAGATAACTTTTTATTAAAAGGAGGCCTTTTATTATTCTGCATCGACAAATTTAACACCAGGCCAACGGTGGATATGGACTTCCTGGCTTATAAAATACAGAACCGGCGCGAGAATCTGATAAAAATCATTTCGGAAATAGGCAGGACCCGGTGTGGTGACGGTCTTTTTTTTCGCACCGATGATATCACAATTGAAACCATTCTGGAACACGGTCTGTACAGAGGAGTAAGGGCAGGAATCACCTGTACCCTCGGTAATGTCAGAAACCGCCTGCGTATAGATATCGGCTTTGGTGACGTGGTCATTCCAAAACCAGCCGAAATTGTATTTCCGATACTCTTGGAAACAGAGGAAATACCAGTAATCAAGGCTTACTCCCTTGAATCTTCCATAGCTGAAAAATTCGAGGCAATGATCAAACTGTCTTTTCTAAACAGCAGGATGAAGGACTTTTATGACATCTATACCCTCTCAAAAAGAAAAACTTTTGAAGGCAGGGTCCTCCAGGAGGCGATATTCCAAACTTTCCAAAGAAGAAAAACCCCCTTCGAGAGAAATCAACCGATTTTTCAAGAACTTTTTATTAACAGCGATGAAAAGCAACGTGAGTGGAGCAATTTCGAAAAACGAATCCGTGTAATTAGTCCTAAACTTTTTAAAGATGTTATGAACCAAATCAAAGCCTTTTTACAACCAATTTTTGAGTCAATATGTAATGAAGAAGAATTTTTCCTTTACTGGGATCCAACAAAAAATCAATGGTTAAAAAACAAGGGAATATGATTTTTTTGACTATAAGAACGCTTAAATGAGGGCTTAGCGAAACGATACCTTTTCCGGAGCGTGAAAAAAATTATAGAAAACAGAGGGGAAATGGCGGGAGTGTTGTTTTTCAAAATCTCAACTTACAAATATGTGAACATACATTCCTAATTTAAATCAATGGAGTTTTGCCAGCCCTTAATCCATTGGTTATTAATTCAACATAACCTGCAATAAAACGTTCTTGTTGTTCTTCAGGAATATCCTCAATGATCATCCTGATGATCAGGCCGAAGGACGATGTCCAGATTACCTGGGCTCTTAATTCAAAGAATTCATCATCTTTCTCAGGGTCATTAATAAATGTCTTTACCGCTTGAGCCAGCATTTTTATTGCCTGTCTTTTCCCCGTGGCGCCCTGGCAGAGAACAGAAGTATACTCAAGCACACCCGGTGAATCATTAAACATGATGATCCTATATATTTCACGGTTTTTCATTGCCCATTTGGTATAACTTTTCATAATTTCCTTGAACATTATCTCCGGGTCGTGGGTTTTTATTTCCACTGAACGCAGCTCATTAACAATTTCCTGGTATTTATCAATCAGGAAATTCTGTAAGATGTCATCCTTGTTTTCAAAGTAATGATAGATTATGCCCGGAGAATACTCGATCCTGTCAGCAATTTTTCTGACTGAAAGGCCCTCTAACCCTTCTTCGGCAATAATCTCATTGGCTGCATTAAGTATCAAACTGCGCCGTTCATCCCTTTCTCTCTGCTTCCGTTCCTTAATACCCATTCACACACCGCCTTTTGACTCACACCCTAATAAATAAACGGCTTGTTGTATTCAATTTCCGTAATCTCTAATCTAATATAACTAAAATCGCCGGCAGGCAGTCTCCAGATTGCTTCTCCTTCAGCGGGTATACGTATCCCATTAAATTCTTTATATTTGTGAACCGGGGTATACCAGTCACCCAATGTGAGTTTGCCTCCCTGATCCCGGTACCTTTTAGCAGAAAAACTAACTGGATTCCCCTGTTGGTCAAAGACAAAGACTGTAGAGGCGGTTACTCCCTGATAGGTCATGGTTGCTCTTGCTGACCGATCATCTATGCTTTCCCATTTAAAATAATCGTTTAGAGCCGCCGTTGGAAACCACATGGTTTCCGACAGATACCTTACCAACGCTCCCTGATCCATCTCCTCTCCTACTCCATCCGCCACTTTAATCAGCGACATAATCTTAATCAACATATTGCCTTTGCCTTCGTAATACTTATCTCTCCCGGCAATATGTGTGAGCGGGGCAGCCTTGACGTTGGCAAACCAGATGAAGCCAGGCCTCTCAACATTAAAATACTGTTCAGCTTCAAAGGGCATCCATGGTTTTTGGGGTTCCGTTCTCATTAATCCCTTTTGTTTTAACCTGACAGTTCGAATCTTCTCTTTGCCTACAACCTGGGAGCTCTCCAACCACTTTTGCACACAGACCGGCAAGTCTTTTAGATCTTCTTTGGTAACTACTTCACTTTTCCGGATATCAGCATTCTTATAAAGCTCCTTTACTTCCGCCTTTGCTTTTTTTGCAAACAAGAACCGGGCTGTGACTGTTGAAACAATCACTACCACTAAAATAAGCAATAAAAACCATAACACATATTTCATAAACCCGAACACTCCTCCTGTGCCTTCTTTTAACTATGTATATATTTTAAACACTGTTCAATAATAAATCAACACTCTCTACAGGCAAATGTCAACTCAGACCCGCAGGGCGCGATAGCTGCTTCGGCCGGCTTTCATCCACCTCGCGTCCTTCATTTGTATATGGAGAAACCATACCTGTTTCCTAACCATCTGGAACAGGACCGTCCAAACCTGCGGCGGGGCCACACCGGAAGCCGTGCTATCCCTTGACGAAGAAACGCTGAGGAGCGCCGGTCTGTCCAGGCAAAAAATCATATACATCAGGGATTTGTCCCAAAAGGTGGTCTCGGGGGAAATCATCCTGCCGGAGCTTGAAAGGCTAGAGGACAACCAGATTGTTAGCCGTCTCACCAGCGTGAAGGGGATCGGGAAATGGACGGCGGAGATGTTTCTCATTTTTTCCCTGAGCAGGCCAGATGTCTGGCCCCTGGACGACCTGGGGCTGCGGAGGGCCATCAAATGGCTTTACGGTTTATATGACATGCCCGGGAAGGACGACATGAAAAGTCTCGGGGAGGCGTGGAAGCCTTACCGGACAGTGGTGGCCTTGTATCTTTGGGAGGCGATCAACAGAGGGCTGGTTACCTGAAAGTTAGAGTTCTCCTGGCGCCGCATGTGGTTGACAGAGATTTTTACGGTTATTCAGGAAATCAACCATGAAGGTACAACGGTGCTTTTGGTGGAACAAAAAATCTGCCAGGTTTAATAATTGCTCACTACATTTATGTTTTGGAAACGGGATAGATAGTCTTCCACGGAGCGGTAAATGAGATATCCAACAAACAAAAAGTGAAGGAAGTTTATCTGGGCGGGGCGAAGGCTGGTTGAGGTTGGTGCGTTGAGACGGTTCCCCGGGGATAATGCTGGATAAAAATTACATTTCCTGCATTGGTTTTTCTATTAAGTTTGGATGTATATACTAATTTGACTGGCAGGATACCATGAAAATGAAGGATTTGGTGGTAAAATGTAGAAGATTGAAGTACGATACAACTGAAATATGTCAACATGTTTCTTTCAAGGTAAGAAGAAGGTAGGTTTTAGTTTGGAAGAGCAGATAAGGGTTGCTGCATTTAAATGGATAGAAGAGCAAGTGCAGATTCATGGTGATGTACTTCCGCGTTCACTCCTTGAAAAGGGCTTTTTGTTAAACGGTCAACGCATAACTTTGGTCGGACCTCAAGGCATATGGAAACCTAAGATACTTGAACTAATTTCGCTGTCGATTACTACAGTCACCGATGGTCCTTATAATGATTTTTTTACAAAAGACGGTTTTCTAGTATACCATTATAGAGGCATAAATCCGAATCATAGGGATAATGTTGGACTACGTGAGGCCATGAAGAGACAGGTTCCGCTCATTTATTTTCATGGCATAGTGAAAGGCAAGTATCTGGCGGTATGGCCTGTTTTTATAATAAGGGATGAGCCAGCAACGCTATCGTTTACGCTTGCAGTAGACGATTCCGCCTCTATCAGCCATTATTTGAATAATAATCTGATTGATAATGTTCCTTATATAGCTGATGACAGTACTTATTTTAAGCGAAATTACATTACATCGACTATAAAGCAGAGATTGCATCAGAAGTCCTTCCGTGAGAGGGTTCTGGAAGCATATAGCATGCAGTGCGCTTTTTGTAGCCTTAAATATGCTGAACTTCTAGACGCTGCCCATATTATTTCAGATTCCGATGAGCTTGGGGAGCCTATCGTAAAAAATGGACTTTCTCTTTGTAAAATACACCATGCCGCATTTGATAGCAATATTATTGGTGTAACTCCAGATTATAAGATGACAGTTCAGTAGCGTTGCATAAAACTCGTTTTGAAAAGTCAATACCTAGAAATAAAAAACATATGTTCAATTGAGTCTTGACAGAATATTCTGACTAAGAATTTTTCCCGTATATTTTAAAAAGGCAACGACACCTTAAAGGTAACCCTGCTCCACATTTTTCAATAGTTTTTCTCTTTGAAGTGTTCTTAAGAATCCTCCAGATGCTTTAGATTTCTACAGACAGTTTAGCTCCAGGCCATAGATATCAAGGAAAAGGATATCTCCGTTTTTAACCTGATGTAACACTTGCTCAAATTGCTCTTTATGATTAGTTTTTCGCCTGCCTCGGGATGTACTGGTGGATTGCTTTTGCAAAATCTCTAAAAAATCGTTAAAAGGCTTGAATATAGTTTCCTTAAGCAGTCGCTGGATCTCCAGCATGGATTTCTTTACCTTTAGATTAACCCGGGTCAGCAGTAGCAGCATGCAGTAAGTTATAAGTACCATCCAAATCTGACTGTATACTGCATTGGCGCTTTTACCAAAAAACTTTTTAACCTTTAAGTGCTGTTTTATC